>NZ_JBEXFG010000071.1:0-23786 GCF_040606675.1 Streptomyces sp. NPDC005393 | reverse complement strand
CTGGCACAACGACAAGGAAGGGCAACCCATCAAGCGGTCACTGATCGCCTACGATCACTAACCGCGACGGCACCCCTTGGACTCATTCATCTAGTGTCGGCGCATGATCGCGATACGTGCCGCCCGCCCCTCCGATGCCGCCGAACTGGTCCGGCTGCGCCGTCTGATGTTCCAGGCGATGCGCGGCCGGGACGAGCCGGGGGCCTGGGAACGGAGCGCCGAGGAGTCGGTGCGGCGGCAGCTGGCGGAGCCGGGGGGCCGGCTCGGCGCGTTCGTGGTGGCCGGGGAGGCGGCCGGGGCGCCGCATCTGGCAGCGTGCGCGGTCGGGCGGATGGAGGAGCGGCTGCCCGCGCCCCGCCATCCCACGGGGCGCTTCGGGTTCATCTTCAATGTGTGCACCGATCCCCGCTACCGAAGCCGCGGTTACGCGCGCGCCACGACCGAGGCGCTGCTGGACTGGTTCTCCGGGCAGGGCGTCACCCGCGTCGATCTGCACGCCACGGACGACGCCGAGCGGCTCTACCGGAGCCTCGGCTTCACCGAGCACTCCCTCGCACTGTCCCTGGACCTCTCCCGGCGCGACGCCTGAGTCCACGGGCGGTACGTCAGACGCCGAGCCCCTCCAGCACGACCGCGCCCGGCAGCCCGGCGAGCAGCTTGCCCGGCACGATGAGCTTGCCGCGCCGGCTGCCGCTGCCGATGAGCGCGTACGGAATGTCGGCGACGGCGGCGTCCAGGAGCAGCGGCCAGTCGGCGGGCAGTCCGATCGGGGTGATGCCGCCGAACTCCATGCCGCTCTCGATGGTCGCCGTCTCGATCGGGGCGAACGACGCCTTGCGGGCGCCGAGATGGCGGCGTACGAGGCCATTGACGTCCGCGCGGGTGTGCGCCAGGACCACAGCGGCGGCCAGGGTGACGTCGCCGCCCCGCTTGCTCGCGACGACCACGCAGTTGGCGGACTGCTCCAGCAGCCAGGAGCCGTAGTTCTCGACGAGTACGGCGGTGTCGGCCTTGTCCGGGTCCGTGTCCACGTACAACACCTGCTCCACCGGCTCCGAGCCGCTCCATTGGCGCAGCGCCTCGGCGACGGGGGCGGTCAGCAGATCCAGGCATTCGACGGCGGGACGGACCTCGTCGAAGGCATCCATCGGCGTACTCATACGGCCAACTTAGCACCGCCCGTGAGACGGCCCGTCTCAGCGGGCGGGCGGCACCGACACCGCCATGGTCATCTCCACCGGCGTCTCACCGTCGTTGCGGTAGGTGTGCGGCGTGTTCGCCTCGAAGGTGGCCGAGGTGCCGGTGGGTACGGTGTGCGCCTCGCCGCCGACCAGCAGCGTCAGCTCCCCCGCCGTCACATGGATCAGCTCCACCGTGCCGGGCGGATGCGGATCGGAGTCACTGCCGTCCCCGGGCATCAGCCGCCATTCCCACATCTCCAGCGGGCCGCGCGCATCGGTGCCGACCAGCAGCGCCGTGTAGCTGCCCGCCTCGGTGGACCACATCCGCACCGCCTGGTCGGCGGGGACGAGCCGGACCTGCGGCCCCCGCTCGTAGTCGAGCAGCGTGGTGATGCTCACCCCGAGCGCGTCGGCGAGCTTGACGGTGATGCCGACGCTCGGGTTCGTACGGGCCTGCTCAATCTGGATGATCATCCCGCGGCTGACCCCGGCGCGGGCCGCGAGGGCGTCGAGGGTGTAGCCGCGCTCATTGCGCCAGCGCTTGAGATTGCGGGCGAGCGACTGCGTGAGCTGATCGAGGTCCGTCACGGTCCGTCCAGTATTATGAATGGCATAGTCGAACAGATTGAACTACGGTGGGGTGTACTCCCCTGTCCATCACACTGTACGGCGAGGTTTCACCATGTCCGCACTCTTCGCTCTTGCCACCAGCCTGCTGTGGGGGCTGGCCGACTTCGGCGGAGGGCTGCTCACCCGGCGTACGCCCGCGCTCACCGTGGTCGTCGTCTCGCAGACCATCGCGGTGGCCGTCCTCGGCGCCATCGTGGTGGCCACCGGCGGCTGGTCCGAGGCGGGGCCGCAGCTGTGGTTCGCCGCAGCGGCCGGCGTGGTGGGCCCGGCCGCGATGCTGTGCTTCTACCGGGCCCTCGCTCTCGGCCCGATGGGCGTCATCTCCCCGCTCGGCGCGCTCGGCGGGGTCGTGGTGCCCCTCGGCGTCGCGCTGGTGCTCGGCGAGCGGCCCGGCCTGCTGCAGATCGCCGGGATCGTGGTGGCCGTGGCGGGCGTCGTCCTGGCGAGCGGACCGCAGACCGGCGGTGCACCCGTCCAGCGGCAGACGCTGCTGCTCACGCTGGTCGCCGCCCTGGGCTTCGGCTCGGTGATGGCGCTGATCGCCGAGGCGTCGACCACGCTGACCGAGCTCTTTCTCGCGCTGTTCGTCCAGCGGGTGTGCAATGTGGCGGTCGGCGGCACCGCGCTCCTCGCCTCCGTACGGCGCGGAAACCCCGGGCTGCCCGAGGGCGGCATGGGTGTGGTGTGGGCGTCCCTGCCCGCGCTCGCCTTCGTGGGCCTCGCCGACGTGGCCGCCAACGGGACGTACAACCTGGCCGCCCACCACGGCCCGGTCACCGTCGCCGCGGTGCTCGCCTCCCTCTACCCGGTGGTGACCGCCCTCGCCGCCCGCGGACTGCTGGGCGAGCGGCTGCGCGCGGTCCAGGCGACGGGCGCCGGGCTCGCCTTGGCGGGGACCCTGCTGCTGGCGACGGGCTGAGGCCGGCGAAGCGACGGCCGAGGCCGGCCTGAGCGGGTCCATGCCGTTCTGTGCCGTTCTGTGCCGTCTTTGCCGTCGGCTCCGGCCATTGCCCGGTGGCGGCGAACCGTTCGAGGTCGGCTACGTATCCGGTGGGATCCAGGCCTCGCTTCCGTACCCACTCCGGGTCGGGGAACGTGTGGCAGTAGGGGTCGGCGGCGTCACCGATGAGGGTGACGACGCCGCCGCGCCTGCCGCCCGCGAGCGTCCGGGCCACCAGAGGGCAGACACCCCACAGCTGGGCGCCGGTGGCCGGACCGGCATCCATCCCGGCCGCGTCGCGCAGCCATCGCATGGCCGCGACGCTCGCCGCGTCCGGCACCGGGATCAGCGGGACGCTTGATCGATTCCGCCGGTTCCCCCTTGTCCCCGATACGCCCCGGTCCGCCGCCGCGGTGCGCCGCCGCGGTGCGCTCGGGCCGCGGCAGCGTGATGTCCGAATCCCGCCAGCAATCACCGTCGCGACGCCGCATTGTCGACGGTGAATGGGAACGAACGGAAGGGACGCGACGATGACCGCGTACACGACGATGGACAGCCCACTGGGCGTACTGCTCCTGGTGGGCGAAGAGACCGCGGACGGCACCACCCTGACCTCGCTGTCCGCGCCCGGACAGAAGAACGCTCCGGCCGTAGGGCCCGACTGGCTCCACCACCCCGACGGCTTCAAAGAGATCACCCGGCAGCTGACGGCGTACTTCGCCGGCGAACTCACGGAGTTCGACATCGCCCGCACACCCAGCGGCACGGCGTTCCAGCAGCGCGTGTGGCGCGCGCTGGAGGAGATCCCCTACGGCACCTCGACCACCTACGGCAGGATCGCCGAGCGGCTCGGCGTGGCGGGCCGGCAGGTGCAGGCCGTGGGCGCGGCGATCGGCGCGAACCCGCTGCTGCTGGTGCGCCCGTGTCACCGCGTGATCGGCGCGGACGGGAGCATGCGCGGCTACGCGGCCGGCGTCGAACGCAAGGTCCGGCTCCTCACCCACGAGGGCGTCCTGCAGCCGACGCTCCTCTGATGCGGTGCACCTGCCCGTGACCGGCCAGAGCGAAGGAACGTCCTCACCATGACCGAGACCCTTCCCCCCGCGAGCCAGGTGGCCCGCCGCGTCGCGGCAGGCGACTGGGGCACCCTCGCCGATGAACTCGACGCGTACGGCAACGCGCTCACCGGCCGGCTCCTCACCCCCGGCGAGTGCCGTGAGATCGCCGGCCTCTACGACGAGACCGACCGCTTCCGCACGACCGTCGACATGGCCCGCCACCACTTCGGCTCCGGTCAGTACCGCTACTTCACCCATGACCTGCCCGATGTGGTGCGCGCGCTGCGCGAGGCGTTCTATCCGCGCCTGCTGCCCATCGCCCGCGACTGGGCCGCGAAGCTGGGCCGGCCCGCGCCTACGCCTTCGCCTCCCTGCGGGACTCCCGCCTTCCGGCGCTCGCCGGGCCGGACACCCTGCACGGCCTGCGCAGCGCCACGGCCGAGGGCGGCACCTGGGACGTAGCCCACCGCTGGGCCACGGCCAGGCCGTCGCGCCGGGCGCCGTAGAACGAGCAGCATGGCCGGGGCGGGCACACGCGCACGGCTTCCGCTCGGCACCTCCCCCTGAGCAGCATGGCCGGGGCGGGCACACGCGCACGGCTTCCGCTCGGCACCTCCCCCTGGGCAGCATGGCCGGGGCGGGCACACGCGCACGGCTTCCGCTCGGCACCTCCCCCTGGGCCGCTCAGCCCTCGTCCCCCTGGAACACCTCTCGGTGCTGCTTCGCCCGCTCCACATACACCGCGGCGTTCAGCCCGATGAGCTCTCGTTCCTGATCGGTCAGCTCCCGCTTGACCTTCGCCGGGACGCCCGCGACCAGCGAGCCCGGCGGCACCCGCATTCCCTGCGGCACCAGCGCCTGGGCGGCGACCAGCGAGCCCGCCCCGATGTGGGCACCGTTCAGGACCGTCGACCCCATGCCGATCAGCACGTCGTCCTCGACGGTGCAGCCGTGCAGCACCGCGTTGTGGCCGACCGTCACCCGTTCACCGATCGAGACCGGAAACCCAGGATCGACATGCACGGTGCAATTGTCCTGAATGTTGCTTTCCGCGCCGAGGACGACGGGGCCGCCGTCGCCGCGTATCACGGCCTGGTACCAGACACTCGACTGCGCACCCAGGACGACATCACCGATCACGACCGACGTGGGGGCCACGAACGCCTCCGGCGCGATCGTCGGCTCTTTGCCGCCCACCGCGGCAATCAATGCTCGTGCTTCCATTTCCCCGCCCGCTCCATGCGCTCTGATCCAGGGCCCTATTCGGCGGCCGAGACCGGCTCCGGCTCGGCCGCGTCGGGCCCGGCCTCCGCCGTCGCCACCGGCGTGGCCTTCTGCTGGGTCTTCTTCGAGCGCCACTTCATCACCAGCATCGAGCCGAGACCGAAGAGCAGCGCCACGACGAGCCCGAGCCAGGAGAACCGCTTGAGCCAGTCCTCCGCGACCTTGCCGACGGAGTAGATGACCGCGGTGGTACCGCCCGCCCAGACGATGCCGCCGAGGACGTTGGCGATGAGGAACTTCCAGTACGGCATGCGCAGCACACCAGCGAGCGGGCCCGCGAAGATGCGCAGCAGCGCGATGAAGCGGCCGACGAAGACCGCCCACATGCCCCACTTCTGGAAGGACCGCTCGGCGGTCGCCACATGCTCGGCGCCGAAGTGCTTGGGGAATTTACGGCCAAGCCAGGCCAGCAGGGGTTCACCGCCCCTGCGGCCGATCACATAGCCGATGGAGTCGCCGATCACCGCGCCCGCGATGGCGCTGCCGCCGAGGATGTAGGGGTTGATGTGGTCCTGTGAGGCCGCCAGCAGGGTCGCGCTGACGAGAATGATCTCTCCGGGAAGCGGGATGCCCAGGCTCTCCAGGCCGATGACCACACCCACGAGAAGATAAACGCTGATCGCGGGTACGGTCTCGAGCCATTCCTCGATGTGCAACGCCGGTTCCTCCCCGTATGCCGATCTCTTCGCCGGCGTGCGCCGATTTCGGCGCACGCCGGGAAGCCTACTCAATCAGCGCACGGTCGCCATCATCCCCAGGTCGGGCTCCGGGTCGCGTCGGACTCCTACCGGGGCCGTCGGCCCGGGGCCGCGGCCCCGGTTCAGGACTGGGGCCGCAGCGTCCAGATGATGGACATCTCGCCGGTCACCGCGCCGTCCTCGCGCGTGATCTCAATGTTCACCGGGAATTCGGGGCGCTCTCCCGCGTCCAGCTCGGCGACCACCTCGGCGGCGGGGCGGCCGAGCCGGGCGGTCGCGGTGACGGGCCCCTTGGCGAGCTTCCGGTAGCCGATCTCGGCGCGTACGGCCAGCGGCACGGCCCGGCCGAGCTGATCGGCGAACGCGGCGAGGACGATCGCACCGCTCGCGGACTCGGCGAGCGTGAACATCGCGCCGGCGTGCGGTCCGCCGACATGGTTGTGGAATTCGGGCTGGTCCGGCAGGCACAGCACGGCACGCTCGGCCGACGCCTCGATGAACTCCAGATTCAGGGTGCGCACCATGGGCACCGTGGCGGCGAGCATCTCGCCGACGGAGGGCAGGGTCTCTGACATGCCCGGAAGTTACCACTCAGTAGTAAACGGTGGGAAGGGGCGGCCGTAGCAGCTGTCGCCACCCCCCTCTATGGTTACTGGCCATGTGGCCAGGAGAGCAGCCGCCCGGGGGCGAGCAGAACCCGCAGGACCAGAACCGGCATCAGAACCCCTATCAGCAACCGGGGTACAGCCAGCCCAACCCGTATCAGCAGCCGGGTTATCACCAGCCGAATCCGTATCAGCAGCCGCCGCAGCACCAGCCGCAGCAGCCGCAGCCGGGCCAGCCCGGTCAGCCCGGTCAGCACCCGGGTTACGGACGGCCGCAGGACCAGCCTGGCCAGAGCTGGGGCACCCCGTCCGCGCCGCCCGGCGCGCCGCAGCCGCCGCGGGACGGCAAGAAGCGCACGGCGACCATCGCGATCGTGGCGGCGGTGGCGGTCGTCGCGGCGGCCGCGATCACCGGTGTGCTGGTCCTGAGCAAGGACGGCAGCAAGAGCGACGAGTCGAAGAAGGGCGCGGACAAGAAGCCCGCCGCCTCCTCGTCCGCTCCGGCGTCGTCCGCTCCGGCCGAGGACCCCTCCGCCGGCGGCTCGGACAACCCGCGTGGCGGAGGCGACGAGGGCACCGTCAAGCCGGTCATACCCGGCTGGAAGCCGGTCGTCAGCCCCAAGCGGCACAACGCCTTCGACGTACCGGCGAACTGGGTGGTCGAATCGCCGGACCTGAGCACCGGCTTCGAGGACGACAAGGGCAAGCCGCTCGTCGTCATGTCCGCCCCGGCCAGGTACAAGAAGGACTACTGCACCGTCAAGGACGAGGGCGGCTACGAGGACAAGAGCGATGTGGCCGGCGTGGGCAGCAAGGGCGCCCAGGGAGCCAAGAGCGAGGCGTCGGCCGCCAAGATCGAGGCCGAGAACTGGGTGTACGCGGCCTTCGACCAGAAACAGACCGGCAAGCGTGAAGTGACCGACGCCAAGAAGTTCACGAGCGACTACGGGCTCAAGGGCTACACCTCGTCGGCCACCGTCACCGGGGTCAAGAAGACCGACAAGTGCACCACGGACGGCAAGTCCGTCACCGTCACCTACACGGACACCAATGGCGACTTCGCGACCTGGGTGCTCTACTCCGCCAAGGGCGTCAAGGACGAGGTCCCGGACGCGACCATCAAGAAGATCATGAGCACCCTTCGCCCGGTGAAGTCCACCGGCTCCTGATCGTCCTGGTCACCGCGGCCGGAATACGGTTGGACGCCGGGGCCCGCCCCCAGGGATAGTCCGGACGTGACCACACCCCCGGCCCCGCGCCCCCGACCGTGCCGCCCCGCCTGGGCCGGCCGCAACTACACCCTGCTGACCACGGCCGCCGTGGTGACGGGCCTCGGAAACTCCGGGGCCCTCATCGCGGCGGCGTTCGCGGTTCTGGGGGCCGGCGGGGACGGCGGTGACGTCGGGCTCGTCGCCGCGGCCCGTACGCTTCCGCTCGTCGTCTTCCTGCTGATCGGCGGCGCGCTGGCGGACCGGCTGCCGCGCCACCGGGTGATGGTCGCCGCCAACGCGCTCAACTGTCTGTCGCAGGCAGTCTTCGCCGCGCTCGTCCTGTCCGGCGAGGCACGGCTGTGGCAGATGGCCGTGCTCGCCGCGCTCGGCGGCACCGGGCAGGCGTTCTTCTCCCCCGCCGCCGAGGGCATGCTGCTCTCCACCGTCACCAGCGAACACGCCGGCCGCGCCTTCGCGCTCTTCCGGATGGGCGTGAACGGCGCGCAGATCGGCGGCGCCGCGATCGGCGGTGCGCTGATCGCGTTCGTCGGGCCCGGGTGGATGCTGGCCCTCGACGCCGCCGCCTTCGCCGCCGCGGGCGCGCTGCGCTCCCTCCTCGACGTCAGCGGCGTGGCCCAGCGGGAGCGCGGCGGCGGCATGTTGCGGGATCTGCGCGACGGCTGGCGGGAAGTCATCGGACGGCCCTGGCTGTGGGCGATCGTCGTGCAGTTCTCGGTCGTCAACGCCGTGGTGGGAGCGGCCGAGGCGGTGTACGGCCCGCTGGTCGCCGAGGACCATCTGGGCGGGGCGCGGCCCTGGGGGTTCGCCCTCGCGGCGTTCGGCGCGGGCACCGTTCTCGGTGGGCTGATCATGATGCGCTGGCGTCCGCGCCGCATGCTGCTGGCGGGCTCCCTGTGTGTGCTGCCGTTCGCCCTGCCGTCGGCCGCCCTCGCCGTCCCTCTGTCCGTCCCCCTGCTGGCCACGGTGATGTTCGGCGCCGGGGTGTCGATCGAGGTGTTCGGCGTGTCCTGGATGACCGCGCTGCACCAGGAGATTCCCGAGGACAAGCTGTCGCGGGTCTCGGCGTACGACTGGTTCGGCTCCGTGGCCATGCTGCCCCTCGCCACGGCGCTCGCCGGCCCGGCCGAGGCCGCCTTCGGGCGGACGGCCTCGCTGTGGGGCTGCTCGGCACTGATCCTGGCGTTGACGCTGGCGGTGCTGACCGTGCCGGACGTACGACGGCTGCGGCGGCGCGAGACGGTGCCCGTCGCCGAGGGCGGACCGGCCGCCCCCGGCCCCATGGCCGAAGGGACGGAGAGCCCGGCCGTCGCGGCGAAATCAGGCCCGTCCCCCGGCACTTGAGGACCGGGGCGCAGCCCCAGCATGCCCGCCGGCCGGAGCGTGAGCCCGTTCACGGGCCACAGCCACCCTCCCCGGGCGAGAGAGGTCAGCCCACGCTGAAGGCCCCGCGCGGCGGCTCCGGCGACGGCACCGCGTCCTCGTCCCGCACCGGCGCCGCCCCGCCCATGAAGCGCTCCAGCGCCTCCCCGTACTCGACGCGGGCCGTAAAGGCGTCGGCCGCGGCGCGCCGGGCCAGCACGCCCACCGGCAGCTCGGTCTGCGCGGCCACCAGCACGGCGTTGCCGAACCGGCGGCCACGCAGCATCGCGGGCTCGGCGATCAGACACAGATGCCCGAACACCGCTCGGAACGTGGCCAGTTGGGAACGGAGGAAGGCGAACGGCGCGCCATCGGCCAGATTCGCCGTATACCGCCCGCCCGGCCGCAGCACCCGCGCGGCGGCGCGGGCGTACGCGACCGAGGTGAGATGCGCGGGCACCCGCGAACCGCCGAACACATCGGCCACGATGACATCGGCGGACGCCTCGGGCGCGGCCTCCAGCGCGGTACGGGCGTCCGCCCGCCACACCGTGATGCCCGACCCCTCCGGCAGCGGCAGATGCTCGCCGACCAGATCCAGCAGCCCGCCGTCGGCCTCGATCACCTCCTGGCGCGAGCCGGGGCGGGTGGTGGCCAGATAGCGCGGCAGCGTCAGCGCCCCGCCGCCCAGGTGCAGTACGTCGAGCGGGGCGCCGGGGTCGCCGGTCGCGTCGAGGACATGCCCGAGCCGCCGCGCGTACTCGAACTCGAGATGCCCGGGGTCGTCCAGATCGACATACGACTGCGGGGCGCCGTCCACCGTGAGCAGCCAGGCGCGCGGGCGGTCCAGGTCCGGCATCAGCTTGGCGGTGCCGCCGTCCACGGCGCGGGTCACGGGTATCGGCTCATCCACCCTCTCATTGTGCCGGGCCGGATCCCCCGCCGCGGCCCCGCCCGCCCGCGCCCTGGCGCCGGCGGGCGAGCGGGGCCCGGTCGCGGTTACGGCCGGCCGGGCTGATCGGCGATGGTGGTCACCGTGCCCGCGCCCACCGTGCGGCCGCCCTCCCGGATCGCGAAGCCGAGCCCCGGCTCCAGCGGCAGGGCGCGGCCGAGCTCGACCGTCATGGTGACGGTGTTGCCGGGGCGCGCCACTCCGGCGGCCCCGAGGTCCACCGCGCCGGACACATCGGCCGTACGGATGTAGAACTGCGGGCGGTAGCCCGTGGCCACCGGGGTGCGCCGGCCGCCCTCGGCCGCCGACAGGACGTACACCCGCGCGGTGAACCGCCGCCGGGGCACGACGCTGCCGGGCGCCGCGACCACATGGCCGCGGCGCACCGCGTCCCGCGCCACCCCGCGCAGCAGCAGCGCGACATTGTCGCCCGCCTCGGCCACCTCCATCGATTTGCCGAAGGTCTCGACGCCCGTGACGACCGTCGTCACCCCGGCGCCGAGCACCTCGACGCGGTCGCCGACGCGCACCGTGCCGCGCTCGATGGCTCCGGTGACCACCGTGCCGCGCCCGGTGATGGTCAGCACGCTCTCCACGGGCAGCAGGAAGGGCGCGTCGGTGTAGCGCACGGGCGTCGGTACGTAGATGTCCACAGCGTCCAGCAGCGCCTCGATCGCGCCGGTCCAGCGCGGATCGCCGTCCAGCGCCCGCAGCCCGGAGACCCGTACGACGGGCGTGGTATCGCCGGGGTAGCCGTGCGCGGAGAGCAGCTCGCGCACCTCGAGCTCGACGAGGTCGGCGAGTTCGGGGTCTGCGATGTCGGCCTTGTTGAGGGCGACGACGATGTGGTCGACGCCGACCTGACGGGCCAGCAGCACATGTTCGGCGGTCTGCGGCATGACGCCGTCGAGCGCGGAGACGACGAGGATCGCCCCGTCGAGCTGGGCCGCGCCGGTCACCATGTTCTTGATGAAGTCGGCGTGGCCGGGCATGTCGACGTGTGCGTAGTGGCGGGTGTCGGTCTCGTACTCGACATGCGCGATGTTGATGGTGATGCCGCGCGCGGCCTCCTCCGGCGCCCGGTCGATCCGGTCGAACGGCACATAGGCGGAGCCGGAGCCGCGCTCGCTGAGCACCTTGGTGATGGCGGCGGTCAGCGTGGTCTTGCCGTGGTCGACATGGCCCATGGTGCCGATGTTCAGATGCGGCTTGGTGCGCACATACGTCTTCTTGGACATGGCGTTCCTCCTCGGAACAGCGGTGGGAAGCGCGGATCCCAGGGCCTGGCCGACCCTCCCTTCGCGGGATCCGTCGGAATATCCGAGGAGGGTCAGGATCGGGCGCCGTCGAGGCAGGCGGCCGCGAGAGGTGTGGAAGCGGCGGTAACCGATGGGACCGTGGCCGCGGCGAGGGGAAGCACGGCAGCCTTCGGCGCGTCCGCGGCGGCGGACGTCGGCGCAAGGAAGGCATACCGGAACATGTCGTGATCATTGCGCACTGTACGGTCCGCGTCGAATGGTTTTCGCTGCGCACGGGACCGGTGTGCCGAAGGCGAACCCCCGGTGGCCGAGGGGTTGTTGCCGGGTCCGCGTTCTGTCCCGAACCGACGACGACCGGCCGACGATCGGACGACAACCCGACGACATCACAGCGGCGGCCGATCCCGGTCGGTTACGCTCCCCCGGTGCTCGATGTAGCCGTCCCCTCCCCGAAACCGGCTCTGCGCCGCGCCCGCGCGGTGCTGCTCTCGCCGTGGTCGCGGCTGGGGCTGCTCGCCGCGCTGCTGGCGGGCTCCGCGCTCGCGGTCTGGGTGTGTCAGCCCCAGCGGCTGCTGGCCGACGGCCGGCCGCCGCAACTGTCCGGCGCGGCGGCCGTGGTGCTGTTCACCGCCGCGTACGGGCTGTGCACCGCCGCGCTGGTGCCCAGGCCACTGCTGAATCTGGCGGCGGGCGCGCTCTTCGGCTCCCAGGTAGGGCTCGCCACGGCCATCGGCGGCACCGTGATCGGCGCGGGAATCGCCTTCGGACTGGGCCGACTGCTGGGCCAGGACGCGCTGCGCCCGCTGCTGCGGGGCCGCTGGCTGACGGCGGCGGACCGCCAGCTGAGCCACCACGGCTTCCGGTCCATGCTGGCGATCCGGCTCTTCCCCGGCGTACCGTTCGCCGCCGCGAACTACTGCGCGGCCGTCTCGCGCATGGGCTGGCCGTCGTTCCTGCTGGCGACGGGCCTGGGCAGCGTGCCGAACACCGCCGCGTACGTCGTGGCGGGCAGCCATGCCGCCACGCCCACCTCGCCCGCCTTCCTCCTCGCGATGGCCTTTATCGCGGTGCCCGGTCTCGCCGGGCTCACGGTCGCGTGGCGCAAGCGCGGCCGGCTGCGGGCCGGGCGCTGCGCCGAGGGCCCTCCGGGGGCATAGCGGCCGGCGAGGGGCGTAACGGCCGGGCCGGGAGCGTCACCGGTCAGTCGGCCGGGCCGGTGGCGGAGGTGGCCGCGGCGCGGGCGGACAGCGGTTCGGCGATGTCCTCCAGCGAGCGCTGTTCCGCCGGGATGGCCAGGAAAGCGGCGACGAGACCGGCCCCGGCCATGAACGACGCCCCGATACAGAAGGCCAGGACGGTGTCGCCGACGACACCGCCCTGCGTCAGCTCGGCGAAGACCAGCGGGCCGGTGATGCCCCCGGCCGCCGTGCCGAGAGCGTAGAAGAAGGCGATGGCCAGGGCGCGCGTCTCCATGGGGAAGATCTCGCTGACGGTCAGATATGCGGAGCTCGCGCCGGCCGAGGCGAAGAAGAGCACGACGCACCAGCACGCGGTCATGGTCGTCGCGTTGAGATGACCGGCGCTGAACAGCCAGGCGGTGACGAACAGCAACGCGCCCGAGAGGAGGTACGTACCCGCGATCATCGGCCGGCGGCCGACCGTGTCGAAGAGCCGGCCCAGCAGCACCGGCCCGAGGAAGTTACCGCCGGCGATGACCGCGAAGTAGTAGCCGGTGTCCCCGGTGGGCACGTCGAAGAACTTCACCAGGATGGAGCCGAAGCCGAAGGTGATGGCGTTGTAGAGAAACGCCTGCCCGATGAAGAGGGCCAGCCCGAGGAGCGCGCGCCGGGGGTAGCGGCGGAAGAGCGTACGGGCGATCTCGACGAAGCCGGTGCTCTCGCGTGTCCTGACGGTGATGGCCTTGTCCGGCTCCGGAAGCCGTTCCCCCTTCTCCGCCTCGACGCGGCGCTCGACCTCCTCGACCAGTTTCTCGGCCGCCTCCGCCCTGCCGTGGATGAACATCCAGCGCGGGCTCTCGGGGACGTGGCGGCGGACCAGCAGGATCGCCAGGCCCAGGACGACGCCGAGGGCGAAGGTGAGCCGCCAGCCGATGTTCAGGGGGAAGAAGTGGGTGTTCAGCATCACCACGGAGAGCAGCGAGCCGCCCACGGCGCCGAGCCAGAAGCTTCCGTTGATGACGAGATCGATGCGGCCTCGGTACTTACTGGGGATCAGCTCGTCGATCGCGGAGTTGATGGCCGCGTACTCCCCGCCGATGCCGAAGCCGGTGAGAAAGCGGAAGAGAAAGAACCACCAGGCGGAGAAGGAGATGGCCGTGAGCGCCGTGGCGGTGAGATAGACACCGAGTGTGATGATGAAGAGCTTCTTGCGGCCGTAGCGGTCGGTGAGCCAGCCGAAGATCAGCGCACCGCAGCAGGCTCCGGCGACGTAGAGGGCCGCCGCCATACCGGTGACCTGGGCGTCGGTGATCGGCAGACCGCTGCCGGGCTCGGAGAGGCGGCTGGCGATATTGCCGACGACGGTCACTTCGAGGCCGTCGAGGATCCATACGGTGCCGAGGCCGATGACGATCATCCAGTGCCAGCGCGACCAGGGCAGCCGGTCCAGCCGCGCCGGGACCTTGGTGGTGATCGTCCCACCGCCGCCCCGCCCTTCCGGAGCTCCTCCTGGCGATCCACTGGCCTTCGCGGTCATGGCGCTTCCCCTCGGCGGCTTCTCGACAACGTGAACGCGCTGTACGGAGCTCCCGAGTCCCCCATGATCAAACCGATTAACCGGAAGTCGGGCCAGGCCCTTGGCGGGCGGCTCACCCGGGGACGCTACGCTGCCACCACAACCGGTAGTTGATCCTCAACCGCCGGCTTCCCCTCGGCCACCCGCATGATCCGGGCATGCATCGTCATGCACCGGTCAGCGCATGACCAGCCCTTTGGATAGCGTAAACAATGTCGTGGTTTGAATCATTCATCCTTGGGCTTGTCCAGGGGCTGACCGAATTCCTGCCGATCTCCTCCAGCGCCCATCTGCGGCTCACGGCCGCCTTCGCGGGCTGGAGCGATCCGGGGCCCGCCTTCACCGCGATCACCCAGATAGGCACCGAGCTCGCGGTGATCATCTACTTCCGCAAGGACATCGCCCGTATCATCTCGGCCTGGTTCCGCTCGCTGTTCAGCAAGGAGTGGCGCGGCGACCACGATGCCCAGATGGGCTGGCTGGTGATCGTCGGCTCCATACCCATCGGTGTGCTCGGCATCACCCTGCAGGACCAGATCGAGGGCCCCTTCCGCGATCTGCGGCTGATCGCCACCACCCTCGTCGTCATGGGCGTCGTGCTGGGCTTCGCGGACCGACGGGCGGCGCGCGACGAGACGGGCGGCCGGCATCGCGTCGCCAACCAGCGCAAGACGCTGCAGGAGCTCGGCGTACGGGACGGCCTGATCTTCGGTGCCTGCCAGGCGATGGCCCTGGTACCGGGCGTCTCCCGGTCGGGCGCGACGATCAGCGGCGGTCTGCTGATGGGCTACACCCGGGAGGCGGCGGCCCGCTACTCCTTCCTCCTCGCGGTGCCCGCAGTGCTGGCTTCCGGGGTCTTCGAGCTGAAGGACGCGTCCGAGGGGCATACGGAGTGGGGCCCGACGATCTTTGCGACGGTCATCGCCTTCGTCGTCGGCTATGCGGTGATCGCGTGGTTCATGAAGTTCATCTCCAGCAAGAGCTTCATGCCCTTCGTGATCTACCGGATTCTGCTGGGCCTCGCGCTGTTCGCCCTCGTCGGCTTCGGTGTGCTGAGCGCCCACGCCGCCGAGTAGACGGGCTGACGCCGCGCGGCGCACAAGGAATGGGGATGGGCCGCCGGCCGAGGAGGGAGGAGTCCGGCGGCCCCTTCGCTCAGGTCTGGCGCCCCCTGAGCGGTATGTGACGAGTCAATCGCCGGGTGGGGCCCGCAGGGAAGGGTGTGCGGTAGATATATGCAAGCACTCTGGCCACACGGGGTGTGAATCCCTCACACAACGCACATCCCTGCCCTGAGCTGCCGCTATCCGCCGACGATGCCCACGAGATCGGTGAGCGTGCTGATCCGCCAGTCCGCCATGGCGGCGTCGTCCGTATCGGCCCACAAATGCCCCCATGGCCCCCGGCGGATATGCGCGGCCCGCAGCCCAGCGGCCTTCGCCGGGCGGATGTCGAGCGCCGGATAGTCACCGACATACACGGTGCGCTCCGGCGCGGCGCACGCCACCTCCCGCACCCGCCGGAAGAAACCCGGCTCCGGCTTGGCGACCCCCCACTCGCTCGAGGTGGCGACGGCCTCCACCGGCAACCCCAGCCCCCGCAGCAGCTCCCCCGCCCGCGCCGACTGATTCCCGGCCAGCATGATCCGTACCCCCAGCTCACGCAGCCCACCGAGCGCGGACCGCACATCCGGGTACAGATCCGACTCGTCCAGCCACTCCCCACACCCCGCCGCCTCCCGCGCCCGGCGCTCGGCGGCGATGTCCACCCCCGGCCTCACCAGCCGGATCGCATCCCCGTCCGGCCGCCCCCGCGCGACAACGGCCCCCACCAGCGCGGACAGGGTGTGCCGCGGAACGCCGAGCCAATCGGCCCACGAGGCCCAATAGCGGTCCTCACGGACGAGGGTCGAGCCGACGTCGAACACGATGGTCTCCATCACCGCAGCACCCTACGGCCCCTGACCCTCCCCCTCGAGAAGGCGCCCTCCCCTGGGACGGGCCCTCCTCCCTACAAGCCACCCTCACAAGCCACCCTCCCAGTCGGCGTAACGGATCCGAGCGATCTCCAGCACCTCGCCGACCGTCCCCCACTCGTTCTTCCCCAGCCGGGACAGCGGCCGCAGCTTGGTGATCTCCGGATGGCCGTCGACCATCACCGCCTCATCGATCGCCGCATGCACCACCCGCCCGAACACCACCGTCGAGTCCCCGAGTCCCACCGTGCTGTGCAGCACACACTCCAACGCCACCGGCGCCCCCGCCACCCGCGGCGGCTTCACCCGCGCGCTGGCCTCCCGCTCCACCCCCACCGCGTCGAACTCACCGACCCCTCGCGGAAAGTCCGTCGCGGTCGCGTTGACCTGCTCAAACAGATCCTCGGGAGCGAGGTTCACCACGAACTCCCCGGTGTCCTCCACATTGCGCAGCGAATCCTTCCGCCCCACGGACGTGAACTGCACGATCGGCGGGGACACGCATGAGACCGTGTAGAAGGAGTGCGGTGCGAGGTTCGCAACTTGATGCTCTTCCGACCAAGTGGACACCCAAGCGATCGGCCGAGGCACGACCACTGAGGTCAGCAGCTTGTAGAACGGGGTCCGGCCCACGGCCTCGGGATCAAAGTCGATACGCATGGCGCCCAGTATCCGCAACAGCGTCGACGCGTCCTAACGACGGATCGCAGCCTCACCCAGCCCCGGAGTTCCACGGAAGGTGCCCAGTGTCGGAAGACACGAGCATCCGGAGCTGAGCACCACCATCTCCGCCCCGTCTCTCTGGGAGGACTTCGAGATCCCGCCCCAGGCCCGCAGCGGTCGCGTCACCCTCAACCTGTACGACCAGCTCTCCGCGTACATCCCGAAGCGCCCGGGCGCCTACCTCCAAAGGAAAACGACACCTCCGCTTTCAAGAAGCGCAAGGTGGTCCGCGTTCACCGAGCTGCTGAACTTCCGTCTGCTGCCAAGGCTGAAGAACATCGGCAGCATCCGCCTGTACCGCCCGGACGACGCCCCGCCCGGCTGGCCCGCGCTCGGTGCCTCGTTGACGAGGCCGATCCGCTGGGAGCTGATCGAGCAGCCGTACGACCAGATGGTCAAGTACGCCACCGCGCTCCGGCTCGGGACGGCGGAGGCCGAGCAGGTGCTGCGGCGCTTCACCCGCGGAGGACCCAAGCACCCCACCTACCAGGCCCTCGAAGAACTGGGGCGCGCAGTTCGTACGGTCTTCGCCTGCGACTACCTCGCCAGCCCCGGCCTGCGCCGGGAGATCCACGGCGGGCTCCAGGTCGTGGAGAAAGTTCGTCCTCTCCGGCGCCGACCTCCTTTACTGGAGGCGCAAGCGTGAGCAGTGGCGGCTGCTGGCCGAGGGCGCCCCCGACGATGCCACTGCCCACTACCTCCACTGGTACTTCGAGCCCACCGCCCGCGCCATCGACGGCCTGGAGAAGGCCCTCGCCGGCCTCGGTCTCCTCGACGACGCCCTCGCCCTGGACCTGCGCAAACCGCAGGACTACTTCCACCGCGTGTGGTCCACTGCCTTCCACGCATCCGACCTCGCCCACGCAGGCGGCGCCGAGCCAGACGAGTACAGCGATACGTGCACAACCGACGGCGACGATCCCGAACAGGACATCGCATGAACTCCGCAACCGTCCCCGAACCCCGCACCGCCGCGGCTCTCGCCGCCCGACGACACAAGACCGAGGCCGCCCTCCAACGCGTCCATGACGCCATCACCCGCATCCGTTGTGAGAAAGCCCAGGTCAGCATCGCCGCCGTCGCCCGCCGCGCGGACATCTCCCGCACCTTCCTCTACGACAACCCCGCAGCAAGATCCGCCGTCGCCACCGCGATCGCCGAAGTCGGCGACCACCGCACCCGCATGCTCGCCGACCAGGACGACGAGCGCGAGGCGACCTGGCGCGAACGCGCACTGAACGCCGAGGACGCTCTCAAGGCCGCGCACGCCGAGATCCTCGCCCAACGCACCCGCATCGGCGAACTCCTAGGCCAGATCCGCGACTTGCGGGCCGAGTGGACCGAGGAAGCCATCCAGCGGATCACCACCGAGAACACCACCCTCAAGCAGCGGGTCCGCCAGCTGACAGCCGACAACCGCACCCTGGACGAGCGCCTCAAGGCCGCCCGTTCTAACCTCCGCTTCCAAGACCGCCACGTCGCCGATCTCGAAGCCTGCCTGTCCGACCTCACAGGTCAGGACAGTAGGTAGCCCAGTTTCTGGCCGGTCACGGACGCAGGGATGAGTTTGTCCGGCCCGGAGAGTCTCACCACCGTTGTCAACACCACAGGAGGAACACGTGGCTCAGCTATTGAGAGTCCAGAACTTCAACGTCTCGAGTGACGGCATCGGTGCCGGTGAGGACCAAAGTCTCGAGAGTCCGTTCGGCCACGCCAATCCCGAGAGGCTGTTCGCCTGGGCCGGCGCCACGGCGAGCTGGCCCATGCGCACCGACCCCGGGGGGAGCCGGGGCCTCGACGACTACTTCACGCGGGACTACGCGCGCAACATCGGTGCCGAGATCATGGGCCGCAACAAGTTCGGTCCCCAGCGCGGGCCCTGGCACGACCTTGACTGGCGCGGCTGGTGGGGGAACGAGCCCCCGTTCCGCACCCCGGTGTTTGTCATGACACACCACAAGCGTCCTTCGTTCACGCTCTCCGACACCACGTTCCACTTCATCGACGGTGCCCCGGCCACGGTCCTCGAGCAGGCACGGGAGGCGGCGCAGGGCAAGGACGTCCGGCTCGGCGGCGGAGTCACCACAATCCGGCAGTTCCTCGACGCCGACCTCATCGACACCATGCATGTGGCGGTCTCGCCGGTGAAGCTCGGGTCCGGACTACGACTCTGGGAATCACCCGATGAGCTGCTCGACCGGTTCCACCTGGAGGTCGTGCCCAGCACGAGTGGCGTGACACACCACCTGTTCTGGCGAAAGTGACACGAGGGCCCACTCGGGGATGTCTCCCTCAGGCACGGCCCGTCCACCGTCCCGGTGGACGGGCCGTCCTACGAGCCCACCCAGACGAGCTACAGCAACGGCCCCACCCCACCGTCACGGATATGTGATCTATGAGTAGTCGCAGTTCAGAGCCGGTTCACGAGCTCCTGCCGTCGGTAAAGTCGAGTACAACTCAGCCCATGCCAGCCCGCGCCAGCGGCGCTGCTGCGTGGCGAGTCGGCCCCACGCTCGCCGCCGTCCTCAGCATGTCCGCCACCACCGGCACCGCCGAGCGCGGCGTGCCGCTCGCCTTCGGCTACCGCATCGGTCTTCGCCTCCCCTTCCTGCTCGTCGCCCTCGCCTTCCGCCGCGCCCTGCGCGTCTTCGGCTTCACCCGCCGCCGCGCCCGCACGATCATGCGGATCGGCGGTGCCATGCTGATCGTCGTGGGCATCCTGCTGGTCACCGGAGTATGGATGTACTTCACCGGCCAGCTGCGCTACTGGGTCGCGGGCTACCAGCTCCCCCTGTGAGGCCGCGACACAGGACTTCCAGCGCGCATCTCCTCGGAATGCTCTGCCCCTCGGTGGATAGTCGTCGGGTCGGCGGACCGGAGAGGACGCCGCCGGAAAGGTGAAGGCCGATGCACGCGATCCTGCATGCGCTGTCCATCGCCGGATCGATGACCTGGGAAATCACCTGGGCACTGATTCTCGGCTTCACCCTGTCCGCCGTCGTGCAAGCGGTGGTGCGCAAGTCCACGATCGTCCGGCTGCTCGGCGATGACCGGCCCCGTACGCTGGCGCTCGCCGCCGCACTGGGGGCGGCCTCCTCCTCCTGCTCGTACGCCGCCGTCGCGCTCGCGCGGTCCCTCTTCCGCAAGGGCGCTAACTTCACTGCGGCGATGGCCTTCGAGATCGCCTCGACCAATCTGGTGGTTGAGCTCGGTGTGATTCTGGCCCTGCTGATGGGCTGGCAGTTCACCGCTGCCGAATTCGTCGGCGGGCCGATCATGATCGCCGTGCTGGCGGTGCTCTTCCGGGTCTTCCTCAGCGACCGGCTGCTGCGCGAGGCACGGGAACAGGCCGAGCGCGGCATGGCCGGGGCCATGGAGGGACACGCGGCGATGGACATGTCGGTGCGGCGCCAGGGGTCCTTCGCACGGCGGCTGTTCTCGCGCGACGGCTACACGTCGGTCGCGCACGTCTTCGTCATGGAATGGGCCGCGATCCTGCGGGACCTGGTGCTCGGCCTGCTCATCGCCGGAGCCATCGCCGCCTGGGTACCGAACTCCTTCTGGCGCGCCTTCTTCTTCGAGGGCCACCCGCTCGCCGCAAAGCTGTGGGGGCCGCTGATCGGCCCGCTCGTCGCCATCGCGTCGTTCGTGTGTTCCATCGGCAACGTGCCGCTGGCGGTGGTGCTGTGGAAGGAAGGCATCAGCTTCGGCGGCGTGGTCGCGTTCATCTTCGCCGACCTGCTGATCCTTCCGATCCTGAACATCTACCGGAAGTACTACGGCCCACGGATGGCCGTCTTCCTGCTGGTCACCTTCTACACCGCGGCGGTCCTCGCCGGGTACGTGGTGGAACTGGCCTTCGGCGGGCTGGGCCTGATCCCTGATCAGGCCACCGCGAAGATCCCGATGGAAGGCGTCTCCTGGAACTACACGACCTGGCTCAACATCGCCTTCCTGCTCCTGGCCGCCGCCCTGCTCCTACGCTTCTGGCGGACAGGCGGCGCCGCCATGCTGCGAATGATGGGCGGCCCGGCCGACAGTGCCGACCACGGCCATGAGGGACACAACACCCACTGACCCCCCGTCACCGGGGCACGCGCTGAGTGACGCGCCACAGCCGACGGGGCAGCTCCCCCTCTTCGAAGGCATGGACCTCGTACGACGGATCCCAGCCCGCTGCGAGGTCGTCGACCAGGTGGCGGGGGAAGAAGTGCACGGCGAAGCCGCCGTGTTCGTAGATGTCGTCGCCGTGGGCGGCGCCTGTGCCGTAGTGGGCGTCGCCGGTGTGGCGGGCGTACCGCCTCATGCCGCCGCCACAGCCGCTGCCGGGCCCCGGCGTGTGCGGGGCCCGGCAGCGAGGGAGCGCATCAGCTCTCCTGCCCGGCGGTGGTCAGCGCGCCGGGGACGAACTTCCGGCGCCATGCGAGGGCGACGTAGACCAGGCCGATCAGGACGGGCACCTCGATCAGGGGCCCGACGACGCCCGACAGGGCCTGGCCCGAGGTGACACCGAAGGTGGCGATGGCGACCGCGATGGCCAGCTCGAAGTTGTTGCCGGCGGCGGTGAACGCGAGCGTCGCCGTGCGGTCGTAGGCCAGTCCCAGGCCCTTGCCGACCAGGAAGGTGCCGAAGAACATGATCGCGAAGTACACCAGCAGCGGCAGCGCGATCCGCGCGACGTCCAGCGGCTGCGAGGTGATCGTCTTCCCCTGGAGGGCGAAGAGGATGACGATCGTGAACAGCAGCCCGTACAGCGCCCAGGGCCCGATCTTCGGCAGGAAGTGCTGCTCGTAGCCTTCGCGGCCCATCTTCTGCTCGCCGATGCGGCGGGTGAGGAACCCGGCCAGCAGCGGGATGCCGAGGAAGACGATGACGTTGAGGGCGATGTGCCACACAGAGACGTCCAGGCCCTGGCCGTCACCGAGGTTCAGCCAGCGGGGCAGCAGGTCGAGATAGAACCAGCCCAGCAGGCCGAACGCGATCACCTGGAACACCGAATTGAGCGCGACCAGCACGGCGGCGGCCTCCCGGTCGCCGCATGCCAGGTCGTTCCAGATGATGACCATGGCGATGCACCGGGCCAGGCCGACGATGATCAGGCCGGTGCGGTACTCGGGCAGGTCCGGCAGGAAGATCCAGGCCAGGGCGAACATGACTGCGGGGCCGACGATCCAGTTGATGACCAGCGAGGAGACCATCAGCTTCTTGTCGCGGGTGACGGTGTCGAGCTTGTCGTAGCGGACCTTGGCCAGCACCGGATACATCATGACCAGCAGGCCGAGCGCGATCGGCAGCGAGATCCCGCCGACCTCGATCTTCGCCAGCGCGTCGTTCATCCCCGGGATCAGCCGGCCAAGGCCGAGACCCGCGGCCATGGCGACCAGGATCCACACCGCGAGGTAGCGGTCGAGGGTTGAGAGTTTCTTGACGATCGAGTCGTCCCCGCTGCCGGCGGGGCCGGTGTCGCGGGTTTCGGTGGTGGGCTCGGTGGAGGTCACGGGCAGGCCCTCTTGTTCTCGGCGGCGGTACGGGCGGAGGCGGCCAGCGCGGCGAACTGCTCCGACAGGCCGGCAAGAACCTCGGGGCGCAGCTTGTAGTAGGTGAAGCGGCCGCACGGCTCGGTCTCCACCAGCCCGGCCTCGCGCAGCACCTTCATGTGGTTGGACAGGTTGGTCTGCTTGGCTCCGGTCTCCTCGACCAGGTGCGTCGTGCAAAGCGTCTCGCGCGCCAGCAGGGTCACTATCTGGAGGCGGAGCGGATCGCCCAGCACCCGGATCACATCAGGATCGACTGAAGTCAGCATGCACTGATACTGTCACATCATCACTCGCTGATACCAGCAGGGGATGATGTCATTGGTGGCTGATGCCATCGCGAGACGAGAGAGTTTCCCATGCCCGACACTTCCGGCAAGCCGTCCGTCCTGTTCGTCTGCGTTCACAACGCCGGCCGCTCCCAGATGGCCGCCGCCTGGCTGGCCCACCTGGCCGGGGACCGTGTCGAGGTCCGCTCAGCCGGCTCCAACCCCGGCGGTGCGGTCAACCCGGCTGCCGTCGAGGCGATGGCCGAGGTCGGCATCGACATCTCCGCCGAGACCCCGAAGATCCTGACCGTGGACGCGGTCCGCGAGTCGGACGTCTGCATCACCATGGGCTGCGGCGACACCTGCCCGGTCTTCCCCGGCAACCGCTACCTGGACTGGAAGCTCGACGACCCGGCCGGCCAGGGCGTCGAGGCCGTCCGCCCGATCCGTGACGAGATCAAGACTCTGGTCGAGAGCCTGATCGCGGAGATCGCCCCGGAGAAGACGGCGTGAGCGAGATACGCGACGCCGTCTAGCCACCGGCTACCATCCGCACCACTCGACGCTCGGCACCGGCTGGACGACGGTCACTGCGGCTGCGATGTTCGCCCTGGCCGCAGGCAAGGCGCGCACCGGCACGGCGTTGGAGAACCCAGCGCTCGGGGCCGGTCGCAAATCCCCTGCGCCGACGAGAGCGAGGTGTGTCAGAGCCAGCCGTTGCGGCGGAAGCCGCGGTGGATCACGGTGCAGGCGATGGCGATGACTGTGAGGATGGCCGGGTAGCCGTAGGTCCAGCGCAGCTCGGGCATGTGGTCGAAGTCCATGCCGTAGATGCCGCAGACCGGTAGCCGAACGCCCAGTCCAGCTCGGGCATCGTCGTGAAGTTCATGCCGTAGACGGTGCCGCCAGGCCAGGGAGTTGGCGCGAACAGTGGATGGTCGGCGGAGTCCACGGCAAGGCGTTCGCCACGCTCGACGGCCTGCTCACAGCAGGCGTCGCGGCGGGCGCAACCCGGTCCGCCCTGGAGACCGGCGACGCGATGCCGGCGATGACCGGGCTCATGCAGTTGGACATCTCCAAGGACCGGCAGGCCCGGGCCCAGCGCCTCCTCGACCTGCCCATGGACGGCGTGCGCGCGCAGCCGGGGAATTTCGCGCACGGACGCCTGATCCTGGACCGTCCGTCAGTACCGGGTGCGTTCTCCTGTCCGCCCGGTCGCTGATGTGGCCGCAGGTCGTAGGGGCTAACAACTGATGCGTGATTCATCAGTGAACCTCAGTCTTCCTCTGCTGCTATCTTGATCTGGTGAAGCTTTCCGAGTGGGCGGTACGCA
>NZ_JBEXFG010000070.1:0-25894 GCF_040606675.1 Streptomyces sp. NPDC005393 | reverse complement strand
TGAGCGCGGGCGAGACGGGCCCGGTCACGCCGCTCGTGCCGGGGGTTGGCGATCTTCTCCCCGGTGGACAGGGTCACCAGGGAGGTGATCCCGGCATCCAGGCCGATCGCCGCGTCGGTGGCGGGGGCGGGGACGATGGTGTCTTCGAGGAGCATCGAGACGAACCAGCGTCCGGCGCTGTCGCGGGAGACGGTCGCAGTCGTCGGCTCCGCTCCTTCAGGGAGCGGACGCGACCAGCGGATGTCCAGCGGCTCCGCCATCTTGGCCAAAGTCAGTTGCCCGTCGCGCCACTTGAAGGCGCTGCGGGTGTACTCGGCCGACGCTCGGGACTTCTTCCGGCTCTTGTACCGGGGGTACTTCGCACGCTTGGCGAAGAAGTTCCCGAACGCCGTCTGAAGATGGCGGAGCGCCTGCTGGAGCGGGACGGAGGACACCTCCGTCAGAAAGGCCAGCTCATCGGCCTTCTTCCACTCCGTGAGCGCGGCCGACGACTGCACGTAGGAGACCCGGCGCTGCTCGCCGTACCAAGCCCGGGTGCGGTCCTCCAGCGCCTTGTTGTACACGAGGCGGACGCAGCCGAACGTGCGAGACAGCTCGGCTGCCTGCTCGTCCGTGGGGTAAAAGCGGTACTTGAACGCCCGCTTGACCTGCTGCGTCACACCTCACACCGTATCAGATTCCGTGTGAGTACAGGGTGTCGGTCGGTGGACGGTGTACGCCGGTCCGCCCTGGCGGCGAACCGGCTTTCCTTGCCCTGCTCCGCAGGAGCTTCGTTTCCTCCCCGGCCTGAAGGCCGGGGTATCCACGAAGGAAGGCCCCGATGAGCATTCATTCGAAACGGACAGGTACGCGGGGATCGGGTCCAGATGAGGCGATTTCACGACGGCGACTCGGTCGAGGAGCTGACCTTCCTCCTTCACCGTGCGTACGCGGACCACGCCGCAGCCGGGCGGGTCTTCTTCGCCTCCTACCAGTCTCCACAGGACACCCGACACAGACTGAGCAAGGGCGAGTGCTGGGTCGCCACCAAAGGTGACGAACTGGTCGGGACGGGCACCGTGTCAGTCCCTCACACCACGCCCACCGGATACCCCGCACCCGAGGGGAAGGGGTCCTTTTGGCAGTTGGCCGTGGATCCGTCACAGCGGGGAAGCGGGCTGGAACACCGGCTCTTGACGCTGGCAGAGGCCAGGATCGCTACGCTCGGCTCGTCGCACGCCGTCATCGACACTTCCGCGGCGGCGGATGACCTCCTTGCCTGGTACCGCCGACGCCGATACACGCCGATCGGGACGTGGCAGTGGGGCGTCATCAACTACGACAGCATCGTCCTGGCAAAGAATCTGTCGGCGAGCCTGGACACCCCCTGAGGTTCATCGTTACCGTCCGCGTCCGGCCTGGGGTCCAATACCGGTGACTTTGGCCGATCGGTCGCCGCTCAGCGGTGGACCGGGACGCCGGATCGGCACATGTGCCGCGTACGGGTGTCCCACATCCACCGGGTGCGGGTAAGCGGATTGGGCCTGGGTCAAGTGGCTACTGAGGCCGGCGCAACGGTGCGAGCGCGCTCGTGAAGTTCCCGTGCCGTCGTGTTCTTGAGGTGGGGTTGGATCAGCCCGAACATGGTGCGGATGCGTTGATCGACCCGGCCGCTTTGCACCAAGGCGTACTCGTCCAGCGCCTCGTGCCATGTGGCGCAGGCCGCCTCCAGGTGGCCGAGTCCCATCTGGAACTCGGCCAGGGTGAGGCGCTCCTTCACCCGTGACCGTCGATAGACGTCGTAACACAGGCGGTCGGATTCCTGCATGGCCTCCACCGCCCCCGGTAAATCGCCGAGTTCATGTCGCACATGGCTGATGTGGTAATGCAGGGATGAGGGGTCGTAGGAACCGAAAGCCTTCTCTCTGGACTCGGCCTTTTCCATGGCTGATTCCGCCTCGGCGAGATACCGCAGTGCGTTGGCTCGGTCGCCGAGCTGAGCCGCCGAATGCGCCTGCTGCCCTGCGAGAAACGCCCTCATGCGCGGCCCTGCCTGTGGAGATGCCGCAGCCGCTGAGTCAGCCAACCGCATGGCCGTGTGCCCATGACCCAGATCAACCGCCTGCACGCTCATCCCGCGCAGCGTCGTGCAATACGTCAGATGGTCGTCCGCCGCCCCGGCCAGTTCCAGCGCCTTGAGGTAGTACTGCTGAGCCAGGCCCTGCAGCCCTTCATCCACTGCCATGTATCCCTTGAGATAGCAGAGGTCGGACGCGGCTGAAATCATCGCCTTACGGACCGGTTCCGGGGCGTCGGCACTGAGGTAGGGGGTCACGGTGTTAACGAGAAACGCGGCGGCCATCGGGCGTGCGTGGCGACCGCCGAACTGGTCGTCAAGCTCCGAGATGCGCTCGGTCATGGCTATGACCGTGTTGACGTCATTCACCCCGATACGCCGCGTCCGGCCGGTCTGGGCGGCCTCTAATCGACCCACTACATCGGGCCAGTTGGGCACGGTCACCGCGACGGAGAAGAGACTCATGCCGAGGATGCTGCGACGTGAGGGGTCCATATCCTGCCTCCCGAGGTCGACCAGCCCTTCCACCGTACTCGGGCGGGCGTTCGAATCATCGGCAGTCACAGGGAATCCCGCCTCCACGTGCGTGATCGGCCGATGCAGCTTGCGTGTCAGCGCTTCCAAGATGAGCAGGCGCCGTTCCCATGACTCCGCTTGCCAGGCCTTTGCAGGCCGTTCTGGCGGGCGGTACGGCCACGCCTCGATCGTTCGCAACAGGGTCGGGGCGGGTCGGCAAGTGCAGTGCACCAAGCCAACCAAGGAAGGAACACAGCGATGACAGCATTAGCGAGCGACCAGCGAACCGGCCGGTCACTGGTGAGCGAAGAGCTGTTCAGCAGCCTCACTCACTTCGTGGTCACCCACAACGGGCAGACCTCGGCGCGCGCGGAACGTATCGCCGACCAGGCGGTTGCGTTCCTCGCGACTGTGGCCACCGCCACCGTGCCGATGGTGCCGTCCGATGACGTGGACATGGGCCTGCACGCCTTCATCCTGCACACGAAGGCGTACGGCGAGTTCTGCGATCAGCACGCCGGGCGCTTTCTGCACCACAACCCGGCCCCCGGCGCTTGCGGACGCACTCTGGAAGCCGTCACGACTACGGCACGTGCCATGAAAGCGGCGGGCTTCATGGTTCTCGATGACCTGTGGACCGTGGACGGGGAGTCGGCCGCACAGTGCGACTCGGATTGCGGACGGGACTACAGGGTCAGCTGAACACCTGTAACCTCCGGTCGATGACGTGAAGCGGGATCGGTTCTCGCAGAGGGCCGGTCCCGCCACTGGGAGGATTGGCGCGGTGACCCATACGGGGCCATACGAATTGCCCGGCGGCGTACTCGACACGCTCGCGCCGACATCAATGCGGCGCGTGCTGAACCGTCGCGGATCAACCGTTTGGGATGTGGCGACAGACCGAGGGAGGTATGCCGCCAAACTCGGGTATCCAAGCGTGACGCACGCCTGGACTGCCCTGGCGCCCGCCCGTGAGGGTGCGATCTTGCAGCGCCTCCACAGGGACGATGTCAGCTATGGCGATTGGGAACACGGCACCTGGAACGTCCAGCCCTGGCACCAGGGCGAGAGCCTGTACGACCTGTGGCAGCCGCACCGCTCCGATGAAGCCTCGTCCTCGCCCGACCTCGGTGAAGCTCTGTCGTGCGCGGAAGCCGTAGCCGTCTTGCACGCCACGGGGTGGGCGCACGGGGACATTCAGCCTGCCCATTTGATCGTCAGCTCCGAGGGAACGGCTCTCATCGATCTCGCCTTGGCGCATGGCGGGGACATCCCCACTGCGTACGACTTCGCCTATCGAGGCTGTCTCGTCCACTACGAATCCCCGGAGATCTCCCGAAGCGTGCTGGAGACCGGTACGGCCACACCGACGATGGCAGCGGACGTCTACGCTCTGGGTGCGACGCTCTTCATCAGCGCTACCGGGCTGCGGCATGTGGCGTATCCCGATGACGCGAGCCGTAAGGATCAGCGGCGAGCCATCGTGGAGGGTCCGCATCGGCCGGTGGACGTGCCCGGGGTGCTGGGCAAGCTTATTGACGCCATGCTGAGCCCCGAACCATCCCACCGCCCGACCAGCGCCGAAGTCTGCGCGGAGCTGCGGAGCGCCTGCTGAATGGCGCAAACGCCCGAAGGGGGCCGTCGCGCCGGGCTGCGGCGTGACGCCCCCTTCGGGCGTGCCTGGGGCGTTGGCTCAGGGCTGTTCGGCGATGCGGGTGGCGATGCCCTTGACGACGGTGACGTCCGCGTGGACGCCGCCCTTCTTGACCGCCGCGTCGAGTTGGTCGAAGGTGCAGTCGTTGGACGTCTGGCCCTCGGGGTCGCCGCAGATGGTGCCGGCGCCCACGATCTCGGTGTCGTCGGCGACGAAGAACGCCTTGTTCTGGACGATGTACTTGCCGGGCGCGAGGTAGGTCAGGGCGCCCGAGAACGTGCCATTGGTGGCCTTGCCGTTGGAGGAGCCACCGTTTGAGGCCCCGCCGTTCGAGGTGCCGCCGTTGGACGAGCCGCCGTTCGAGGTGCCGCCCGTGGAGCCCTTGGAGCCGCCGCCGTTGGACGAGCCGCCCGATGAGCCGCCCGTCGAGCCGTTCGACGACCCGCCCGTCCCGCCCGACGACCCCGCCGACGGGTCTTCCACGATGCGGTCGGCGATGCCCTTGGTGACCTTGACCTCGGCCGTGACGCCGCCCTTCTTGACCGCCTTGTCCAGCTGGTCGAAGGTGCACTTGGTGGTGGACTGGCCCTGGGCGCTGCCGCAGATGGTCCCGGCGCCGAGGATCTGGGTGTCCTCGGCCACGTAGAACATCTTGTTCTTCACGGAGTACTTGCCGGGTGCGACGTAGGTCAGGGCGCCGACGAAGGTGCCGTTGGTGGCCTTGCTGTTGGCGGCCTTGCCGGGGGCGGCCGGGGCGGAGGACGACGACTTGCCGGATCCCGAGTCGGCGGCGTCGGACGGCTGGCAGGCGGTGGCCAGCAGAGCCGCGGACACGAGCAGACCGGCGCTGGCGAACGTACGGACGCGGGAGCGGATGGCACGCATGGGAAGAACCTTCTTTGTCAACAGTGGAGTGGAGTAGCGCCGGCGAGGTGCTCGCTCGGTCTGATACTCAGCCTGCCGATGACGGCTGCCGTTCCATTAACGCGCCGCTAACGAACCGCTGACGCCGCCCACTTGGCCTTTACGCGCCCGCCGGGGACGGGCGAAGGGGCCGCCCCGCCGGACAGTGGCAGGGCGGCCCCTTCGGGCTTGTGCGGGTCGTGCGGGTCGTACGGGTCGTACGTACGGGCTCGCGGCGAGGCGTTACGCGCGGGCGGGCACCCCGCGCAGCTCCCGCCGCGCGGACTCCGCGCACCGCTCGGCCTTCGCCTTGCGCGTCGCGTACAGCGTGACCGACGCCGCCCCGGCGACGGCCGCGAGGCCCAGCAGGACCGTGCCGCTCCAGCCCGCCGCGTGGAAGGCGAGCGCGCCGAGCGTGCCGCCCGCGCTGCTGCCGATGTAGTACGAGGCCTGGTAGAGCGCCGCGGCCTGGGCGCGCCCGGTCTTGGCCGTACGGCTCACCGCCGAGGACGCCGCCGCGTGGCCCGCGAAGAAGCCCGCGGTGATCAGCACCAGGCCGAGCAGCACCGCGGCGATCGAGTCGAGGAGGCTCAGCAGCAGCCCGGCCGCCGTCGTGGACACGGCCACGTACAGCGCGCCGCGCCGGCCCAGCCGGCCGACCAGCTTGCCGGTGGCCGCCGAGGAGACCGTGCCGACCAGGTAGATCAGGAAGATCGAGCCGATCATGCTCTGCGAAAGCCCGAACGGCTGGGCCACCAGGCGGTAGCCGATGACCGTGTACACCCCGCCGAAGACCGTCATGAACAGCGCGCCGATCGCGTACAGCCGGCACAGCAGCGGATCGGACAGATGCCCCGCGACGGTACGGGCCAGCGCCCGCGGGCTCACCGCGGCCGGGGTGAAGTGCCGGGCCTTGGGCAGCAGCAGCCGGAAGGCGACCGCGCACAGCAGCGCCATCGCGCCGACCGCGGCCAGCGCCATCCGCCAGCCCCAGCCGTCGGCCACCCAGCCGGTGATGATCCGGCCGCTCATCCCGCCGACGCTGTTGCCGGCCACGAACAGCCCGATCGCGCCGACCAGCGCCTTGGGCTGCACCTCTTCCGAGAGATACGCCATCGCGGAGGCCGGGATACCGGCGAGCGCCGCGCCCTGGACCGCGCGCAGCCCGATCAGCCAGTTCAGATCGGGGGCGTACGGCACCAGGAGGGCGATCGCCACCGCGACCGTGAGCGAGCCGGTCATCATCGCGCGCCGCCCGAACCGCTCGGACAGCGCGCTCAACGGCAGCACCGCCAGCGCCAGTCCGAAGGTGGCCGCGGATACGCTCCAACTGGCCTGATCCGGCTGGACGTGCAGATCGTCCGAGATCGCGGGCAGCAGCGCCTGGGTCGAGTAGAGCAGGGCGAAGGTCGCCAGCCCGGCGGTGAAGAGGGCGAGCCGCATCCGGAGGTAACCGGGCCGCCCGGGGCTCAGCTGCTCGGGGACGGGGACGGGGACGGGGACGGGGACGGGGACGGAGGATGCGGAGGCGGAGGCGTCGACGGATGAGGTTTCCGTGGACGCCCCGGTATCTGCAGCAGGCATGGTTCGACCGTATGTATCCTCCGCTGATGCGTCCAATGCACAGAATCGAGATAATCGATGCAGTGCCGCATGAGCAGAGGTCAGGGTCGTCTGTGTCACGCATCAGTTACGAAAACGACATTCCGGTGACGGCTGATATCGAGGCCGAGTCGTGGGCCGCGGCGCTGACGCCGCGCCTCGCCCAGTTCGCCGCCGTCGCCCGCCACGAGCACGTCACCCGGGCCGCGCAGGAGCTCGGGGTGCCCCAGTCGACGCTCAGCCGCGCCATGGTCCGGCTGGAGGAGGACCTGGGTGTCGCCCTCTTCGCCCGCCGCGGCCGCACCGTCGCGCTCACCCCGGCGGGCCATACGTTTCTGCGCTCCGTCGAACGGGCCCTCGCCGAGGTCGACCGGGCCGCCGAGTCCGTACGGGCCGACGCGGATCCGGCGGCGGGGCGGGTCTCGTTCGGCTTCCTCCACACCCTCGGGTCCGAGACCGTACCCGAGTTGATCCGCGCTTTCCGCGTCGACCATCCGCGCGTGCGCTTCCAACTCGTCCAGAACTACGGCGAGGCGATGATCGAACGGCTGCGGGCGGGCGGCCTCGACCTCTGCCTGACCTCGCCCGTCCCCGACGCCCCCGACCTCGTCGCCCGCCGCCTCGACGAACAGCGGCTCCGGCTGGTCGTCCCCGACGACCACCGCCTCGCCGGCCGCCGCCGCGTCCGCCTCGCCGAGGCCGCCTCCGAGCTCTTCGTCACCCTCGAACCGGGCTACGGCCTGCGCCGCATCACCGACACGCTGTGCGCCGAGGCGGGCTTCACCCCGAAGATCGCCTTCGAGGGCGAGGAGGCCGAAACCATCCGTGGCCTCGTCGCCGCCGGCCTGGGCGTAGCCCTCCTCCCACCTCCCGCCGTCCCCCGCCCCGGCGTAGCCGAACTCACGGTCACCTCGCCCCGCGCCGTCCGGGAGATCGGCGTCGCCTGGCTGGAGGGTCACGACGACACGCCCCCCGTGGCGGCCTTCAAGCGGTTTCTCCTGAGCCGCCGGGGCCAACTCCTGGACTAGGTGTTCTGTCCACTGAGGTTGGTGACGGACGCCATGGTTGAGTGATCTTGAAATGGGTGAGGGCCTTCTGGCTCGGTGTGGATGGCGAGATCTGCACCGGCGACCAGAGAGGCCCTCATGCCGCACCGTAACGCACCCTGACCACCGGGCGTCTGCGTCTGGCCCGCTGCGTCGTGGACGACGGCTGGCCGCTGCGGCGGGCCGCCGAACGCCCTTCGGGCGGAGCGGGGGCCTGGGGGCGGAGCCCCCGAACGGGGTCCGGGGCGGAGCACCGGCGGGGGTCCGGCGGGGGGTCCGGGGTCCGGGGAGCCCCAGGTTTCGGTAAGGGGCGGGTCGGGGGACCGGCTCGCCGCAGGCGCACCCGCACACCGAGGCGCACCCGCACCACACCGGGCCCACCACGCGGCAGAGCCGCAACGGCGGGGTCGGCGCCCAAAAAGTCCGCTCAGCGCCGTAGGTTGGCGCCGAAGCCCGCCGCCAGCGGCATCCGCAGGCCCAGCGGCGGCGGAGCCGCCAGGGCGTCGGCCACCGGGCGGGAGTAGCCCGAGGCGAAGAGGGAGCCGAGGAGGAAGTCGATGGCCAAGGCCTGGACCTCGGAGCGGTGTTGGTGGAGACCGTGGCCGTCCGTGTGCACCTCGAAGCGGCACACATCCCGGTTGACCTTCTTCGCCCGCTCCGCCAGCCGGTACGACAGATCGGGGTCGGTCCGCTCGTCGTTCGTGCCGTGGGCGATCAACACCTTCCGCCCCACCAGCTGTTTCACCGGTTCGGGCGCGGGCTCCGTATCCGGTTCCGGCAGCCATGGCGCGAGCGCCACCACCGAGCTGACGGCCGGGTGGCCGGCGGCGCGGAGGGCGGCGCGGGCGCCCATGCCGTGGCCCGCGAGGCAGATCGGGATGTCGCCGTAGCGGCGTACGACCTCCTCCGCCGCCCATCCGGCGTCGGTGGCGGGGTCGGCGGAGGCCCCGTTCCAGCCGCGGCACCGGTAGTGGACGACATGGGCGGTCAGCCCCTCGCTCCGGCCCGCCCGGACCATGCGCCGGGCGAGCGGCAGTACCGCCGCGGCGGACAGCCGGGAGGGCCGCCGGGTTCCGGCGGGATCCGCCCCGGGCAGCAGCAACACCACACCGTGTACGGTCTCTCGCGCGGCGGCCGCGCCCATCGGCCGCCCCAGCCGTGCGCCCCGTTCGGGCAACGCTTGCTGAGCCATGGCAAAACGATCGCAGAAGGAGTGGTGTACTCCACTACCCCTGCGGGTCACTGTTGCGTATCTATCCCGCGATCCATCTCGCCACATCTACGCGCGTAGGGGCTATGGTGCGCAGATGACGAGCGAGCACACCCACCAACCCAGCCCCGAACAGATCCGCCGCGCGCCCAAGGTGCTGCTGCACGACCACCTCGACGGCGGGCTGCGCCCCGGCACGATCATCGACCTCGCCCGGGAGACGGGGTACGACGCGCTGCCGGAGAGCGAACCGGACAAGCTCGGCCTCTGGTTCCGTGAGGCGGCCGACTCCGGGTCGCTGGAGCGCTATCTGGAGACCTTCTCGCACACCTGTGCCGTCATGCAGACCCGGGACGCGCTGGTCCGGGTCGCCGCCGAAGCCGTCGAGGACCTCGCCGAGGACGGCGTCGTCTACGCGGAGATCCGCTACGCCCCGGAGCAGCATCTGACCCACGGGCTCACCCTGGAGCAGGTGGTCGAGGCGGTCAACGAGGGCTTCCGCGAGGGCGAGCGGCGGGCGCGGGAGAACGGCCACCGGATCCGGGTCGGCGCCCTGCTCACCGCGATGCGTCACGCGGCCCGCGCGCTGGAGATCGCCGAGCTCGCCAACCGCTATCGCGACCTCGGCGTGGCCGGGTTCGACATCGCGGGCGCCGAGGCGGGCTTCCCGCCCACCCGCCATCTGGACGCCTTCGAGTATCTGAAGCGGGAGAACAACCACTTCACGATCCACGCGGGCGAAGCCTTCGGACTGCCGTCGATCTGGCAGGCGCTCCAGTGGTGCGGGGCCGACCGGCTCGGCCATGGGGTCCGCATCATCGACGACATCGAGGTGGCGGACGACGGCGGTATCACGCTCGGCCGGCTCGCCTCGTACGTCCGGGACAAGCGCATTCCGCTGGAGCTGTGCCCGACCTCCAACCTTCAGACGGGCGCGGCCAGTTCCTACGCCGAGCACCCCATCGGGCTGCTGCGCCGGCTGCATTTCCGTGCCACCGTTAATACGGACAACCGACTGATGAGTGGTACGAGTATGAGTGCTGAATTCCAGCATCTTGTATCAACGTTCCACTACACGCTGGACGACATGCAATGGTTCACGGTCAATGCCATGAAATCATCCTTCATTCCTTTTGGTGAACGTCTTGCGATGATCAATGACGTGATCAAGCCTGGGTATGCTGAATTGAGGTCCGAATGGCTGTTCCGGCAGGTGGCCTCCACGTCGGCTGTGACCAGGGATTCTGCCGCCAAAAACAGCTGATCGTACGGACGGGGCAAAGGGCTCGACCGATCTTCGGGAGTCGATTTCCCGTGTTTGCGGGCAGTCGAAATCCATGGCTACGTTTCCGTATCGGTCAAGCCCCCCGTCTCAAGGACAGATTTCTGATGAAGCAGGGAACCATCAAGACCCTCGGTGTCATTGCCCTCGGTACTGTCGCCATCATTGCCGGAGGCGGCACCGCGTCCGCGGTCAGCAGCGCCCCGGTCCCCGGCGGCTCCCCGGTCCCCGGCGGCTCCGCGAGCAGCGGCGACTCCGCGAGCAGCGGCGCCCCCACCCCGCAGCTCCCCGGGAAGCCCGCCGTCAATCCCTCGGCCCCCAAGCCCCAGGGCCTGCTGGGCGGGCTCCCCCTCGGCAACCTGCCCGGCGGCCTCATGAAGCTGGGCTGATCCTCCGCTTCGGCACAGGGCCGGGCCGCACATCCGGAGAGGGTGTGCGGCCCGGCCGTTCCGTATGCCAGGATCACGCCGAGATGCCGCGGCGCACCGGCGCCGCGGCGCACGGGCAGCCGACGGTGGGAGTCCTCCTATGCGGGTAAGCGCGACCGGCCTGACGGCCCTGCTGGCCACACCCGTTCTGGTGCTGGCCACCTCCTGCGGCGGCGGTTCGGACTCCGGCGGGGACGGCAAGGCCACCCCGTCCGCGGACCGGAGCGCGCGGTCCACCGAGGCCGCGTCCCGGCTGGAGCGGGCCGCGCTGGCCCAGGGCGATCTGAAGGGCTACAGGATCACCACCCGCAAGGCCGAGAACTGGGCCAGCGGCCAGCCGAAGGCCCGCGAGGCCACGTGCCAGCCGCTCGCCGACTCCACCGGCGACAAGCCGAGCCCCGGCGCGAAGGAGACCGTGCGTCGCGGGGTGAACAGCCTGAAGACCCCGTACAAGGGCATCACGGCCGGGCTCAGCACCTACGGCACGGCGGGCGCGAAATCGTTCATGCGCGATCTCAGGACCGCTGTGGCGGCGTGCTCCGGAGGATTCGCCACCACCCTCAGCGGCCAGACCGTCAGCTACCGCGAGGTGCGGTCACGCCAAACCCCGCGCGCGGGCGACGACATCCTGGCGTACCGGATGACCGCCCTGTCCCAGGGCACGAAGATCCCGCTGAACTTCGTGGTCGTACGGTCCGGCCCGACCATCGCCTTCTTCGCGGGCGTGGACCTCAAACGGTTCACCGACTTCCCGCCGTCCCGCCCCGTCATCGACAAGCAGCTGGAGAAGCTGTCGAAGACCAAGGGCTGAGTCACCAGGCCTCGCGGTAGCCGTCCTCCGCCGGAAGCAGGATCCACAGCGCGATGTAGAGCAGGCACTGCGGCCCCGGCAGCAGACACGAGACCAGGAAGATCACCCGCATCGTCTTCGGGCTCGTCCCGAAGCGCCGGGCGAGACCGGCGCACACACCGGCGATCATCTTGTTGTGGCGGGGGCGGACCAATGGGGCGGCCATGATGGTGACTCCTCGTCGTCGTGCCCTCGGCTGCGTACCGTCGGCATCGTGCCTGGTACGGGCTCTGTGACCGGCTACCCGGGAAGCTCTTCCCGATACCTCGACGTTAGGTGCGCGAACCGGACGAGGCGTCGCTCCACGGTGCGATCCCGACCCTGGGAATCGTCGGGGTCACGGTCTGGATGCCCTCGTCCCGGGGGAGGGCGGCGGCCCGCCCCCGGTCCGCCCGGCGGCGGAGCCACGCCCGTACGGCGGGCACCACCAGCACATGCGCGAGCGCGACCCCGAGTGTGTTCAGCAGCAGCGCGTCCAGGTTGAGGATCTGCCCGGTCACCTCGCTGCGCCCCAGCGCGACCACCAGGGACGCCATCGCCCCGGTGAAGGCCGTCCGGACCAGGGAGGCGAGGGGATACACCTCGATCCGGCCGCCCGCCAGCGGCAGCAGCACCCCCAGCGGCGCGAGCAGCAGCAGTCCGCCTCCGATCGAGCGGACGGCCGCCCAGGGGCTGAGCGCCAGATCCGCGCGGATGGTGGCCAGCGGCTCCAGGGTCGCGGCCGATACCCAGGGCACGCTCACGGGGCGCAGGATCAGCCAGCAGACGAACGAAAGGTGTGCGACGAGGAGGACGAAGCCCGCGGCGCGGTAGCGGAAGGCGGCTCTGCGGCCGAAACGACCCTGCACGCCAGAGAGGACGTCGCGCGCGGGGGTCGCGGTTCCGGCCGCACTCCGCTGGTCAGCACCTTGTTACCGAGAAGGTCGCCGACCAGGGGCGCAGAAGAGCCGGCCGGTAACAGATCAGGACACACGGGCAACAGATCAGGACACCAGGACCCCGGAGTCGACCGCGGTCTCGGGATGGCGGCGCATCTCCTCCGTGCAGGCATAGCGCTTGAGCGGGTCCCGTTCGCTGTCCGGGCCACCGAGCATCACCTGGTGGTCCTCGTCGGCGACCGTGGTGTCCGCGAAGGTGCAGACGATCTGCGCGAGCGCCAAGGATTGCAGCTCCTCGGGCGGCCGGTTCAGCCGCAACGCCCGGTCCGGACCGTCCTTGGCCGGGCCGGAGACCGCCACCCAGTCCTCCACCGCCGTGGAGAACCCGGCCGCCGCCTCCTCCGCCGTGGGCGGCTGCTCCAGCTGCTCCAGCAGCGCGCGGGCCACCTGCACCGGCTCCGGCGGCGCCTTCTCGTCCGTCAGCCGTGCGCTGCGGCTCACCGAGAGGATCCGCGAGGTGCACAGCAGATAGATCCGTACGGAGACCCGGCCCGCCCCCTCGGCGGACCGCCCGGACTCCGGCGCCTGGCAGGACGCGCGCGAGGGCGCGGCCCCGGCGTCCACCGGCACCGAGGTGGCGCGGATGCCGCATCCGGCCGCCAGCAGCGCGACCGCGCCGGTCAGCAGGCAAGCGGCCGTCCGGGTCCAGCCGGACTCGGTCCGCCTCCGGGGCGCTTCAGCCTCCCCCTGCCTTCGGCTGGGGGGACCCCCGGTCGACGGTCGACCGTGCTCGGCCACTCGCGCGGCGGTAGCCGCATATCGATGGGAGCCCTCGCGGCCCCCGCGCGCTCTCCCTTTCAACAGCGGCGCGCCCCTTCGGCTCACTCGCGCGCTCATGGGGTGCCCTCCTCGTTCTTGCCGCCGTCCTCGTCCCCGTCCTCGCCCGAGGCGAGCCGCGAGGCGTCCATCGGCAACCGCAGCGTGAAGACGGCCCCGCCGTCCGGGGAGTTCGCCGCGCTGATGTCCCCGCCGTGGATATGGGCGTTCTCCATCGCGATCGACAGACCCAGCCCGCTGCCCTCCGAGCGGGGGCGGGAGGCGCTCGCCTTGTAGAAGCGGTCGAAGACATGCGGCAGCACGTCCTCCGGGATGCCAGGACCGTGGTCCCGCACCTTGATCAGCAGCTCGTCGCCCTCGGTGCGCACCGAGACCCGCACCGGCGAGCCGCCGTGCTTGAGCGCGTTCCCGACGAGATTGGCCAGGATGACATCCAGCCGCCGCGGATCCAGCCGGGCCACGATGCCGCGCGCCGCGTCCAGCTCCACCGCGTCCAGCCAGGCCCGCGCGTCGATGCAGGCGGTCACCTGGTCCGCGACATCGACGTCGTCGAGCACCAGCCGGGCCGTGCCCGCGTCGAAGCGGGTCACCTCCATCAGGTTCTCCACCAGGTCGTTCAGCCGCCGGGTCTCGCTCACCACCAGCTGCACCGCCGGGGCGATCATCGGATCGAGCGAGTCGGCCTCCTCCTCCAGCACCTCTGAGACGGCCGTGATCGCGGTGAGCGGCGTACGCAGCTCATGCGACATGTCCGCGACGAACCGCCGGCTGGACGCCTCCCGCGCGGACAGCTCCGCCACCCGCTTCTGCAGCCGCTCCGCGGCCCGGTTGAAGGTGTGGGAGAGATTGGCCAGCTCATCGGAGCCGGAGACCTGGAGCCGGGTGTCGAGATGCCCCTCGCCCAGCCGGTGCGCCGCCTCGCCGAGCCGCTGCACCGGCCGCAGCACGGTGGCCGCGGCGGCCTGCGCGAGCAGCGCGGAGCCGATCAGCGCGAGCGCGGTGGCGATCCCCAGCGACCAGGCCAGGGAGTTCAGATCCTGGCGCTCGGTGTCCAGGGACTTGAGCAGATAGCCGGTCGGCCCGCCCCCGTTGACCTTCGCCCCGCCGACCAGATACGGGGTGCCGTCCAGCGTGATCCGCTGCCAGTAGAGGTGGTACGGGGCCGTGTTCCCGTCCCCGACCGAGCGCCTCTGATCCACCGCGTGGCGCAGCGTCCTGGGCACCACCTTCGGCGTGAACAGATCCTCGGCCGAGGCCGCCACACAGGTCCCCCCGCCCCGCGTCCGGGAGATCAGCAACACCTCGTACTTCTGGGTGCTGTCCGCCATGCGGTCCGCGGCGTCCTGCAATTCGGGACATGTGGGTATCGGGGGCAGCGGGTCGGTGTCTTCCTTCAGCGACTTGCGGAACTCGTCCAGCGCCGCGTCCTGGGTACGGGTCAGCACCGCGTCACGATTCAGCCAGTACGCGATGGCCGACGCGGACACGGCGGCGGTCAGGGCCACCAGACCGAAGACGAGCATCAGCCGCAGCCTCAGACTCAGCCACCGCAGGAGCCCCGCGGCCCAGCCCCGGGCGCGACCGGGCTCTTCGCTCACTGCGCTCAACTCCGCACTTCTCCGCCCCCGTGGACGCACCTCATTGCGGCGCGTCCAGCCGGTAGCCCACGCCGCGGACCGTACGGATCAAGGTCGGTGACGAAGGCACGTCCTCCACCTTCGCGCGCAGCCGCTGTACGCATGCGTCGACCAGCCGCGAGTCCCCGAGATAGTCGTGCTCCCACACCAGCCGCAGCAGCTGCTGCCGCGACAGCGCCTGCCCCGGCCGCCGGCTCAGCTCCAGCAGCAGCCGTAGTTCGGTGGGGGTGAGCTGCAAGTCCTCCCCGTTCTTGGTCACCGTCATGGCCGCCCGGTCGATCACCAGACTGCCGAAGGCCGCGGAATCGTTGGCCTCCCGCTCGCCACGGCGCAGCACCGCGCGGATCCGGGCGTCCAGCACCCGGCCCTGCACGGGCTTGACCACATAGTCGTCCGCCCCCGACTCCAGGCCCACGACGACGTCGATATCGTCGCTGCGCGCGGTCAGCAGGATGATCGGCAGCTGGTCGGTGCGCCGGATACGGCGGCACACCTCGAAGCCGTCGATCCCGGGCAGCATCACATCCAGCACGATCAGATCCGGCCGCTGCTCGCGCAGCAGTTTCAGGCCGTCCTCACCCGTCGCCGCCGTCGCCACACGGTGGCCCTGGCGGGACAGAGAGAGTTCGAGGGCCGTGCGGATGGCGTCGTCGTCCTCGATCAGCAACAGGAAAGGCACGTTGGTCATTCTGGCCTACAAGGGGCCTGTAGTTCGACCGTCGGGGGTTTATCAGCCCTATCCCCTGTGACGAGGCTGTGACAGTCGGCAGACACCGCCATGAAACTGGCCCGGCAAAGTCTTCTGTGCACCAGGCGGAACACCGGCCGGGGCAGCCGGCAGCGAACCGACCAGGCACCACCGACGGGGGGCGCGAGATGAGCACACTGCACTTCACCAACACCAGCGCAGTTCGCACGCGCCTTCACGACGCCGGTCGGAGCAACGAGAAGTCCGGTGCCGTGAGCGGGCGGGGGTGCGCTAGCGGCACCGGGCGTCAGCGGCCGCCTTACATGGTGGCCATTGACGCGAACCCGGGGGCCGAGGGGGCCGGCAACGGCCTCAGGGGGAACGGGGGAACCGGGGGAGGCTCGTACAGGGAGGCCGAGGGGGAGCGGCGTACTGGCTCGGAAGCGGAGTTCACCGCCTACGTCCAGGAGCGCCGCGCCTCCCTGTACGCAACCGCCTACCACCTGACCGGCGACCGGTTCGAGGCCGAGGACCTGCTGCAGAGCGCGCTGTTCTCGACCTACCGGGCCTGGGACCGGATCAGCGACAAGGCGGCGGTCGGCGGCTATCTGCGGCGCACCATGACCAACCTGCACATCAGCGCCTGGCGCCGGCGCAAGCTCAACGAGTACCCGACGGAGGAGCTGCCGGAGACGGCGGGCGACCACGACGCGATGCGCGGCACCGAGCTGCGCGCCGTGCTGTGGCAGGCCCTGGCCCGGCTCCCCGAGCTGCAGCGCACGATGCTGGTGCTGCGCTACTACGAGGGCCGGACAGACCCGGAAATCGCGGACATACTCAACATCAGTGTCGGAACGGTCAAAAGCAGCATCTGGCGCTCACTGCGCCGGCTGCGCGAGGACGAGGCCCTCAGCTTCGGCCGTGACGAGGAAGAGTCCTTCGGCGAACTGGTCGCCTGACGGCGACGGGGTGACCGGAGGCGGGGGGAACACGGGGGAAGTGCAAGGGATCGGGGGAAAACGGGGGAAGTAAGTACGGGGGAACGAGGTGTGAGACCGGACAGTCGGGGGGTCTGTCCGGTCTCATACCTTTGTGCGCCTGGGCCGGCGCCGCTCTCGCGGACCTGGTCGCTCGCCGTGGGGGTTGCTCAAGCGATGGTCGCGGTAGGCGACGGTTCATGCGACGCGCAGCGGCCCGCCGACGCGGCGGCTATCCGTTCCAGCGCCGCGTCCCTGCCGCAGGCGTACGCCCCCAGCGCCGTCTGCCGGGCCACGATCCCGCGCTCCGCACGCATCAACCGCCAGCCGCGGCGCAGCAGATACGGTGCCGACTTACGCCCCTCCCGCAGATCGCGCAGCAGCCGCCGCCGGAAGGTGGTGGAGGGCCGGCCGCGCAGACAGATCGCGTCCGCGAGCACGCCCAGCTCGGCGCAGCGCCCGATGATGTCGGCCGCGAAGATCCCCTCGGCGATGAACAGCGGCGTACGGCCGATGTCCAGCGGTTCCTCGCCGACGCGCGAGCTGGAGGCGATGTCGTACACCGGCACGGTCGTACGTGACGTACGGCCCAGCGCGTCGATCGCCGCGACCGCCGCGTCCGCGTCCCACGACAGCGGCGAGTCCCAGTCGGTGCCCCCGCCTCCCGCGAGCTGGGGGAGCGTGGGGTCCTCACCCTCCTTGTAGAAGTCGTCGAGGTTCAGCACGGGCAGCCCGGTGCGGGCCGCGAGGGACGACTTTCCCGAGCCGGAGGGGCCGGAGAGCAGGACGACGCGAGCGGGTGCGGGATGGATGGTCACGGAACACCAGTGTGAGGCATCACCCCGCTCCCTGACCTCGCCGGGTCGGGTCCACAAGGCGGTGCTCTCGTTCACCGCCCCAGGGTGCGGCAGGCTCAGCCATTCCGGATGATCAGCGGTGCGTGAGGAGGCGCGAGGCTTCCGCCGCCGCGGTGTTCCGGGCCTGTACGAGGGCTTCGGTGCGGCGTCCGCCGGCGCTGGCGATGGGGCCGAGGCCGCCGGAGCCGCCGCCGACGGTGCGGGCCGCGTCGGTGAGGATCCGGCTGGCCTCGGTGCCGCCCTGGTGCAGGTCGGACGAGACGGCGGCGGCGAGGAGGGCCTTGCCTTTGTGTTCGGCTCCGAGGAGCACGACGGCCGGGCCAGGCTGGACACGCCGGAGGGTGTCGGCTGCAAGGCCGCGCAGTTCGTCCGGGGCGATGCCGGTGACGCGCTGGGTGACCAGATGGCCCTGGCCGGTGGGCCGGGCCTGGCCGGCGAGGTGGTCGGCCTTGTGCCGCAGTTCCTCGGCCCGCAGTTGGGACAGCTGGTCCCGGGTCGGCGCCTTCCGCCTGCTCAGCGAGTCCTCGATCGGCTCCAACCTCCGCCGTGTCGAAGCCTTCACCGGCCACGGCGCCCTACGTCAGGTGAACTCCACACCGGCGACAGCGGCAAGGCGGTGGTGGACGGCGGCCGGCGCAAGGGCCTGATGCGGTCGGACTCGGCCACCCACATCCTCCACTCCGTCGTCATGGCAACCCTGGGCGATGCCGGAGGCCGAGAACAACAGGGCGATCGGCGAACCGGGCATGACCCGCGACCAACTGCCGGCCGCCTGCCGTGACATCTGCCCGCCCGAGAAGGAAGCCCTCGGCGTCTTCGCCGTCCACCTCGCCCCGCAGCCGGGATGACCGGACACGCGAACACGCCGCTCTGTGCTACGGCCTCGACGGCGGCCCCCTCGCTCATGTGCGCATGGGCGAGGAGGCCATGCCTCACGCGCCCATGGGATGCCACACCGTCTTCGTCTCCAGGAAGGAGAGCAGACGGCCGGTGCCGGGGTCGGCGGACCAGTCCACAGGCTGTGGACGGATGACGCGCTTGAGGTTCTCCGCGGCGGCGGTCTCCAGCTCGACCGCCGACTCCGGGCCCGCGCCGGCGAGATCGATCGCGTTGACGTCCTGATGGGCGGCGAGCGGGGCGGCGATCTCCGCCGTCCTGCCGGAGAGGATGTTGACGACACCGCCGGGCAGATCGGAGGTGGCCAGCACCTCGGCCAGGGAGAGGGCGGGGAGGGGAGCCCGCTCGCCGGCGACGACAACGGCCGTATTACCGGTGACGATCGCCGGGGCGATCACCGAGACCAGGCCCAGGAACGACGGCTCCTGCGGTGCCAGAAGGGCCACCACACCCGTCGGCTCGGGGGTGGAGAGGTTGAAGTACGGGCCCGCGACGGGGTTCGCCGAGCCGACGATCTGGGCGACCTTGTCGGACCAGCCCGCGTACCAGACCCAGCGGTCGATCGCCGCGTCCACCTGGGCGGTGGCCTTGGCCTTGCTCACCCCTTCGCCGTCGGTGACCTCGCGGATGAACTGCTCGCGGCGGCCTTCCAGCATCTCCGCGACGCGGTAGAGGATCTGGCCGCGGTTGTAGGCGGTGGCACCGGACCAGCCGCCGAATGCCTTACGGGCGGCGACGACCGCGTCCCGGGCGTCCTTGCGGGAGGCCAGGGGAGCGTTCGCGAGCCATGTGCCCTTGGAGTCGGTCACCTCGTACACCCGCCCGCTCTCGGACCGGGGGAACTTGCCCCCGACGAACAGCTTGTAGGTCTTCAGGACACTCAAACGCGCATCAGACATCGAGGTACGCCTCCAGGCCGTGGCGGCCGCCCTCGCGGCCGTAACCCGACTCCTTGTAGCCACCGAAGGGCGAGGCGGGATCGAACTTGTTGAACGTGTTGGACCACACCACACCGGCCCGGAGCTTGCTCGCCATCCACAGGATCCGCGAGCCCTTCTCCGTCCAGATCCCCGCCGACAGCCCGTACGGCGTGTTGTTCGCCTTGGCCACGGCCTCCTCGGGGGTACGGAACGTCAGCACGGACAGCACCGGGCCGAAGATCTCCTCGCGGGCGATCCGATGGGCCTGGGTGACCCCGGTGAACAGGGTCGGCACGAACCAGTAGCCGGAGCTGGGCAGTTCGCACTCCGGCGCCCAGCGCTCGGCGCCCTCGGCCTCACCCGCGTCGGCCAGCGCGCGGATACGGGCGAGCTGCTCGGCGGAGTTGATGGCGCCGATGTCGGTGTTCTTGTCCAGCGGGTCCCCGACCCGCAGGGTGCGCATCCGGCGCTTGAGCGCGTCCAGCAGCTCGTCCTGGATCGACTCCTGCACCAGGAGGCGGGAGCCCGCGCAGCAGACATGGCCCTGGTTGAAGAAGATCCCGCCGATGATCCCCTCGACCGCCTGGTCGAGGGGCGCGTCGTCGAAGACGATGTTCGCGGCCTTCCCGCCCAGCTCCAGGGTGACCTTCTTGTCCGTGCCCGCGACGGTACGGGCGATCGCCTTGCCGACCTCGGTCGAGCCGGTGAAGGCCACCTTGTCGATGCCCGGGTGGGCGACCAGCTCGGCGCCGGGCGAACCGTCACCGGTGATGATGTTGACGACGCCCTTGGGGAGCCCCGCCTGGCGGCAGATGTCCGCGAAGAAGAGCGCGGACAGCGGGGTGGTCTCGGCGGGCTTGAGCACGACCGTATTGCCCGCGGCCAGCGCCGGGGCGATCTTCCACGCGAGCATCAGCAGCGGGAAGTTCCACGGGATGATCTGGCCCGCGACGCCCAGCGGCCGGGGGTTGGATCCGTAGCCCGCGTACGCCAGCTTGTCGGCCCAGCCCGCGTAGTAGAAGAAGTGCGCGGCGACCAGCGGGAGGTCGGCGTCACGGGACTCGCGGATCGGCTTGCCGTTGTCCAGCGACTCCAGCACCGCCAGCTCACGCGAGCGCTCCTGGATGATCCGGGCGATCCGGAAGAGGTACTTCGCCCGCTCCGAGCCGGGCAGCGCGGACCAGCTCTCGAAGGCCTTACGGGCGGCCTTGACCGCCCGGTCCACATCGTCGGCGCTGGCCTGCGCGACCTCCGAGAGGACCTCTTCGGTGGCGGGGGAGACGGTCTTGAAGACCTTGCCGTCGGCCGCCTCGCCGAACTCGCCGTTGATGAACAGCCCGTAGGACGGCGCGATGTCGACGACCGCGCGGGACTCGGGCGCGGGCGCGTACGCGAAAGGGTTCGTCGTGGGAGTCATGGCAGTCTCAGTCCACCGTCACGTAGTCGGGACCGGAGTACCGGCCGGTGCTCAGCTTCTGGCGCTGCATCAGCAGATCGTTGAGCAGGCTGGAGGCGCCGAAGCGGAACCAGTCCGCGGACAGCCACTCCTCGCCCACCGTCTCGTTGACCATCACCAGGTACTTGATCGCGTCCTTCGAGGTGCGGATGCCACCCGCGGGCTTCACCCCCACCTGCACCCCGGTCGTGGCGCGGAAGTCGCGGACCGCCTCCAGCAGGACGAGGGTGACGGGCGGGGTCGCGTTGACGGCCACCTTTCCCGTGGACGTCTTGATGAAGTCGGCGCCCGCGAGCATCGCCAGCCAGGACGCGCGGCGCACATTGTCGTACGTCTGCAGCTCACCGGTCTCGAAGATGACCTTCAGATGGGCCGCGCTGCCGTCCTCGCGGACGCACGCCTCCTTCACCTGCCGGATCTCCTCGAAGACCTGCAGATAGCGCCCGGAGAGGAAGGCGCCGCGGTCGATCACCATGTCGATCTCGTCGGCCCCGGCGGCCACGGCGTCACGGGTGTCGGCCAGCTTCACGGGGAGCGCGGCCCGGCCGGAGGGGAAGGCGGTCGCGACGGCCGCGACGTGGATGCCGGAGCCGCCGCTGCCGGCGAGGGCCTCCTTGGCGGTGGCCACCATGTCGCCGTAGACGCAGATCGCCGCGACCTTGGGGACCGTGCGGTCGGTGGGGTCGGGGTGGACGCCCTTGGCGCACAGCGCCCGGACCTTGCCCGGGGTGTCCGCGCCTTCCAGGGTCGTCAGGTCGATCATGGAGATCGCCAGGTCGATGGCGTACGCCTTCGCCGTGGTCTTGATCGAGCGAGTGCCGAGGGTCGCGGCTCGGGCCTGCAGGCCGACCGCGTCGACGCCCGGCAGGCCGTGCAGGAAGCGGCGCAGCGCGCCATCGGTGGCGGTCACGTCAGCCATCGACGCGAGTCGCTCCGCGGCCTCTTTGCCGTATGCGGGAACTGTGGTGGGCATGGTCACCAGACGAGCATATCTACGCGCGTAGTAGCTGTCATCCCCCGGTCGCGGAATCCTTCACCGGAGGCGTGGTGCAGAATCGGCCTCATGACGAGCCCGGACGACTCAGCCTCCCCGCACCGGCCCGACAAGGAGCCTGAGCGCACACCAGACCAGGAGAACACGTTCTCCGACCGCGTCTACCGCTCCCCGGGCGGGATCGCGGGCGGTGTGCTGCTGCTCGCGATCGGCGCCTGGCTCGGCATCGACGCGATCATCCGGGGCGAGGGCCGGACCCCCTGGCTGGCGCTGGCCGGGCTGCTGTTCGCGGTGCCGGTGGTGATCGCCTTCACAGTGCGCCCGGCGGTGTACGCGGGCGCGGACCGGCTGCTCGTACGCAACCCCTTCCGCACGATCACACTGCCCTGGGCCTCGGTCGACGGACTGCGCGCCGGCTACACCAGCGAGGTGCTCGCGGCCGGGGCGAAATACCAGCTGTGGGCGATCCCGGTCTCGCTGCGGCAGCGCAAGCGCGCCGCGCGGCGGCAGGCCCGGTCGGCCACCGAGGACCCCTTCGGCCGCACGTCCACGCAGGTCGCGGTCGACACCGACGGGGACCGGCGGGCCGCGTCCGACGCGGCGGTCGGCGATCTGCGCGAGCTCGCCGAGACCAACGCCGGGCGGGAGGGCGCACAGGGCGCCCCCGAGGTGCGGTGGGCGTTCGAGGTCATCGCCCCGACACTGGCCGGTGCGGTGCTGTTGGTGGTCATGCTGGCGATCGGCTGAGGTCTGCTGAGTCTCTGGGCGTGTCGGGCTCTGCTGAGGTCCGGGGCCTACGGCGCGCTCGGCCAGACCAGCGCCATATAGGCGCCCAGATACGCCGACGACAGCACCACCCCGCCCAGCACCAGCGCCCTCGTCCGCGCGGTGGCCCGCGCGATCGCCACGGCGGCCGGCAGCAGCAGCGGGAATCCGGGCAGCAGAAAGCGGGCGCGCGGAAAGAAGACACCGCCGCTGCCCAGCACGATCAGCAGCAGCACCCCGGTGAAGACGAGGAGCGGCAGCGGCTGCCGCGCGGCGAGCGAGCGCAGATAGAGCACCGGCGCCGCGATCAGACAGAGCGAGACGACGATCAGGAACATCTGCGGACGCGGCTCATAGGCGAGGATCCAGCGGAGGTTGCGCAGGGTGTCCGCGCCGCCGTCCCACTCGTTCGTCCAGGCCCGCTGGACGGCGAGATAGCCGTCCCAGCGGCCCAGGCGGTGGCCCACCCAGACGAGGTAGCCGAGCCAGCCGAGGGGCGCCAGGAGGGCGCCCAGGGCGATGCGGGCGGGGTGTGCGGTGGGCTGTGGGTCTCCGCCGCTGTTTTGGTTCTCGCCGGGGTTCGTGCCGCTGTTCTTGCCGCTGTTCGTGCCGCGTCTGTGGGCGATGAGCGCGGCCACCGCCGCGATCGAGACCGCCGCGGCGACCGCGACACCGGTCGGCCGGGTGAGCCCGGCGAGGATCGACAGCCACCCCGCCCACACCCAGCGCTCCGTCAGCACGGCGTACAGCGACCACGCCGCCAGCGCCGTGAACAGCGACTCCGTATAGCCCATCGATTGGACGATCGCCACGGGCGTCGCCCCCCACAGCACCGCGACGATCACCCCGACCCGGCGGCCGTACAGCCGGTCGCCCACCGCGAAGATCCCCCACGCGGCGATGAGCGACGCGGCGAGCGAGAGCAGCAGGCCGACGCTCGCGCGGGAGCCCGGTGTGACCGCCGCGACCGCCTTCACGAGCATTGGGTAGAGCGGGAAGAAGGCCAGGTTGTTGTGGGGGTGGGCGCCCGTCAGGACATCGTCGTAGCCCTGGTCGGCGATGCCCAGGTACCACCTGGAGTCCCACTGGTTGGCCAACTGTGGCCAGACCCCGTGGCCCTTGACATGCGCCCACTTGGTGAGCACGGCGATGCCGAGGAGGCGGACGGCGGCGTAGCCGAGGATGGCCGGCGCGGCGTGGCGCAGCGGCGACCGTTGTGGGGGTGCTGGGGTGGAGGCCGGGGTGGCTGATTCTTCTGGGGGCGGTGTTGCTGCTGCCAAGGACGCGTTCGGTGACACTGCGGCAACTCCCGGGCGAGAGGACTCAGATGACCAGCGTGTCCCGGCCCGGGAGCGAGCGCCGTGGGCGGCTGCGACGGGTGCAGTAGGTGATTCACCCGTGCGTGCGGCCGTGGTGTTCCGGGTTTAGATTCCCGCCGTCGCTGAAAGGTCCGTCTTGAGCGCGGACAGCACCGTGTCCGCCGTCGTACGGGCCGTGGTGAGCACGTCCGCCCCGGGGACGTCGACCACCACCTCCAGGTAGCACTTCAGCTTCGGCTCGGTGCCGCTCGGGCGGACGATCACGCGGGCCGAGCGGACGGTTCCGTCGCCGGAGAGGTAGTAGCGCAGGCCGTCCGTCGGGGGGAGGGTTTCGGTGCCCCGCGACAGGTCCTCCGTTGACGTGACCGCCAGGCCCGCGAGCGCGGTCGGCGGCTGTTCGCGCAGCCGCTTCATCGCCGTGCCGATCAGGGACAGGTCCTCGACGCGCACGGACAGCTGGTCGGTGGCGTGCAGACCGTGGGCGACGGCGATGTCGTCCAGGAGGTCGGAGAGGGTGCGGCCCTGCTCCTTGAGCTCGGACGTCAGCTCGGCGACCAGCAGCGCCGCCGTGATGCCGTCCTTGTCGAGTACGCCGCCCGGGTCCACGCAGTAGCCGAGCGCCTCCTCGTAGGCGTAGCGCAGCCCGTCGACCCGTGCCAGCCACTTGAAGCCGGTCAGCGTCTCCTCGTACGGCAGGCGGGCGTCGCCCGCGATCCGGGAGAGGAGGGACGAGGAGACGATCGTCGTCGCGAACGTGCCGCGGGCGCGTTTGTGGACGAGGTGGGTGGCGAGGAGGGCCCCGACCTCGTCCCCGCGGAGCATGCGCCACTGTCCGTCGGCTGTGGGTACGGCGACCGCGCAGCGGTCGGCGTCCGGGTCGTTGGCGATGATGATGTCCACGCTGCCGCTGCCGCCGTCGTCGCCGCCGCCGCCGACTCGTGCCGTCTCGCGGGCGGTCGCGAACGCCAGGTCCATCGCCCCCGGCTCCTCCGGGTTGGGGAACGCGACCGTCGGGAAAGCCGGGTCCGGCTCGGCCTGCTCGGCGACCACCGTGGGGGGCGGGAAGCCGGCGCGGGCGAAGGCGGCGGTGAGGGTGTCGCGGCCGACGCCGTGCAGCGGGGTGTAGACGACGCGGGCGTTGCGCGGCGAGCCGGGGGTAAGGACGGCGTCGGTGCGGGCGAGGTAAGCGTCGAGAATGCCCTCGTCCAGGGTCTCCCAGCCGGTGTCCGGGCGGGGGACGTCGTTCAGGCTGCCGATCGCCGCGATCTCGGCGGCGATGCCGACGTCGGCGGGCGGAACGATCTGGGAGCCGTCGCCGAGGTAGACCTTGTAGCCGTTGTCGCGGGGCGGATTGTGGCTCGCCGTGACCTCGATGCCGGCGACGGCGCCGAGGTGGCGGACGGCGAACGCGAGAACCGGGGTGGGGAGGGGCCGCGGGAGCAGGGCGGCGCGGAAGCCGGCCCCGGTCATGACGGCGGCGGTGTCGCGGGCGAAGTCGGCGCTCTTGTAGCGGGCGTCGTAGCCGATGACGACGAGGCTGCCCGGTGCCCGTTCGTCCTTGCGGAGGTAGGCGGCGAGGCCGGCGGCGGCGCGGATGACGACGGCGCGGTTCATCCGCATGGGGCCGGCGCCGAGCTCACCGCGGAGGCCGGCGGTGCCGAACTGGAGGGTGCCGGAGAACCGCTCGGCGAGCTCATCGAGTGCCTCGGCCTCGAGCAGCGCGCGGAGCTCGTCGCGGGTGTCGGGGTCGGGGTCCTCGGCGAGCCAGGCGCGGGCCTGGGCGATGAGGTCGGGCTCCATGGTGGCCTCCTGGGGGGTGGCTGGGGGTCCGCTGTCGGGTGGTGGTCGGGTGGTGGTCGGGTGGTGGTCGGGTGCGGGGGGTGGGGCGCGGGGGTGCGTTGCGGGTGCGGTGGGGGTGCGGGTGGGTGCGTCGGGAGTGCGTTTGGGGTGCGGGTGCGGGTGCGGGTGCGGGTGGGTGCGCCGGGGGTGCGTTTGGGGTGTGGGTGCGGGGCCTCCGGGGCGGGGGGCCTGGACCGTATATTTACGGCGCCGGTGCTCGGAGGCGTTGGGTTGGCCGGAGATTGGCGCCACAAATACACGTCAGCGTCCAGGACCCCCACCC
>NZ_JBEXFG010000069.1:0-26132 GCF_040606675.1 Streptomyces sp. NPDC005393 | reverse complement strand
ACCTGAGCGAGGGGTTCGACTTCCTGGGGTTTCACATCCAGTGGCGCCGCAAACGCGGGACGGACAAGTGGTATCCGCGCTCGCCGCGCTCGCCGCGCTCGCCTCGGTCGCGGCCGCCGCCGGACGCCGCGCCCGCCTCGTCGTCCAGACGCAGTGTCAGCGAGATCCGCTTGCGGGGGATGTCGACGTCCAGGACCTTCACGCGCACGATGTCACCCGGCTTCACCACATCCCGCGTGTCCTTGACGAACGTCTTGGACATCGCGGACACGTGCACCAGACCATCCTGATGCACGCCGATGTCCACAAACGCCCCGAACGCCGCGACGTTCGTGACGACGCCCTCCAGGATCATCCCGGACGCGAGGTCGCCGATCTTCTCGACGCCCTCCTTGAAGGTCGCGGTCTTGAAGGCGGGTCGCGGGTCGCGGCCCGGCTTCTCCAGCTCCTTGAGGATGTCGGTGACGGTCGGCAGACCGAAGGCGTCGTCCACGAAGTCCTCCGGCCGCAGCCCGCGCAGCACCGCGGTGTTGCCGATGAGCGTGGTGACGTCGCTGCCCGCCGAGCCGACCATCCGGCGGACCACCGGGTACGCCTCGGGGTGGACGCTGGAGGCGTCCAGCGGGTCGTCGCCGCCGCGGATGCGCAGGAAGCCCGCGCACTGTTCGTACGCCTTGGGGCCGAGCCGGGCGACGTCCTTGAGCGCCTTACGGCTGCGGAAGGGGCCGTTGGCGTCGCGGTGGGCGACGATGTTCTCCGCAAGCCCGCTGCCGATGCCCGAGACCCGGCTGAGCAGCGGGGTGGAGGCGGTGTTGACGTCCACCCCGACACCGTTCACACAGTCCTCGACCACGGCGTCCAGCGAGCGCGAGAGCTTCACCTCGGACAGATCGTGCTGATACTGGCCGACCCCGATCGACTTCGGATCGATCTTGACCAGCTCGGCCAGCGGATCCTGGAGCCGGCGGGCGATGGACACGGCGCCGCGCAGCGAGACATCGAGCTCCGGCAGCTCCTGCGAGGCGAAGGCCGAGGCTGAGTACACGGAGGCGCCCGCCTCCGAGACCATCACCTTGGTGAGCTTCAGCTCGGGATGCTTTCCGCACAGCTCGCCCGCCAGCTTGTCGGTCTCGCGGGACGCCGTGCCGTTGCCGATCGCGATCAGCTCGACATCGTGCTCCCGCGCGAGCCGCGCGAGCTTGTCGAGGGCCGCGTCCCACTGGTTGCGGGGGACATGCGGATAGATCGTGTCGGTGGCGGCCACCTTGCCCGTCGCGTCGACGACGGCCACCTTCACGCCCGTACGGAAGCCGGGGTCCAGGCCCATCGTGGCGCGCGTGCCCGCCGGGGCGGCGAGCAGCAGATCGCGCAGATTGGCGGCGAAGACACGGACGGCCTCGTCCTCGGCGGCCTGGCGCAGCCGCAGCCGCAGATCGATGCCGAGGTGGACCAGCACGCGGGTGCGCCAGGCCCAGCGCACGGTGTCGGCCAGCCACTTGTCGGCCGGGCGGCCCCGGTTCGCGATGCCGAAGCGGTGGGCGATGGACCGCTCGTACGAGGTGGGGCCGGGCTCATCGGACGGCTCCTCCGGCTCCAGGGTGAGGTCGAGGACCTCCTCCTTCTCGCCGCGGAACATCGCCAGCACCCGGTGCGAGGGCAGCTCGGTGAACGGCTCGGCGAAGTCGAAGTAGTCGGCGAACTTCGCGCCCGCCTCCTCCTTGCCCTCCCGCACCTTGGTGGCGACCCGGCCGCGCGACCACATGCGCTCACGCAGCTCGCCGATGAGGTCCGCGTCCTCACCGAACCGCTCGGTGAGGATGGCCCGCGCGCCCTCCAGCGCGGCGGCGGGATCCGCGACGCCCTTCTCCGGGTCCACGAAGGCGGCCGCGGCGGCCGTCGGCTCCACGGCCGGGTCGCCGAGCAGCCCGTCCGCGAGCGGCTCCAGACCGGCCTCGCGCGCGATCTGCGCCTTTGTACGCCGCTTCGGCTTGAAGGGCAGATAGATGTCCTCCAGCCGGGCCTTGGAGTCGGCGGCGAGGATCTGCGCCTCCAGCGCCTCGTCCAACTTGCCCTGCGAACGGACGGAGTCGAGGATCGCGGCACGCCGCTCCTCCAGCTCCCGCAGATAGCGCAGCCGCTCCTCCAGGGAGCGCAGCTGCGCATCGTCGAGCATCTCCGTCGCTTCCTTGCGGTAGCGCGCGATGAACGGCACGGTAGAGCCGCCGTCGAGCAGCTCGACGGCGGCCTTGACCTGCCGCTCCCGTACGCCGAGTTCCTCGGCGATCCTGCCTTCGATGGACGTCGTCACGATCACGCTCCGCTTTCGGTATGCACTGCCTCTGCATTGTGGCAGGTGGCACTGACGAAGCGGTCGCGGCCGACGTATTACGGCGGGCCGGGAGAGTCGGAGACGGGTGTCAGACGTGCCCGCGGCGGCGTGTGCCGCCCGTCGCGTCCGAGGCTCCGCCGAAGAGGCGGGCCACGGCCCGGAAAGGCAGGGTCACCACGGCGGCGAGCGTCGAACCGATGGCGCGGAGGACATCGGCGATGGCGCGGAACACAGGGAGCTCCCATCGGGTCGGGTCAGGTCGGCGATCGGACCGGCAGCCGCCGCCGGGCGCCGTACGCACGCGGAGCACGGGCAAGCGCCGGCGTACGCGGCGCGCGGTTGGAGCGCCCGGTGCCGGGCGGCCGATCGCGCACAGCAGTCGGGTATCCCGCAAGACAATCGGCAAACCCGACCCACTGTCGCGACCACGTCAGCCGCCGCGGGGACCCTTGGCCCGTGCCCCGTCCGCGCCCGCCGGTACGCGCCGCGCGGCGGCGATGCCCGGGGTCAAGACCGCGTCAGCCGGCGCCGGGGCCCGTGCCCGGTTGGCGGAGGGGCGGCGCGGGGAGGCCCGGGCCGGTGCCGGGTGGCGCGGGGAGGCCCGGGCCGGTGCCGGGTGGCGCGGGGAGGCCCAGGCCGGTGCCGGGCGGCGCGGGAGGCCGGGGCCTGTGCCCGGGTGGCGCGGGGAGGCCCGGGCCCGTGCCCGCCCCGCCCGGCCCGGCGCCCGTGCGACGTCCTCGGGCAGGACCCACGTCAGCTCGCTCCGGAGGCCGTGCTCCGTTGGCGGAGGGCGGCGCGGGCCGTGGGGGAGGCCCGTGCCGGCCTCGGTGGGGCTTGCGGTCAGCCCTTGCCGATGAGGTCCGCGGGGAACGCGCCGCCGGCCATGGCCGCCGTCGTGAAGGCCCCGGCCAGCTCCGTCAGCCGGGCCACGCCCGCCGCGCCCAGGTGCTCGTACGGCGCCGCGTCCAGGCGGTCCGTCTCGTCCTCCAGCACCCGGCGCAGCTCCGTACCCGCCTCCGTCAGCTCGTTGTCGGCGGTGAGCAGCCCGCGCTCGCGCAGCCGCTCCTGGCCCGCCGCCCACTCCTCGGGGCTCCAGCCGCGGGTCCTCAGAACCCACTGGGGGGACATGCCCTTGCCGCTCGCCGCATGGCTGGCCAGCGCCTCCACCCCGTCCAGTCCGGCGCCGACCAGCGTCATCAGATGGCCGTCGCCGCGGTGCTCGCGCAGCAGCGTGGCGGCGTGCCAGAACGCCAGGTGCGGGGCGTCCGGGACGGGCAGGTCGGCGTGGGCGGCGTACAGGGGGCGCGCGTAGCGCGAACACGCCTCGGTGGCGCGCAGCGCCAGCTCCGCGGCCTCGGTCATCTCCTTGGAGGCGATGGCGTCTTCGCCCAGCACCCGCCGCAGCACCGAGTCGGCTGCGCGCAGCCGGGCCTCGAGGGCGGCCTCGGGGGAGACCACGTCCCACGCGGCGGGGATATGGCGGGCGACCAACTCGTGGTTGAAGTTGTAGAAGGTCGCGGTGACGGTCCCCGCGCCCACCCGGCCGAACGCCGCCGCACGGCCGACGAAATAGACGGCTCCGCGCTCCTCCAGCCCCAGCCGGGCGAGTTCCTGGCCGTAGTCCGGGGCGAAGTAGAAGGCCGAGTGGAGCGGGTTGACGACGGTGTAGCAGCGCCGGGCGGCGCGCGGGGCGAGTGAGGTCATGGGCCGCACGCTACCGGCAGGTAAGGGAGGGCGGAAGGCCGGATCCCGCCCGCGATGATCACCCCGCCCACGGCGATCGGCCGACCCGCGACGATCACCCCGCCCACGGCGATCGGCCGACCCGCGACGTTCGCCCGGCCCGCAGCGTCCACCCACCCCGGCGCGATCAGCCGGCCGGCGGCGTCCACCCGGCCGGCGGCGTCCAGCCGAAGCGCGGGGCGCGGCGTCCGAGGAAGGCGGCGATGCCCTCGCCGGTCTCCCCGCTCTCCCGCGCCTGCTCCCGCCAGTACGCCACCCGGCCCGGATCGGCGGGCACGGCCGCGAACTCCTTCGCCGCCGCCTGAGTGAGCTGCGACCGGGACACCAGCACCCGCGTGAACTCCGCGACCCGCTTGTCGAGCCCGGCCGCCGGCAGCACCTCGTCCACCAGACCGGTGCGCAGCGCCCGGTCGGTGTCGATCAGCTCACCCGAGAACAGCAGGTATTTGGCGGCGGCCGGGCCGATCAGCTCCACCAGCCGGCGGGTGGAGCCGGGGGAGTAGACGATGCCGAGCTTGGCCGGGGTGATCCCGAAACGGGCGCCCTCTTCCGCGAACCGCAGATCGCAGGCGGCCGCCAGCTGGCAGCCGCCGCCCACGCAGTAGCCGCGCACCGCGGCGAGGGTCGGCTTGGGGAAGGCGGCCAGCGCCTCCTCGGCGGGCAGCGCGAGCCCCGTGGTCTCCTCGTACGTCGCGCTCAGCGAGCCGATGTCCGCGCCCGCGCAGAAGGTGTCCCCGTCGCCGGTGAGCACCAGGGCCCGTACGGCGGGGTCGGCGGCGAGCCGCGTCAGCAGCGGGGGCAGCGCGCGCCACATGTCCGGGGTCATCGCATTGCGCTTGGCGGGATTGCGGATGACGACGGTCGCTATGCCGTCGGCGACGGCGTGCTGCAGGCAGGGCTCCATGCGGCGGATCGTATCCGGGCAGCGCGAAGGGCTCCGGCGGGGGCGCCCGGTGGGGCGTGAGGCGCTGGGGCGTGGGGCCGGGGGCGTCCGGCCGGGTCAAGGAATAGTCACCATGGTCGGAATCCAGGCGAGCAGGATCAGTCGAGCGCGTGACCCTGGCATACGCCAATGATCAAAAGCGGTCGATAAGCGCTAAGTTGTGGTCACTTCGTCGGTCCGTACCAAAGCATTCCCAACACTCGACGTGAGTGGTCGAACCGTGGCGATGGGTGGGTATCGGACATGGAGATCGTCGGGAGAGTCCCCTCCGAACCGGGACATGCCCCGCCCCGCAGGTCGGTCGACTACGAAGGGGTGTGGAGGTTCACCGCCCCGGCCATCGACTCCTCCGTGCCGCAGGCGCGGCACGCGGTGCGCGATCTGCTGATCCATCAGCGGGTGCCCGCCCATGACGATCTGGTGGAGAATCTGCTCCTGATCGTCTCCGAACTGGTCACCAATGCCGTACGGCACGCCGCGCTGCTCTCCCCGGAGATCGCCGTCGAGGTGTCCATCGGCCAGGACTGGGTGCGGGTGGCCGTCGAGGACAACCACCCGTACCGTCCGGTGGCACTGATGGCGGACCAGGGCCGGACCGGCGGGCGCGGACTGCTGTTGGTCCAGGTGCTCGCGGAGGAGGCGGGCGGCGTCTACGACGTCGACCACACGGCGAGCGGCGGCAAGGTCGTCTGGGCCGCGCTGCCCTTAGGGCCGCGGCAGCCGGGGTTCGCCCGATAGCGAGGTCCCCGCTGACGCGGCACTGACCGCGGCGCGGGCCACCGGTGGGGCTACCAGCCTGCCGCCGCCCCGGTGAGCTCGCGGATCGCCGGGCGGGCCGCGTCCAGCACGGTCATGAACCACGCGGAGAACGGGCCCTCCGCGCGCAGCCGGTCCAGCTCGTCCGGGGTGACGAAGGCGGTCTCGCCGATCTCCTGCGGGTCCGGGCGCGGCGCCTCCCGCACCAGCCCCGCGAAGAGGTGGTTGTACTCCTGCTCCACCAGGCCCGACGCCGGGTCCGGGTGGTTGTAGCGGACCGTGCCCGCCTCGCGCAGCAGCGCGGGCGCTACGCCCAGCTCCTCACCGGTGCGCCGGGCGGCGGCCGCGAACGGCGGCTCGCCGGGGTAGGGGTGGCCGCAGCAGGTGTTCGACCAGACGCCGGGGGAGTGGTACTTGCCCAGCGCCCGGCGCTGGAGCAGCAGCCGCCCCTCGTCGTCGAAGAGGAAGACGGAGAACGCCCGGTGCAGCCGGCCGGGCGCGAGGTGCGCGGAGAGCTTCTCCGCGGTGCCGATCGTCGTGCCGTCCTCGTCGACCAGCTCAAGCATGATCTGTTCTGCCGAACCGTTCGGCGCGGCGGGCGCGGCGGGCGCGGCGGGCGCGGCGGTCTCGGCGGAGCGGCCGTTGGGGGGTGTGATCGGCATGACCATCCTCATAGTTCCGTCTCTTGAGCGTCCCAGTCTGCCGCACATGTGCCCCCTGCCGGTGTCAGTGGCACAGCTTGGCTTCGTGATCAGCATGCCCACCCGGTTCCAGCTGGAACGTGCAGTGACCTACGTCGAAGTGCTCCCCGAGACAGCCCTGAAGAGAGTGCAGCATCCGCTCGTGGCCCACCGAGCCCAGCACCGTCGGGCTGACCACCACATGCGCGGAGAGCACCGGCATGCCCGAGGTGATGGTCCACACGTGCAGATCGTGCAACCCCTCGACGCCGGGGAGGGCGAGGATATGGGCGCGTACCGCGTCCATGTCGACATCCCGCGGCGCCGCCTCCAGCAGGACGTTCAGCGTCTCGCGCAGCAGTCGGTACGTACGCGGGACGATCATGAGGCCGATGAGCAGCGAGGCGATCGGGTCGGCCGTCTGCCAGCCGGTCGTCAGGATGATCCCCGCCGAGACCAGGACCGCGACCGAGCCCAGCGCGTCCGCCAGCACCTCCAGGAACGCGGCGTGGACGTTCAGGCTCTCCCGCTGCCCGCCCCTCAGCAGGGCCAGCGACACCACGTTCGCCGCCAGGCCGATCGCGCCGAAGACGATCGTCAGACCGCCCTCGGTGGCGGCCGGGGTCAGGAACCGCAGCAGCGCCTCGCAGAGGATGTAGCCGCCGACACCGAGCAGCAGCAGACAGTTCGCGAGCGCCGCCAGGATCTCGGCGCGGGCGAAGCCATAGGTACGGCGCGTGCTCGGCGGACGGCCCGCGAAGTGGATCGCCAACAGCGCCATGGCCAGGCCCAGGGCGTCCGTCGCCATATGGCCCGCGTCCGCCAGCAGCGCGAGCGAGTCGGCGAGGAGGCCGCCGACGATCTCCACGGCCATCACCGTGAGCGTGATGCCCAGCGCGATCCGCAGCCGCCATCGGTGGGCGGCGCCCGTGGTGGCGAGGGCGCGGCCGTGATCGTGGTCGTGACCCGCGCCCGCGTGCGTACGGCCCATGTGCGGACGGCCTCCTCCCGCGCCGCGATCCCCTGTCACCAGTGAACTACGGCGGCGGGCCGCGGCCCGGTCAGCCGCGCCGCGGCACGCCTCTCGGGGCGGCGGCGAGCGTCACCCGCGCCGGGCCTCGGGGTGGTGCAGACACCATCCCTCCCACGCCGACTCCACCATCGCGCGCACCTCGTGCCGGGCGCGCCAGCCCAGCTCCTTGGCGATCAGCTCCGTCGATCCGACGACGCGTGCCGGATCGCCCGGCCGGCGCGGCTCCACGACGGGGGCGAGCTCCGGGCGGCCGGTGATCTCGCCGATCAGATCGGCCATCTCGCGCACCGAGACGCCCTGCCCGGTGCCGATGTTCACCGTCAGATCGCCCGGCTCCCGCCGCGCCGTCTGGGCGGCCAGCCGGCGGGCCACGGCCAGATGGGCGGTGGCCAGGTCCTCGACATGGATGTAGTCGCGGATACAGGTGCCGTCGGGGGTGGCGTAGTCATCACCGAAGATCCGCGGGGCCTGACCCCGGGTGATCCGCTCGAACATCATCGGGATGATGTTGAACACTCCGGTATCGGCCAGCTCGGGGCGGGTGGCGCCCGCCACATTGAAGTAGCGCAGACACGCCGTCGACAGGGAGTGGGCCGCGCCCGCCGCTCTGACCAGCCACTCTCCGGCCAGCTTGGTCTCTCCGTACGGATTCATCGGTAGACACGGGGTGTCCTCGGTGACAAGTTCCACATCGGGCATGCCGTAGACGGCGGCGGAGGAGGAGAAGAGGAAGCTGCCGACACCGGCCGCGACCGCCGCCTCCAGCAGCATGGTGAGCCCGTGCACATTCTCGCGGTAGTAGCGCAGCGGCTGCTCCAGGGACTCCCCGACCTGCTTCTTCGCCGCGAGATGCACTACACCGCTTACGCCCAGCTCGGCGAACGTACGGTCCAGCAGCTCACGGTCGAGCGTGGACCCGCGCACCAGCGGAACGTCCTTGGGCAGCCGCTCCACGACGCCGCTGGACAGATCGTCGAGCACGGCCACCGGCTCGCCCGCCTCGGCCATGGCCCGCACGACATGCGACCCGATATATCCGGCACCACCTGTGATCAGCCATGTCATGACCGCACCCTACCCATGCGTCGTTACCGGGGCCGTTTGTCGGGGGCTGCCGCCATCCACCATGATGATCGTCGGCGCGTGGAAGCGGTCGTTCCCCCGATCGTGTGGTGAATGTGCGGTGAACGGGCGCTTCCATCGATCCGATAGCCTCTGCCGACGTGCCGCCCGCCCCCTGCGGGGCCGGGGCCGTGCGATGCCCGTTGCCCGGAGGGCCCAGGCCAGGTGCCAGCCCGGCGTGGCCACCATGTCAGTTGCCAAGGAGTGAGTTCGTCTGTCGACCGCGATCCTCACCGGTGTCCCGGTCGCCGGCTCGTCCCTCGAGGACGACCTGCGGTCGCTGGGCTTCCACGTGCGCACGGCGGCCGACGCCGCCGCGGTGGCGTCGGAGCTCGCAGCCGTCCCGGTGCGCGAGCGGGTGGCGGTCGTCGACCCCCGCTTCGTCGGCCACGTCCACGCCCTGCGCCTGGCTCTGACCGACCCCCGCTTCCCCGCCGCCGCCATCCCCGGAGCGCTCGCCGTCCAGGCGGACGCCAGGGCCGCCCTGACCCGCGCCGTCACGGCGCGGGCCTCGGGGAGTGGTGGTGCGGCGTCCACCGGCGCCGCCCCCGCCCCGGCCCTCGGCTCCGCCGAGCGGGATGAGGCCACGGCGGGCGCGCTCGGCGCGGCCGGGACGGTGACCGACGACGCGGTCGCCGTCGTCGATGACTCGCTGGTCGACGACCTCGCCGCCGCTCTCGACGCCGAAGGCGTCCCCCCGCACCGGCCGGAGCTCGGTGTGCTCGTCGCTGCCGTGCCCGCGGACGCGGACCGGCGGGCCGCGGCGCGGGCGGCCACCGATGCCGTGGACGACGAGCGGGTGCGGCTGCGCAGCGCCGTGAAGTCGCGGGACGGGTTCTTCACGACCTTCTGCATCAGCCCCTACTCCCGCTATATCGCCCGCTGGTGCGCCCGGCGCGGACTGACCCCCAATCAGGTCACCACCGCCTCCCTGCTCACCGCCATCGTCGCGGCGGCGTGCGCCGCCACCGGCACCCGGCCCGGGTTCATCTCGGCCGGGGTGCTGCTGATCGCCTCGTTCGTGCTCGACTGCACCGACGGCCAGCTGGCCCGCTACTCGTTGCAGTACTCCACGCTCGGCGCCTGGCTGGACGCGACGTTCGACCGGGCCAAGGAGTACGCCTACTACGCGGGCCTCGCCCTCGGCGCCGCCCGCGGCGGCGATGACGTATGGGCGCTCGCGCTCGGCGCCATGGTGCTCCAGAGCTGCCGCCATGTCGTGGACTTCTCCTTCAACGAGGCCAACCACGACGCCACCGGCAACACCAGCCCCACCGCCGCCCTCTCCGACCGCCTCGACAGCGTCGGCTGGACGGTCTGGGTGCGCCGGATGATCGTGCTGCCGATCGGTGAGCGCTGGGCGATGATCGCCGTGCTGACCGCGTTCACCACGCCCCGGATCACCTTCTACGCGCTGATCGTCGGCTGTGCGCTGGCCGCCTGCTACACCACCGCCGGCCGGGTGCTGCGCTCGCTGACCCGCCGGGCGCGGCGTACGGACCGGGCGGTGCGCGCCCTCGCCGACCTCGCGGACTCCGGGCCCCTCGGCGAGCTGGTCGCCAGGGTGTCCGGCCGCAGGGCGTACCCGTACCGGGCGCCCGGCCTGGCCGTCGTCGGCGCCGCGCCGCTGCTCTCCCTCGCCGCCGTGCTCGACGTCGGCTCGTGGGTCCTCCCCGGGGCCGCCCTCGGCTACGCCGTCTGTGCGGGCATCGCCGTCGGCGCGCCCCTCAAGGGCCCGCTCGACTGGCTGGTGCCGCCGGTCTTCCGCGTCGCCGAATACGGCACGATCCTGATCCTGGCGGCCCGCTCGGGGGTTAACGGTGCCTTGCCGGCGGCTTTCGGGCTGGTTGCGGCGGTCGCCTACCATCACTACGACACGGTGTACCGCATCCGCGGTGGCACCGGGGCGCCCCCGCACTGGCTGGTGCGGGCGATCGGCGGGCACGAGGGGCGGATCCTGGTGGTCACGGCCACCGCTGCCCTGCTGTACGAGCAGAACCAAGGTTTCACCATCGCGCTGACCGCTCTCGCGGCGGCCCTCGCGCTGGCGGTGCTCATCGAGAGCATCCGCTTCTGGGTGTCCTCCGGAGCACCCGCTGTACACGACGAAACAGGAGAACCCGCATGATCGGCCTCGTGCTGGCGGCCGGCGCTGGACGGCGTCTGCGCCCCTACACCGACACCCTCCCCAAGGCCCTGGTGCCCGTCGACGGCGACACGACCGTCCTCGACCTGACCCTCGGCAACTTCGCGGAGGTCGGCCTGACCGAGGTCGCGATCGTCGTCGGCTACCGCAAGGAGGCGGTGTACGAGCGCAAGGAGGCCCTGGAGCAGAAGTACGGCCTCAAGCTCACGCTGATCGACAACGACAAGGCCGAGGAGTGGAACAACGCCTACTCCCTGTGGTGCGCCCGTGACGCGATCCAGCACACCGTGATCCTCGCCAACGGCGACACCGTGCACCCGGTCTCCGTCGAGAAGACCCTGCTGGCCGCGCGGGGCAACGGGCAGAAGATCATCCTCGCCCTCGACACGGTGAAGCGGCTCGCCGACGAGGAGATGAAGGTCGTCGCGGACCCCGCCAAGGGCGTCCAGAAGATCACCAAGCTGATGGACCCGGCCGAGGCGACCGGCGAGTACATCGGCGTCACCCTCATCGAGGGCGAGGCCGCAGCCGACCTCGCGGACGCGCTGAAGACCACCTTCGAGCGCGACCCCGACCTCTACTACGAGGACGGCTACCAGGAGCTGGTCAACCGCGGCTTCAAGGTCGACGTGGCCCCCATCGGCGACATCAAGTGGGTCGAGATCGACAACCATGACGACCTGGCGAAGGGCCGTGAGATCGCGTGCCAGTACTGACGAGGCTCATCCCCTCGCCGGTCGTCGTCGACATCCGTCCAGGGGCCCTGGACGACCTGGCGGCGGTCCTCGCCGACCAGCGGATCTCCTCCTCCGGCAAGCTGGCCATCGCGATCAGCGGCGGCTCCGGCGCCGTGCTGCGCGAGCGGCTGGCGCCTGCCCTGCCCGGCGCGAGCTGGTACGAGGTCGGCGGCGGCACCCTGGATGACGCGATCAAGCTCGCCGACGCCATGAAGTCGGGGCACTACGACGCGGTCGTGGGCCTGGGCGGCGGAAAGATCATCGACTGTGCGAAGTTCGCCGCGGCGCGCATCGGCCTCCCGCTGGTGGCCGTCGCCACGAACCTCTCGCACGACGGTCTGTGCTCACCGGTCGCCACCCTCGACAACGACGCGGGCCGCGGCTCGTACGGAGTGCCCAACCCGATCGCCGTGGTCATCGACCTCGATGTGATCCGGGAGGCGCCCGTCCGCTTCGTCCGCTCCGGGATCGGCGACGCCCTCTCCAACATCTCCGCGGTCGCGGACTGGGAGCTGGCCAACCGGGAGAAGGGCGAGCAGATCGACGGCCTCGCGGCCGCGATGGCCCGTCAGGCCGGCGAGGCCGTGCTGCGCCACCCCGGCGGCGTCGGCGAGGACGGCTTTCTCCAGGTGCTGGCCGAGGGCCTGGTGCTCACCGGTATCTCCATGTCGGTCGCGGGGGACTCCCGCCCGGCGTCCGGTGCCTGCCATGAGATCAACCACGCCTTCGACCTCCTCTTCCCCAAGCGCGCGGCGAGCCACGGCGAGCAGTGCGGTCTGGGCGCCGCGTTTGCGATGCATCTGCGCGGGGCGCACGAGGAGTCGGCGTACATGGCCGAGGTGCTGCACCGGCACGGTCTGCCCGTACTGCCCGAGGAGATCGGCTTCACCGTGGACGAGTTCGTCCAGGTCGTGGAGTTCGCTCCGAAGACCCGCCCCGGGCGCTACACGATTCTGGAGCACCTTGACCTCTCATCCGACGCGATCAGGGACGCATACGCCGACTATGCCAAAGCAGTCAGTCAAGCCATCAGTGGCTGAACTCCGTCCGGTCGTTCACCCCGAGGGGGTGAAGGACCGGCGGAGCGGTGAGCACTGGGCCGGGCGCCTGTACATGCGAGAGATCTCGCTGCGCTGCGACCGGTACCTGGTGAACACCAGGATCACCCCCAACCAGCTCACCTATCTGATGGTGGTCGCGGGCGTCCTGGCGGGCGCGGCACTTCTGGTGCCGGGCCTGGCCGGGGCGCTGCTCGGCGCCGTCCTCATCCAGATCTATCTGCTGCTGGACTGCGTCGACGGCGAGATCGCGCGCTGGCGCAAGCAGACCTCGATAACCGGCGTCTATCTCGACCGGATCGGCCACTACCTCTCCGAGGCGGCCCTGCTGGTCGGGTTCGGCGTCCGGGCCACGGACCTCTTCCACCAGGAGGGGGGCACCCACTGGGAGTGGGCCTTCCTCGGCACGCTCGCCGCCCTCGGCGCGATCCTCATCAAGGCCGAGACCGATCTGGTGGACGTGGCGCGCGCCCGCAGCGGGCTGCCGGCCGTCAAGGACGAGGCGGCGGTGCCGCGCTCCTCGGGGCTCGCGGTGGCCCGTAAGGCCGCGGCGGCGCTCAAGTTCCACCGGCTGGTCGGTGGTGTTGAAGCGTCACTTTTCATTCTGTTTGTCGCGATTCTCGATATGGTCCGGGGTGACCTCTTCTTCACCCGGCTGGGCGTAGCGGTACTCGCCGGTATCGCCATCGTGCAAACTCTTCTTCATCTGGTGTCCATCCTCGCGTCGAGCAGGCTCAAGTGACCGAAGGCACTCTGCGGGTCGGAGCGGTTGTCCTGACGATGGGCAACCGCCCCGAGGAGCTGCGCGCGCTGCTCGACTCGGTCGCCAAGCAGGACGGTGACCCGATCGAGGTGGTCGTCGTGGGCAATGGCTCGCCGCTGCCCACGCTTCCCGACGGCGTACGGACCGTCGAGCTGCCCGAGAACGTGGGCATCCCGGCGGGCCGCAATGTCGGCATCGAGGCGTTCGGACCGGGCGGGTCCGATGTCGATGTGCTGCTCTTCCTCGACGACGACGGGCTGCTGCCGGGCACGGACACGGCCGAGCTGTGCCGTCAGGCGTTCGCCGCCGATCCGGAGCTCGGCATCGTCTCCTTCCGTATCGCCGACCCCGAGACCGGTGTCACGCAGCGTCGCCATGTGCCCCGGCTGCGCGCCTCCGACCCCCTGCGGTCGTCCCGGGTGACCACCTTCCTGGGCGGTGCCAACGCGGTGCGTACCACCGTGTTTCAGCAGGTCGGAGGGTTGCCGGACGAATTCTTCTACGCCCATGAGGAGACCGATCTCGCCTGGCGGGCGCTGGACGCCGGATGGATGATCGATTACCGGTCGGACATGGTGCTGCACCATCCGACCACCGCGCCGAGCAGGCACGCGGTCTACCACCGGATGGTGGCCCGCAACCGGGTCTGGCTGGCCCGGAGAAACCTTCCCGCCCTGCTCGTTCCCGTGTATCTGGGCGTCTGGCTGCTGCTCACACTGGCCAGGCGTCCCTCCAAAACCGCACTTCGGGCCTGGTTGGGAGGGTTCCGGGAAGGCTGGAAGGCACCCTGTGGTCCACGCCGCCCCATGAAGTGGCGTACGGTATGGCGCCTGACCCGACTGGGCCGACCTCCTGTCATCTGACAAGCTCGTATCCGAAGAGCATCGGGCGCGACCCGGGGCGCGGCCCCGCTCAGCGCACCCTGAAGACGAAAGTGTCAACTGTGAGCGAGACTACGCACGACGGTGCGGTCGCCGTGAGTGCCGCCCCGCCATCACCCGACGACGGCCTGTCCCCGGCCGAGCTGGCGACGAAGTACGGGCTTTCGGTGAGCGGCGCCCGGGTGGGCCTCGGTGAGTACGTCCGGCAGATGTGGGGGCGGCGCCACTTCATCGTGACCTTCTCGTCCGCCAAGCTCACTGCCCAGTACAGCCAGGCCAAGCTCGGCCAGCTGTGGCAGGTGGCGACCCCGCTGCTGAACGCCGCGGTGTACTACTTCATCTTCGGCCTGCTGCTGAAGAGTAACCGGGGCATGCCGAAGGACGAGTTCATCCCGTTTCTGGTGACTGGTGTGTTCGTCTTCACCTTCACCCAGAACTCGGCCATGGCGGGTGTGCGAGCGATCTCCGGGAATCTGGGGCTGGTGCGGGCCCTGCACTTCCCTCGAGCCTCACTCCCCATCTCCTTCGCGCTCCAGCAGCTCCAGCAGCTGATGTTCTCGATGATCGTGCTGGGCGTCGTCCTGCTGGGGTTCGGGCACTTCCCGGCTCTGGCATGGCTGCTGATCATTCCGACGCTCGCGCTGCAGTTCGTCTTCAACACCGGCCTCTCGCTGATCATGGCCCGGCTGGGGGCCAAGACCCCGGATCTCGCACAGCTGCTGCCCTTCATCCTGCGTACCTGGATGTACGCCTCCGGCGTGATGTTCCCGCTGGCGACTACGCTCGAGCGGGCGGGGGCGAGCGGCTGGATCTCCGACGCCATGCTGGGGAACCCGGCCGCCGTGTACATGGACCTGATGCGGTACGCGCTGATCGACGACTACACCAAGGCGAACCTGCCGCCGCATGTCTGGGCGTTGGCCCTGGGCTGGGCGGTTCTCTTCGGTGTCGGTGGCTTCGTGTACTTCTGGAAGGCAGAGGAGCAGTACGGCCGTGGCTGAGCAGACTCTCGACAAAGCCGCCAAGGCGGACAAGGCGGACAAGGCGGGCGATGTCACCCCGTCGGTCCTCGCCGGAGCGCGGGTGCCCACCGTCATCGCCGACGATGTGCACATCGTCTACCGGGTCAACGGCGGGCCCAAGGGAAGGGGCAGCGCCACGGCCGCTCTCAGTCGCATGCTGCGCCGTAAGGGCGCGCCGGGCATGCGTGAGGTGCACGCGGTACGCGGTGTCACCTTTGTCGCCTACCGGGGTGAGTCGATCGGTCTGATCGGCTCCAATGGCTCCGGTAAGTCGACCCTGCTGAAGGCCGTGGCGGGGCTGCTGCCCGCCGAGCGCGGCAAGGTCTACACCGACGGCCAGCCCTCGCTGCTGGGCGTGAACGCGGCGCTGATGAACGATCTGACCGGTGAGCGGAACGTCATACTCGGCGGACTGGCCATGGGCATGTCGCGAGAGCAGGTCCGCGAGCGCTACGAGGACATCGTCGACTTCTCGGGCATCAACGAGAAGGGCGACTTCATCACGCTGCCGATGCGTACGTATTCCTCCGGCATGGCGGCCCGGCTGCGCTTCTCGATCGCCGCGGCCAAGGACCACGATGTGCTGATGATCGACGAGGCGCTGGCGACCGGTGACCGGAAGTTCCAGAAGCGCTCCGAGGCCCGCATCCGCGAGCTCCGTAAGGACGCCGGAACGGTCTTCCTCGTCAGCCACAACAACAAGTCCATCCGGGACACCTGCGACCGGGTGCTGTGGTTGGAGAAGGGCGAGCTGCTGATGGACGGCCCGACCGACGAGGTCATCAAGGCGTACGAGAAGGAGACGGGCAAGTAGCCGTCCTCCGTGCCGCGTAGAGGGCGCCCTGTAGACGATCAGGCCCCGCCGGAGCAATCCGGCGGGGCCTGTTGTCCTCGACCGTGCCACCGGGAGAATACGCACCGGATTCGCGCGGCCGACCCGGCCGGAGATACCGCGATTGAACCGCTGAATGGTGGGAGTCGCGTTCTGAGAAAACGCTTCTCGTCATGGTGCGGATGAGAATGCCGAAGACATACGGAAGACATGCGGAAGACGTGCGGGGGCGTCTCGGTCGGGAAGGTTGACCGGTGGGTCATCTTCCGTTGAGGAGCCGGGGATGGAGGATCGGAACACCTGTTCATCATGTGGTTCACCCTTCGTACGGATTATCCGCGAAGAGACGTCCGAGGCTCTTCCGTACGCCCCGGACCGGCGGACCGCGGCACCGGAGCGGACCCGGGATGCGGCCGGTGAGGTGCCTCCTCCGGCCGGCGGCCCGGCCGGTGAACGGGGCGGTGAACCGAAGGTGCCGCCGCTGCCGCTGTTCACTAAACGGAGGCGCTGTATCGTGTGCCTGTACGCCGGGGTTGTGGAGCGGCGTCGAGCGGTGGGGCATCAGGGAGGGGGACGCGTGTCGCCAGGGGAAGCGCACGTGGCGCCGTACTCACGGCGCGAGCGGCTGCGCATCGCGACCATCCGTGAAATCAAGGACGTCGCTCGGACGCTCCTGGTTCAGGAGGGCCCGGAAAATGTGACCATCCGGGCCATCGCACGTGAGATGGGCATGACCGCGCCGGCGGTCTATCGCTACTTCAGCAGCCGGGATGCGCTCATCCTTCAGCTGCGCGTGGACATCTTCGAGGAAATGGCCCGCTACATGCGCGGGGTCCTCGGACAGCATCCCGAGGAAGAGCCCGGCCGCAGACTGATCAGCGGGGCCCGCGCGCTGCGCGTCTGGGCCATCAAGCATCCTCATGAGTTCGGGCTCATCCTCGGGCCGTGGGCGCCGGGCCTGGGACGGGAGGAGACCAAGCCGGAGCGCCATATGGGCTGGGTCTTCGGCTCCGTCTTCTCCGATCTGGTCTCCGGCCTGTGGCGGGTGCGGGGCTTCCCGGCCCCCGCGGAGGACGAGCTCGCCCCCGGGCTCGCCCGCTCGCTGGCGGCGCTCAGCGAGGACCAGTGCGTCGAGATGCCGCCGGGTGCCATCGCCGTCATGCTCCGCTGCTGGGTGCGGCTGTACGGGGTGATCTCCATGGAGGCGCTCGGCCATATGTCCTTCGCCCTGGCCGAGGGGCAGTCCTTCTTCGAGTTCGAGCTGCGCGATCTGTGCGCCGTGCTGGGCATCGCCGAGTTCTACGAAGAGGTCACCTGAAGAGGTCACCCAGCCGTCACCCGGGCGAGGTCACGGACGGGTGTAGCCCCGTACGCCTGTACACCGAGAGGCGTAAGCTGTAGCAACGCCCGTCCGGATCATGTCGGAACCGGACCCTTGTCCCCTGTTCGGGGGCTCGGGGCCGGAGGCCCTTGACATGGCGGCGCGGCGTGTCCGGATCGTGCCGATCTTGCTAACCGGTGTAGAACGGGGGATGTGACGGCATTGGCTACACGGCCCATCTCCAGCGCTGCCGCGGGGCCCGGTCGCCGGGATCCGCGCGGCGTCCTGGTTCTCGCCCGTACGCCTGGCTGTCCACGGTGACCGTGGAGGACGAGCGCAGCGGGTCCCATACCACGTCGACGAGCCCGACCGGCGGGCGGGAAGCCACCCGTGCCGTGCTCGACAAGGCCGCGCACGAGAACTTTCCCGTCGCCCCCTTCTTCGTGCCCCGTGCCTGGCGAACCGATCTCATGGCCGTCTACGGCTACGCCCGGCTGGTCGACGACATCGGCGACGGCGATCTGCCGCCCGGCGGCGCCGACGCCGAGCTGCTCGGGCTCGACCGCGACCGGGCGGACGACGCGCTCGCCATGCTCGACGCGTTCGAGGCCGATCTGGAGCGCGTCTTCCAGCCGTCCGGGGTGCCACGCCACCCCCTGCTGCGCGCGCTGTGCCCCACCGTCCGCCGCCATGGGCTCACCCCTGGGCCCTTCCGCGGCCTGATCGAGGCCAACCGGCAGGACCAGCGGGTCCGGCGGTACGCCACGTACCAGGAGCTCCTGGACTACTGCGAGCTGTCCGCCAACCCGGTGGGGCGGCTCGTCCTCGGCATCACCGGCACCGCGAGCCCCGAGCGGATCCGCCGCTCCGACGCGATCTGCACCGCCCTGCAGATCGTCGAGCATCTGCAGGACGTCGCCGAGGACCTGCGCAGGGACCGTATCTACCTGCCCGCCGAGGACATGAAACGCTTCGGGGTGACCGAGGCCGACCTCGCCGCCCCCCGGGGCGGCGCATCGGTGCGCGCACTGGTCGCGTACGAGGCCGAACGCGCCGTGGCCCTGCTGAATGAAGGCACCCCCCTGGTGGGTAGCGTCCACGGCAGGCTGAAGGTGCTGCTTGCCGGATTCGTGGCCGGGGGGCGGGCCGCCTTGCGGGCGGTCGCGGCCGCGGGACATGACGTACTCCCTGGACCGCCCAGGCCCACCAAGCTCAGCCTGCTGCGCGAGGTGGGGGCGACACTGCGAAGAGAGGGGTGAGCCGGACCGTGAACGGATCTCCGCACGCGTCCGCGCCAGTGCTCGCGGCGTACCGTTACTGCGAGGCCGTGACCGGGCACCAGGCCCGCAACTTCGCCTACGGCATCCGGCTGCTGCCGACCGAGAAGCGCCACGCGATGTCGGCGCTCTACGCCTTCTCCCGCCGCGTCGACGACATCGGCGACGGCGCCCTCGACCCCGAAGCCAAGCGGGCCCGGCTCGCCGAGACCCGCGCCCTGCTCGGCCGGATCCGGGGCGGCGGGATCAAGGAGGACGACACCGACCCGGTCGCCGTGGCGCTCGCGCACGCCGCGCACCGCTTCCCGATCCCGCTCGGCGGGCTCGACGAGCTGATCGACGGCGTGCTCATGGACGTCGCCGGGCAGACCTACGAGACCTGGGACGAGCTCAAGGTCTACTGCCGCTGTGTGGCGGGCGCCATCGGACGCCTCTCGCTCGGTGTGTTCGGCACCGTGCCCGGCGCGGGCCACAGCGAGGACGAGCTCGGGCGCGCCCCGGAGTACGCCGACACCCTCGGGCTCGCCCTCCAGCTGACCAACATCCTCCGGGACGTCCGCGAGGACGCCGCCGCCGGGCGCACCTACCTCCCCGCCGACGACCTCGCCAAATTCGGCTGCTCCGCCGCGTTCCGCAGCTCCACCGCCCCGCCCGACGCCGACTTCACCGGACTGGTGCACTTCGAGGTCCGGCGGGCCAGGGCCCTCTTCGCCGAGGGCTTCCGGCTGCTGCCCATGCTGGACCGGCGCAGTGGCGCGTGTGTGGCCGCCATGGCGGGCATCTACCGCAGACTTCTGGAGCGGATCGCCTGTGATCCCGCGGCCGTCCTGCGCGGCCGCGTTTCGCTGCCCGGCCGTGAGAAGGCGTATGTCGCCGTGCGCGGGCTGGCCGGGCTCGACGCCCGGGCCGTCGCGCGCAGCGGCGCTGGGAGGCAGGTGTGACCCACTCCACCCTTGGCCTCGGCCCCACCGCCGCAGGTCGCGCCGCGAGCGAGCCCAAAGAAGGGGCCCCCAGTGCGGTCGTGATCGGCGGGGGGCTCGCGGGGACGGCCGCGGCGCTCACGCTCGCCGACGCCGGGCTGCGGGTCACGCTGCTCGAGGGGCGCCCGAGGCTCGGCGGTCTCGCCTTCTCCTTCCACCGCTCCTCCCCGGCGGGCGAGCTGACCGTCGACAACGGCCAGCATGTCCATCTGCGCTGCTGCACCGCGTACCAGTGGTTCCTCGACCGGGTCGGCGCCGCCCGACTCGCCCCGCTCCAGGCCCGGTTGGACGTCCCCGTGCTGGACGCGAACGGGCGGCGCGGGCGGCGGCTCGGCCGGCTGCGGCGCACCGCCCTGCCGGTTCCGCTGCATCTGTCCGCCGGCCTCGCCACCTACCCCCATCTCTCGCTCGCCGAGCGCGCCCGGGTGGGCCGCGCCGCGCTCGCCCTGGGGCGGCTGGACCCCCAGGACCCGGCGCTGGACGGGGTGGACTTCGCGGACTGGCTGCGCCGCCACGGCCAGTCGCCGCGCGCCGTCGAGGCCCTGTGGGACCTGGTGGGCGTGGCCACGCTCAACGCCACCGCCGAGCACGCCTCGCTGGGCCTTGCCGCGATGGTCTTCAAGACCGGGCTGCTCTCCGAGCCCGGTGCCGCCGACATCGGCTGGGCCCGCGTCCCGCTCGGCGAGCTGCACGACACCCTCGCCCGCGCGGCCCTGGACACGGCGGGCGTACGGACCCGGCTGCGCACCCGGGTGACCGGCCTCACCCGCACCCCCGAGGGCCGCTGGAGCGTGCGCACCGGCGAGCGGCCGGGCGAGGCGCCGGGCGACGCGGACACCGTCGTGCTCGCCGTACCGCAGCGCGATGCGCACGCCCTGCTCCCCGACGGTGCCCTGGACGATCCGGACCGGCTGCTGCGCATCGGCACCGCGCCCATCCTCAATCTGCATGTGATCTACGACCGCACGGTGCTGCGCCGCCCCTTCTTCGCCGCGCTCGGCTCTCCCGTCCAGTGGGTCTTCGACCGTACGGCGGCCTCGGGGCTCGGGGACGCGCCCGGGGCCGGGGACAGCCAGTATCTGGCGGTCTCGCAGTCGGCCGCGTACGACGAGATCGACCGTCCGGTCGCCGAGCTGCGCGCCCGCTATCTGCCCGAGCTGGAGCGGCTGCTGCCGCCCGCCCGCGGCGCACGGGTGCGGGACTTCTTCGTCACCCGGGAGCGCACCGCCACCTTCGCCCCCGTCCCCGGCGTCGGGCGGCTGCGGCCGTCCGCCTCCACCAACGCGCGCGGCCTCTACCTGGCCGGTGCGTGGACCGCCACCGGCTGGCCCGCGACCATGGAGGGCGCCGTGCGCAGCGGTCTTTCCGCCGCCCGCACGGCCCTCTCCGACATCGGCCGCCCGCATCTGAATCCGCTCCCCGCCTCTGGCGGGGGGACGCCCAAGGAGGCGGCATGAGCACGACCACAGGAAACAGAGGAGAGACCGTGACCCCGGCGACCCCAGCTGTCGACACCGCAGGCGTCATGGCGCTGCTGGAGCGCGGACGCACGCTCGCCACGCCGGTGCTGCGTGCCGCCGTGGGCCGGCTGGCCCCGCCCATGGGCACGGTCGCCGCGTACCACTTCGGCTGGATCGACGCCGAGGGCAACCCGGCCGAGGGCGACGGCGGCAAGGCCGTCCGTCCCGCGCTCGCGCTGCTGTCGGCCGAGGCGGCGGGCGCCGCCCCGGAGACCGGGGTGCCCGGCGCGGTCGCGGTCGAGCTGGTGCACAACTTCTCGCTGCTGCACGACGACCTGATGGACGGCGACGAGCAGCGCCGCCACCGGGACACCGTATGGAAGGTGCACGGCCCGGCCCAGGCCATCCTCGTCGGGGACGCGCTCTTCGCCCTGGCCAGCGAAATACTGCTGGAGCTCGGGACCGCGGAGGCCGGTCGGGCGACCCGCCGGCTCACCTCCGCGAGCCGGAAACTGATCGACGGCCAGGCCCAGGACATCAGCTATGAGCACCGCGAGCGGGTCACCGTCGAGGAGTGCCTGGAGATGGAGGGCAACAAGACGGGCGCGCTGCTCGCCTGCGCCGCCTCCATCGGTGCCGTCCTCGGCGGCGCCGACGACCGCACCGCCGACACCCTGGAGCGCTACGGCTACCACCTGGGGCTCGCCTTCCAGGCCGTGGACGACATCCTCGGCATCTGGGGCGACCCGGACGCGACGGGCAAGCAGACCTGGAGCGATCTGCGTCAGCGCAAGAAGTCCCTGCCCGTGGTCGCCGCCCTCTCGGCGGGCGGCCCCGACTCCGAGCGCCTCGCCCGGATCCTCGCCGCCGACGCGCACAAGCCGGACGCCGAGTTCGCCGACTTCTCCGAGGAGGAATTCGCCACGCGGGCGGCGCTGATCGAACAAGCCGGAGGCCGGGACTGGACCTCCCAGGAGGCCCGCAGGCAGCACGCGACCGCGATCGAGGCGCTCAACACGGTGGACATGCCCGCCCAGGTACGAGAGCGGTTCGTGGCGCTCGCCGACTTCGTCGTCGTACGAGAGAGATGATCATCATCGACCGCGCATAGCTCACAGTCGCCGGCCGGCGCCCAGCCGGGGTGCCGGCCGACGGAGGCCCCAACGACGGCAGATTGACACTGCAGAGGGGAAGCCATGACAGCGACCACTATCAAACCCTCCGAGCCATCCGAGTCCGAGACCTTAGTGATCGCCCGTGAGGCGACGGCCCGCGCGGTGGACCATCTGCTGTCCCGCCAGGACGAGCGCGGCTGGTGGAAGGGCGACCTGGAGACCAACGTCACCATGGACGCCGAAGACCTGATGCTCCGGCACTTCCTCGGCATCCAGGACCCCGCCACGCTCGACGCCGCGGCCCGCCACCTCCGCGCCCAGCAGGGCGCGGACGGCACCTGGGCCACCTTCCACGGCGGCCCGCCCGAGCTCTCGACCACCATCGAGGCGTATGTCGCCCTGCGGCTCGCCGGGGACGAGCCCGACGCGCCCCATATGGCCGCCGCCTCCGCGTGGGTGCGCGCCCGGGGCGGCATCGCGAACAGCCGGGTGTTCACCCGTATCTGGCTGGCCCTCTTCGGCTGGTGGCGCTGGGAGGACCTGCCCGAGCTGCCACCGGAGATCATCTACTTCCCCAAGTGGTTCCCGCTCAACATCTACGACTTCGGCTGCTGGGCGCGGCAGACCATCGTGCCGCTCACCATCGTCTCGGCCCATCGCCCGGTGCGCCCGGCCCCCTTCCCCCTCGACGAGCTCCACACCGATCCCCGGCGGCCCAACCCGCCGCGCCCGCCGGCCCCCGCCGCTTCCTGGGACGGCGCCTTCCAGCGCCTGGACCGCGCCCTGCACGCCTATCGCAAGGTCGCCGTCCGGCCGCTGCGCCGGGCCGCGCTGCGGTCCTGCGCCCGCTGGATCGTCGAGCGCCAGGAGAACGACGGCTGCTGGGGCGGCATCCAGCCACCCGCCGTCTATTCCGTGATCGCCCTCCACCTCCTCGGCTACGACCTCGACCACCCGGTGATGCGCGCCGGGCTCGCCTCGCTCGACCGCTTCGCCGTCTGGCGCGAGGACGGCAGCCGGATGATCGAAGCCTGTCAGTCCCCGGTCTGGGACACCTGTCTGGCCGCCATCGCGCTCGCCGACGCCGGCCTCGACCCCGCCCACCCGGCGCTGGTCAAGGCCGCCGACTGGATGCTCGCCGAGCAGATCGACCGGCCCGGCGACTGGTCCGTGAAGCGGCCCGCCCTGCCCTCCGGCGGCTGGGCGTTCGAATTCCACAACGACAACTATCCGGACATCGACGACACCGCCGAGGTCATCCTGGCGCTGCGCCGGGTCGACCACCCCGAGCCCGAGCGGATCGAGGCGGCCGTGCGGCGCGGTATGCGCTGGACGCTCGGCATGCAGTCCAAGAACGGCGCCTGGGGCGCCTTCGACGCCGACAACACCAGCCCGCTCCCCAACCGGCTGCCGTTCTGCGACTTCGGGGAGGTCATCGATCCGCCGTCGGCCGATGTCACCGCCCATGTCGTCGAGATGCTCGCCCACGAGGGACGGTCCTACGACGCCCGCACCCGGCGCGGTATCGCCTGGCTGCTGGCCGAGCAGGAGGCCGGCGGCGCCTGGTTCGGCCGCTGGGGCACCAACTACGTCTACGGCACCGGCTCCGTCGTCCCCGCCCTCATCAGCGCCGGGGTCCCCGCCTCCCATCCGGCGGTCCGCCGCGCGGTCCGCTGGCTGGAGAGCGTGCAGAACGAGGACGGCGGCTGGGGCGAGGACCAGCGCTCCTACCCCGACCCCGAGTGGATCGGCCGGGGCGCCTCCACCGCCTCGCAGACCGCATGGGCGCTGCTCGCGCTGCTGGCGGCGGGGGAGCGGGAGAGCAAGGCCGTCGAGCGCGGGGTCACCTGGCTCACGGCCACCCAGGAGGACGACGGGTCCTGGGACGAGCCGTACTTCACCGGCACCGGCTTCCCCTGGGACTTCTCCATCAACTACCACCTGTACCGGCAGGTCTTCCCGCTCACGGCGCTCGGGCGGTATGTCCACGGCGAGGCCACCGGGGCACGTCCGCGGAGCTCCTGATGTCCGCCGACCCGGCCCCGGACCCCGGCGGCGCGCCGCTGCTGATCGCCTGTGCGCTCGGCATCGAGCGGTTCGCCCTGCGGCGCGGCGACCTGGGGGCCGCCGCCGGGCCCGTGACCGTCCTGCGGACGGGCATGGGGCCGCAGTCGGCCGAGCGCGCCGTGAGCCGGGCGCTGTCGGGGGCGTCCGGAGGGTTCGGGGAAGCCGGGGGAGCGGGACAGGAGGGGCCGTCGCACACCGCCGTCATCGCCACCGGCTTCTGCGCCGGTCTGGCCCCCGGGATGCACCCGGGGGACCTCGTCGTCGCCGACGAGACCCGCGACCCGGCGGGCCGCACCCGCTGCACCGGCAGCCGGATCCTCGCGGACGCCCTGTCACGTCTCCACCGGACGGGCCCTGGGAGGTCCGTCCACCTCGGCCCGGTCGTCGGGTCCGACCATGTCGTGCGCGGCGCGGAGCGGGCCGCGCTGTACACCACCGGCGCGATCGCGGCGGACATGGAGTCCGCCGCGACACTGCGCACCGCCGTGCGCCACGGTGTCCGTCCGGTTGCGGCCGTACGGGTGATCGTGGACGCTCCTGAACATGAACTCGTCCGTATCGGGACACTGCGCGGTGGAATATCGGCTTTCCGGGTACTACGGACTGTCCTTCCCGCTTTCTTTCACTGGCACCGTTCTTCGCTACTCCCAGGAGGTGAGCTAGATGGCCATGCCACTCCGCCAGACCATCCGGGTCGCGACGTATCTCTTTGACCAGAAAGTGATCAAGCGGCGGGACAAGTTTCCGCTGATCGTGGAGTTGGAGCCGCTCTTCGCATGCAATCTCAAATGCGAGGGCTGCGGCAAGATCCAGCATCCGGCGGGCGTGCTCAAGCAGCGCATGCCGGTCGCGCAGGCCGTGGGCGCGGTGCTGGAGTCCGGCGCCCCGATGGTCTCCATCGCGGGCGGTGAGCCCCTGATGCATCCGCAGATCGACGAGATCGCACGGCAGCTGGTGGCACGGCGGAAGTATGTCTTCCTGTGCACCAACGCGATGCTGTTGCGCAAGAAGATTGACCTGTTCACCCCCTCCCCGTATTTCGCGTTCGCGGTGCACATCGACGGGCTGCGCGAGCGGCACGACGAATCGGTGGCGAAGGAAGGGGTGTTCGACGAGGCGGTGGCGGCGATCAAGGAGGCCAAGGAGCGCGGCTTCCGGGTCACCACCAACTCCACCTTTTTCAACACCGACACCCCGCAGACCGTCATCGAGGTGCTCAACTTCCTCAATGACGACCTCCAGGTGGACGAGATGATGATCTCGCCTGCCTACGCCTATGAGAAGGCGCCCGACCAGGAGCACTTCCTGGGCGTCGAGCAGACCCGCGAGCTGTTCAAGAAGGCGTTCGCGGGAGGCAACCGCCGGCGCTGGCGGCTCAACCACAGCCCGCTCTTCCTGGACTTCCTGGAAGGCAAGACGGACTTCCCGTGCACCGCCTGGGGCATCCCCAACTACTCGCTCTTCGGCTGGCAGCGCCCCTGCTATCTGATGAGCGACGGCTATGTCCCGACCTACCGCGAGCTGGTCGAGGAGACGGACTGGGACAAGTACGGCCGTGGCAAGGACCCGCGCTGCGACAACTGCATGGCGCACTGCGGCTATGAGCCCACCGCCGTCCTGGCGACCATGGGCTCCCTCAAGGAGTCCCTGCGCGCCGCCCGTGAGACCGCCACAGGGGGCCGGTGACGCCATGAGCTCAGGGGAACCGGTCTCACTCGGCCTGCCCGCCCTGCCGGGCAGGCCGCTCGCACCGCGCCGCCCCTCCCGCCGCCTCCAGGTCGGGTCGGTGGCGGTCGGCGGGGATGCTCCGATCTCCGTGCAGTCCATGACGACGACGGTGACGGCGGATATCGGTGCGACGCTGCAG
>NZ_JBEXFG010000068.1:0-26679 GCF_040606675.1 Streptomyces sp. NPDC005393 | reverse complement strand
TCTGGCACAACGACAAGGAAGGGCAACCCATCAAGCGGTCACTGATCGCCTACGATCACTAACCGCGACGGCACCCCTTGGACTCATTCATCTAGAACCCGAAGACAGTACGGCACGTCTTCACAGGTGCCCCGGTGCAGGCGGGCTCTGCCTGCACCGGGGCACCTCCCGCTCCGCTCCCTCACTACAGCCTCCTCGGGGTCACCCTGGCGGCGGATTGTGCGGCTCATGGCCTTGGAATTCCGCGGTGTCTCCTTCCGGTACAACCGGAAGACGACCGTGCTCGATGGCTTCGACCTTCGCGTCAGCAGTCCGGCGACGGTGCTGCTCGGCCCGAACGGGGCGGGGAAGTCCACGCTGATGGCGCTGGCCGCTTCCCAGCTCAAGCCCCTGGACGGCGCGGTCACCTGGAAGGGGCGCAGCCCCACCGCCCGCAGGGAGGTGACGGCGTACCGGAAGGCAGTGGCCTGGCTGCCGCAGCACATCACGCCCGTGCCGGGGCTGACCGTGCGGGAGCAAGTCGCCTACGCCGGCTGGCTCAAGGGCATGAACCGCACGGATGCTTGGAGGGCATCGGCTGTCACGCTCGGCCGTGTCGGCCTGGACAAGCTCGCCAACCGCCGCAGCCACCAGGTCTCCGGCGGCCAATTGCGCCGGATGGGCATCGCCGGAGCCCTCACCCACCACAGCGAGCTCATCCTCATGGACGAGCCGACCGCGGGCCTGGACCCCACCCAGCGCAAGGTCTTCCGGTCCTTACTCGAGCAGCTCGCCGATGACGTCCACATCCTCGTCTCCACCCACCAGACCGAAGATCTGGCCGACCTCTACCAGCACGTGGTCGTCCTGGACCGGGGCACGGTGCGCTTCCACGGCACCACCGCCGAATTCCACGCCATGGCCGACAGCGCCCAGGGCCCCCGCGAACGCGCGGAAGCCGCCTACACCCAGCTCGTAGGCGAGGAGATCTGACCGTGCTGCTGCGCACCATCGTCCGCGTCTCGTCGGGCACCCGACTTCTGCCGTTTCTGGCCGGCTTCATCGTCATCGCCCTCAGCGACAACTTGTCCGAGTGGGTTACGCCCCACTACTGGCTCTCCGCCACCGGCACCGCGACCCTCGCGCTGTCCTTTGTGGGCCCCGCGTGTGCCGGAGCCGGAGCCTGGGAAGGAAGCCGGCTCAGGCGCGCGCGCATCTCCGACCAGAACGCGGTCCGATCGCCTCTGGCCATCGCCTTCCCCCTCCTGCTGCCGGCTTTCGTGATGGGCGTAGTCGGCATGGCCGCGGCCCTGCTCGTCTCCGCGGCCGCCGCCGACGTCGGCATCGGCATGCCGAATCCCGGCATCCTCGCGGTCGAAGCGGTGCTCATCGCGGCCAACACCCTGGTCGGCTTCGTCATGGGCCGTCAGTGGGCTCCGGTCATCGCGGTGCCGGTCACGCTGATCGCGAGCTTCGTCGCCAACGCCTACCCGGTCTCCTGGAGCATCGTGTGGATCCGGCACCTCGTGGGCGGAGGACTGCAGGACTGCTGCATGCTCGACCAGAGCCTGGACGTATGGGCGCTGGTGAGCGCGGGAGCATTCGCTACCGGGGTCTGTCTGTCCGCCGCCGTGCTCATCCAGTACCGCAAGGCCGTCCCCGCCATCGTCGCCGCGGCCGCGCTGCTCGCCGCAGGGTTCGCAGGCGGTGCCGCCTCCGCCCACGGCATGGGGGCGGACCCGGTGACCTCCCGCGCGACGAGCGACCTGGAGTGCGACCACGGCCGGCCCCGCATCTGCCTGTGGCCCGAGATGGACCGAGCCGGGATGGTCCGCGCCGAGTCACGCAAGGCCGTCGAGAGGCTCCGCCGGGCCGGCGTCGTGGTGCCTGCCACGTTGACCATGGCGGACCGGCCCCGCTCTGACGAGACCAAGCTGGCCATTGGCCCCGGTATCAGCGCCGTCGGTGTGCCCACAGGTGTAGCGGCAGGGCTGCTTCCGCAATCTCCTGCGTGCGCGGACAACGGGGAGCACTACCCGGGCGCTGACGCTTACGGCCCCGTCGGAGCGTGGCTTTCCCTCACCGCCCGCGCCTCGCCCCGAAGCCTCACCAACCGGGTCTCACCGCCGGAACTAGCCCTCGCTCAGCATGTCCTCAAGCAGTCCCGACAGACCCAGCTCGCCTGGTACGAGCGCAACACCCGCGCCATGCGATCCTGCAACGTACGCCCCCAGTTGGGCATCGACGGGAGCCACGGATGAACTGGTGGCTGAAGGCCCGCGCTGTTCCCGCGCTGAGTGTGTCCGTCGTCCTGACCAATGCGGTGGGACTCCTCATGGGCAACGCCGAACTTCCCGTGCCCGTCCTGACCGGCCAGTCCGGACACTTCCTTGTCGGCCACCTCATCACGCTGCTGCCCGCGGTGATGCTGCTCTACGGCATGGGACGCGGCGACCTGCGCACCGAAAGCGTCGCCTGCCGGCCCGTGCGGAGGTGGGACGCCGCACTCGGCTCGGCGGTCGCCGCCACCGGGGCGGGGATGGCAGCCCTCTGTTACGCCCTGGGGGCCGACAGCATCGCCTTGGTACTGGGGCGCAACATCGCCGGATACGTCGGCCTCGGCCTGCTGCTGTTTCCCTTCCTCGGCCACCGCATCGCGGCTGTCACCGTCGCCGTCGTGCCCCTTGTGTGCGCGGCGGCCGGCTGGAGAAGCGGAGGGGGCCCCGCGCCATGGGCCTGGATCCTGTATCCCGCAAACTCCCTGGTCGCCCCGGCCATCACGGCAGCCATCGTCCTCGTAGGGATTCTTGTTTGCCTCACACGACAGGACCCTTTGCCGTCCACTCGCTGAGGAAGCTGTCAGCACCGATGGTTCGCGACAGACCTGACGTTGCTCCCTCAACCGAAGCACGGCCGCCGACCCCACGGCTGTAGCGGCCGGGGCCGCGTCCCAGTCTGCTTTCCCAGAACCAGAGACAGTGCCACTCGGAACCGCCGGCGAGACGTTCTCCTACCGGTGGTGCGGCCCGGGTCAGGTGATGCGTCTGGTGGGTTCACCACGCAGCAGGTCGGGGCGGGCGTCGGCGATCGCGAAGGCCCGCCTGAGCCCTTCTACCAGTGGCCGGTCGATGTGGTAGAGCCAGGCCCGCTCGTTCCGCTGGAGAAGCCGGGATGCGCCGTTCGGGCCGATACGGCGCCGTACGGCCTTGATACTGGTCAGCGATCCAGCGCACCTTCGGTGCGCGCCGGGGGCGTGGTAAATGCCGTGGCGCGCGCCGGGTGCTTCTGTCTGATGTGGGCTGTTGCTGGTTCGGGATCGTGGTGGGGTTCGTTCCGGCCGAAACCGATGTCTCTGTGATGCCGGTGAGCTCGCAGGTCAGCGTGGTGCTGGGGGCTGCGCAGCGCCAACGCGCAGATCGAGTTCCCGCTGCGCAAGGCGCTCGCGGACGCGGGCCGGCTGCCCGGTGCGGTGCGGCCGATCCCCCGCCGCGGCCGTCCGCCGCGCGCCCCCTCCGGCGACACCGACGACGCACCGGAGTAGCAAGAGGCCCCGCAAAATGCCGTTGACCTGCTGCGACACACTATTCACCGCAGCTATACACGCGACGTATACGCATGGTGTAGAGTCCCGGGCATGTCAATCGGCCACACCCTGCTCGGACTCCTGGAGTCCGGCCCGCGCCATGGCTACGACCTCAAGCGGGCCTTCGACGAAAGATTCGGACACGACCGTCCGCTCCACTACGGGCAGGTCTACTCCACCATGTCCCGTCTGCTGAAGAACGGCCTCGTCGAGGTCGACGGCATCGAGCACGGTGGTGGCCCCGAGCGCAAGCGCTACGCCATCACCGACGCGGGCATCACCGATGTGGAGCACTGGCTCTCCCAGCCCGAGAAGCCCGAGCCCTATCTCCAGTCGGTCCTCTACACCAAGGTCGTCCTCGCGCTGCTCACCGGGCGCGACGCCGGCGATCTGCTCGACGTCCAGCGCGCCGAACATCTGCGCCTGATGCGCGACCTCACCCAGCGCAAGCGCGGCGGTGACCTCAGCGACCAACTCATCTGCGACCACGCCCTCTTCCACCTCGAGGCCGATCTGCGCTGGCTGGAGCTCACCGCGGCCCGCCTCGGCCAACTCGCCAAGGCGGTGCGTTCATGACTCCGGCGGGCTCTCTGCTGATAGCCAATGGCCTCCACAAGTCGTACGGCCACACCCCCGCGCTCGACGGCGCGGACTTCTCCATCCACCCCGGCGAGGTCGTCGCCGTCATGGGCCCCTCCGGCTCCGGCAAGTCGACGCTGCTGCACTGCCTGGCCGGCATCGTCCGGCCGGACTCGGGCTCCGTCCACTACAGCGGGCGCGAGCTGTCCGCGATGTCGGACGCCGAGCGCAGCCGTCTGCGCCGCGGCGAGTTCGGTTTCGTCTTCCAGTTCGGCCAGCTCGTCCCCGAGCTGAACTGCGTGGAGAACGTGGCGCTGCCGCTGCGGCTCAACGGCGTCAAGCGCAAGGAGGCGGAGTCCCGCGCGCTGTCGTGGCTGGAGCGGCTGGAGGTCGCGGACGTACGGAACAAGCGGCCCGGCGAGGTCTCCGGCGGCCAGGGGCAGCGCGTCGCCGTAGCCCGCTCGCTGGTCACCGGCCCGCGGGTGCTCTTCGCCGACGAGCCGACCGGCGCGCTCGACTCCCTCAACGGCGAGCGGGTGATGGAGCTGCTCACCGAGGCCGCCCGGGACACCCGCGCCGCCGTCGTACTCGTCACCCATGAGGCGCGGGTCGCCGCCTACTCCGACCGCGAGGTCGTCGTGCGCGACGGCAAGGCGCGCGACATGGCGGGGGTCCGATGAGCGGCCCGGACGGCGGCCGGGCCGCCACGGCGCCCACCCTGACGCCCGTTCCCCCCATGCCTGCCGCCCCCGAGCCCCGCCGCCGCGTCGGCATCGCCCGCTGGGCCGCCGATCTGGCCATGGGCGGGCGCTTCGCGGTCACCGGCGGCCGGGAGAGCTGGGCCCGGACGATCATGACGGCGGTCGGCGTCGGCCTCGGCGTGGCGCTGCTGCTCCTCGCCTCCTCCGCCCCCAACGCGTACTCCCTGCGCGGCGAGCGGAGCGACGCACGCGCCGCACTGGGCTTCCAGACCGACCCCGTGCCGGGCCCCGGCACGATCCAGCTCGGCCGGGCCAACACCACCTACCGGGGCGCGGACATCGAGGGCCTGGTGATGTCGCCGGACGGCGCGCACCCGCCCCAGCCGCCGGGCATCGGCCATATCCCGGCCCCCGGTGAGATGTGGGTCTCGCCCGCCCTGAAGAAGCTGCTCGCCTCGGGCGACGGGAAGCTGCTCCGCGAGCGCCTCCCGTACCGCACCATCGGCACCATCGACGACAGCGGACTGTCCGGCCCGGCCGACCTCCGCTACTACGCGGGGATCAGCCAGAAGGCGTTCGCCCACATCAACGGCTACCACATCGACCGCTGGGGCACGAAGAACGTCGGCAAGCCCCAGCCCCTGAACCCCGGGCTGCTGCTGCTGGTCGTCGTCGGCTGTGTGGTCCTGCTGCTGCCGGTGCTCATCTTCATCGCCACCGCCGCGCGCTTCGGCGGAGAGCGGCGCGACCGGCGGCTGGCCGCGCTGCGGCTGGTCGGCGCCGACAGTCATATGACCCGGCGGATCGCCGCCGGTGAGTCGCTCTTCGGCTCACTGCTGGGGCTCGCCGTCGGCGGTGTGCTGTTCCTGCTGATCCGGGAGTTCATCAGCACGGTCACGCTGTGGGACGTCAGCTTCTTCGCCTCCGACATCCGGCCGTCCGGCCTGCTCGCAGCTCTGATCACGGTGACCGTGCCCGCTTCGGCCGTGATCGTCACCCTGGTCGCCCTGCGCGGGATCACCATCGAGCCGCTGGGTGTCGTCCGGAACGCCACCCCCAAGCGGCGCCGTCTGTGGTGGCGGCTGCTGCTGCCGCTCCTCGGCATCGGTCTGCTGCTGCCGCTCGCGGGCGGCTTCGGGCCCGGCAGCGGGAGCAGCAGCGACACCAAGGCGTACCAGGCGGCCATCGGCGCCATCCTGCTGCTCGTCGGCCTCACCGCGCTGCTGCCCTGGCTTGTCGAGGCCGTCGTCGAGCGCTTCGGCAAGGGCCCGGTGCCCTGGCAGCTCGCCACCCGCCGGCTTCAGCTCAGCAGCGGCACGGCGGCGCGCGCGGTCAGCGGCATCACGGTCGCGGTCGCCGGGGCGATCGCGATCCAGATGCTCTTCACCACCGTGCAGAACGACAGCACCAAGGAGACCGGCCAGGACCCGCACCGCACCCAGATGATCGCGAACGTCCGGGTGGAGACCGGCGCCCAGGCCCGCGCGGCCTTCGACCGGTACCGCGGGACCAAGGGCGTCAAGGATGTGCTCGGCTTCACCGAGGGGTACATCGCCGACGCCCACAGCAAGGAGAAGGACCGGACGAGCATCGCGACCGATTCCCTCACCGTCGCCGGCTGCCCGGCACTGCGCGAGGTGGCCCGCGTCACCAGCTGCGAGGACGGCGATGTGTTCGTCATCAAGCGGTCCGGCTCCTCCGCCTACTACGACCCCGGGGCGGACTTCGCCAAGCCCGGCGCCCAGGTCAACCTCAACATGGACCCCTCCGGGTACACGCCGAGCGCCACGAAGAAGCTGTGGACGATCCCCCGCTCGGCCAAGCTGGTGGGCAGCCGAACCGACCCGACCGGCAGTGAGCGCACCGGCATCCTCGCCACCCCCGGCGCCTTCGATGTCGCGGACCTGGACCAGCCGCGGGCGGTGGCCATGCTGCGGCTGGATCCGAAGGTGCCGGACGCGGCCGAGTTCACGCGCAACACCAGCGCGGCGCTCGACCCGACGATGGATGTGATGACGCTCTCCAGCACCTCGGAGTCCTCCCAGTTCGCGACGATCCGCCGCGGCCTGTTCATCGGCGCCACCGCGACCCTGCTGCTCATCGGGGCCAGCATGATCGTGACGACCCTGGAGCAGCTGCGCGAGCGCAGGCGGCTGCTGTCCGTCCTGGTCGCCTTCGGTACTCGGCGTGCCACCCTCAGCTGGTCCATCCTGTGGCAGACCGCGGTCCCGGTGGTCCTGGGCCTCGCGCTCTCGATCGCGGGCGGACTGGCGCTCGGCGCGATGCTGCTGAAGATGGTCGACCAGCCGCTGGCCGTCGACTGGTCCAGCCTCGGCGCCATGACCGGCATCGGCGCGGGCGTCATCCTGCTGGTGACCTTCGTCAGCCTTCCTCCCCTGTGGCGCATGATGCGGCCGGAGGGTCTGCGTACGGAGTGAGGACGCGCCGCGTCCTTGGCTCCGGGGCCGTTCCCACCTGCGGGAACGGCCCCGGAGCCGCGTCCTGGCCGGTCAGGCTCACCGGTTCACGATCCGCACCGGCAGCGGCCGCAGCGCCTCCCGCAGCGCCTCCGCCAACTCCTCGAATTCCCCCTGGCGCGCGGCGCCCACGCGCATGGCCAGGGCGATCCGGCGGGCGGGCGCCGGGTCGGCGAAGTCGCCGGTGGCGAGGTGGTCGCCCCGGCCGGTCTCGACGCGTAGCGCGGTGCGCGGCAGCAGCGTCACCCCGAGCCCGCCCGCGACGAGCTGCACCAGCGTGGAGAGCCCGGCGGCGCTCGTCGTCACCGGCGCGCCCTCGGGCCGGCCCGCCTCGCGGCAGATGTCCAGGGCCTGGTCGCGCAGGCAGTGGCCCTCGTCGAGCAGCAGCAGATCCAGCTCCTTCAGCGCCTCGCGCGGAATGTCGGCGCGCCCGCCCAGCCAGTGGTCCTGCGGCGTGACCAGGACGAAGTCCTCTTCGAAAAGCGGCAGCTCGACGACGCCGGGGGCGCCGAGCGGGACAGCGAGCAGCAGCAGATCGAGCCGGCCCTGGGCGAGCCCGTCCAGCAGCGAGGCGGTCTGCTCCTCGTGCACCTGGAGATCCAGCCGCGGATAGCGCCGGCGCACCAGCCGCAGCACGGTCGGCAGCAGATACGGCGCCACGGTCGGGATCACCCCGAGCCGCAGCACCCCCGTGAAGGGCGCCCGCGCCGCCTCGGCCTCCTCCTGCAGCGCGCCGACCGCCTCCAGTACCGTGCGGGCACGGACGGCGAGCCGCTCCCCCGCCGGGCTGAGCAGTACCTTCCGCGTCGTACGCTCCAGCAGCTGGACGCCCAGCGTCTCCTCCAGAGCGGCGACGGCGCCCGAGAGCGCGGGCTGGCTCATGCCGATGGCGGCCGCAGCGTCGCGGAAGTGCAGATGCTCCGCGACCGCGGCGAAGGCTCTGAGCTGGGACAGGCTGGGCTGCCGCGACTTTCCGGCCGGTGTGGCTGATGCGGCCACTGATAACCACCTCCAATCAACACCACCGAGTCTAGCTATTTCACTGATCAATGCCCGGTGTGCCATGGTGGGCACCGTCCAACCCCAGGAAACCTGATCAAAAGGGGTTTCCTACGCGAAAGCTGCAAGGAGAGCGCGTGCTCACTGTCGGTGACAAGTTCCCCGAGTACGACCTGACCGCCTGCGTGTCGCTGGAGAGCGGCAAGGAGTTCGAGCAGATCAACCACAAGTCCTACGAGGGCAAGTGGCGCGTCGTGTTCTTCTGGCCGAAGGACTTCACCTTCGTCTGCCCGACCGAGATCGCCGCGTTCGGCAAGCTGAACGACGAGTTCGCCGACCGCGACGCGCAGATCCTGGGCGTCTCCGGCGACTCCGAGTTCGTCCACCACGCCTGGCGCAAGGACCACGCCGACCTGCGTGACCTGCCCTTCCCGATGCTGGCCGACTCCAAGCACGAGCTGATGCGCGACTGCGGCGTCGAGGGCGAGGACGGCTTCGCGCAGCGCGCCGTCTTCATCGTGGACCAGAACAACGAGATCCAGTTCACCATGGTGACGGCCGGTTCCGTGGGCCGTAACCCCAAGGAGGTCCTGCGGGTGCTGGACGCCCTGCAGACCGACGAGCTGTGCCCGTGCAACTGGACCCAGGGCGAGGACACCCTCGACCCGGTCGCCCTCCTCTCCGGTGAGTGAGGCTTGAGCTGATATGGCACTCGACGAGCTGAAGTCCGCGCTTCCGGACTACGCCAAGGACCTCAAGCTGAACCTCGGTTCGGTGATCGGCAACTCGGAGCTTCCGCAGCAGCAGCTGTGGGGCACCGTGCTCGCCTGCGCGATCGCCTCGCGCTCGCCGCGCGTGCTGACGGAGCTGGAGCCGGAGGCCAAGGCCAACCTGTCGCCGGAGGCGTACACCGCCGCCAAGTCGGCGGCCGCCATCATGGCGATGAACAACGTCTACTACCGGACCCGGCATCTGCTGTCCGACCCGGAGTACGGCACCCTGCGCGCGGGCCTGCGGATGAACGTCATCGGCAACCCGGGCGTCGAGAAGGTCGACTTCGAGCTGTGGTCGCTCGCGGTTTCCGCGATCAACGGCTGCGGCATGTGTCTCGACTCACACGAGCAGGTGCTCCGCAAGGCGGGCGTGGACCGCGAGACGATCCAGGAAGCCTTCAAGATCGCCGCCGTGCTGCAGGCGGTCGGCGCCACCCTGGACGCCGAGAGCGTCCTGAGCGCCGGCGCCTGAGCCCAACAGGCACATACGGCACATACGAAGGGGCGCCCCACCGATCCGGTGGGGCGCCCCTTCGCGCTGTGATCCTTGCCTCATGCGGACCAGACGTCACGTACGGTTTTGCCGTCCGCCACCCACTCGCGGGCCTTCGTATTGCATCGCGTCAGCTCCCGCGTGAGCTCCTCCGACGCCGGAGTCCGCTGGATCGGGATCACACGTCCACGTCAGCCCGAGAACCTGCGGCCCGTCCGGCGCCCGCCCCCGGCCGCGCAGCACGTCAAGCGACGGGTCGCGGGTGATGTACGCCTGCGCCCAGCCCTCCCGCTCCCCCTGGGAGACCCATCCGCTGAAGTCCGACACCAGGGTGCGGGCTACGGAGGGTCCGCCGAGCGCGACGGCCAGAGCCTTGAGCAGTGTGGTCTTGCCCGAGCCGTTACGGCCCGCCATGACGATCCACCCGCCGCCATCGGGGAGGGTGAGATTCACCGTACGGGGGCCCGTGAACCCTCTGATGTTCGAGAGGCCGACCTTCGTGACGTGCACCTGTGACTCCTCGCCTCCCGGCGCCTCCCGGCCGCCCACCCCACCCACTTGGCGCGCTCGCCTTCTCATGGTGCGGTGACACTGCGAGTCGCGGCGTGAACTGGGCTGAACGGTCCGGGGAGTGGGTCGGTCGTCAGCCCCCGATGCGCGCGGCCTTCACCTCGGCGATGAACGCGGCCCAGGCGGGGGCCTCGAATATGAGCGCCGGGTGGTGGGGGTTCTTGCTGTCCCGGACGGGAACGAGGCCGGGGTAGCCGTCGGCGACCTCGACGCAGTTGCCGCCGTCGGAATTGCTGTAGCTGGACTTGCGCCACTGCACGGCGCTCAGGTCTGGGCGGGGGGATCGCATGTTGTGGAGTCCTCCATCACTTGGCGAATAAACGCCACGGTCTCCCGAGGCGAGAGAGCCGAGTCTCGCAGCAGATCGTAGGACAGCTTCAGCTGCTCCACATCTGCCGCATTCTCGACAAGTTCGCCGGTTTTACTGCTCTCCACATAACCCACGGACCTGCCGTCCGACAGCCACAACACCGTGAGCGAACCACCGAGCAGGTCGTGTAGCCCGGCTGCGAAGGGCAACACCTGAAGCGTGACGTTCGGCCACTCGGCCGTCTGCACTAAGTGGTTCAACTGCTGCTCCCACATCTTGGGATCACGAGTCGGCCGCCTCAGCACTGCCTCGTCAAGGACTGCCCGGTAGTGCGGTGGATCGTCGCGGGTCAGCAGATCCTGCCTGCCCATCCGGGCCGCGACATGCTCCTCAAGATCGTCTTCACTCCGAGGTCGCCCCACCTGGAAAACCTCCCGCGCATACGCCTCGGTCTGCAACAGCCCCGGCACCGTAGCTGCCGAGTACTCATAGCGGACGGTGGCCGTCGCCTCCAGCTCCATGAAGCGCTTGTACTTGTCGGGGAACACGTCCTCGCGGGCCAGTTCCCACAGCATCGCCAGGCGCTCCCCCGTCCCGTACACCTTGTCCAGCGCGGCGATGACCTCGGGGGATCCGATCCGCACCCCGGTCTCCAGCTTGTGCAGGTACGTACGGTCGTAGGTCGTCTCATCGGCCAACTGCCCCAGCGACTTGCCGGACTCTGCCCTCAGCCGCGCCACCTCGGCGGCCAGCAACCGCCGCGCGGACGGCTTGCGTCCGGAAATGCTCTTGCGTGCGGGCATCACAACCCCCTGTGTTCCTTGCCTCCTTGGCGACGCTCACCCACTGTCGACCCTAGCCATTTCCGGCCACTCTGGAGACGCAGACAGCAACACTGAGTAATGGAAGGCCGGATGACATGGCGTCTTACAACCCCGCACGCGGATGGCGGCTGGATCGCATCCCCGGCAAGCGCGTCACGCAGACCGGCGCCGCCGACCAGGGGGTGTCACTGCCTCTGTGGGTGGTCCGCGACGGTGAGCACAAGGGGGACGGCCAGCTCCGACTGAGCCCCATCGAGGCCGAGCAGCTGCACGCTGAGCTGTGCTACGTCCTCGGCGACTCCTGGACGCCCGGTGAGATCCCGCCGTGCCGTGAGGGCAAGGGAACGTCCCCAGCGGTGCGGTGGCCGTAAGCGGTGGCGTTGGGACAGGGGTCACCATCGCGTCGGCGCCTCCCTGTCCCAAACCCACCGCAAACCGAAGCCCGGGGTTCAGGCCCACTCCTCGGCCTTGACCTCGGTCTGCTTCAGCACCCGCTCAATGGCCTCGGGCTGCCGGTCCGGCGGATAACCGAAGCGCCGCAGCAGGCGCTTCACCTTGGCCCGGATACGGTCACGGGCCTGCTCGCGCACCTTCCAGTCGATGGTGACGTCATTGCGGACCTGTTCCACCAGGGCCTTCGCGATCTGCGCGAGAATGCCCTTGCCCATTTCCTCAACGGCCGAAGGGTTGGCCGCCACCACCGCGTCATAGAACGCCAGCTCGTCCTCGGTCAGCCCCAGTTCCCGCGCGCGCTCGCGGTCGGCGGAGATTTCCCGAGCGACCTTGACCAGCTCCTCGATGACCTGGGCGGAGGTGAGCAGACCGTTGGTGTAGCGGTTCATCACCGCCTTCATCTTCTCGGCGCAGGAGTGTGGCGTGGTCGGCGGCCAAATGCCGGTGGTGAGTCGGTTCATGATGCATGATTCCGGTTTCGGAGCCTGCGCAGATGCTGTAACTCGCTGTGGAGCGCGGTCCGCCTGCCCCGGAAACCCGGGAAGGCACGGTGCGGCGCCGGTCGCCACAGATGCGTTTCGTAGTCGTTGCGGCCACCACCAGATGGCCGACCCTGTCCACGCGGCTTCCGACGTCTCACACACCACCCTGGCCCGGCGGGGCGGTGGGCGCGGTGGGCGCGGTGCCGGCGGCGCGCAGAGCGCTTTCGCGGCTGTACGCGCGCAGATACCCGACGGCCGTATTGGCGACCGCCACCAGCGGTACGGCCACCACCGCGCCGCCGATGCCGCCGATCAGCGAGCCCCCGGCGACCGAGAGCACCACGGCCAGCGGATGGACCCGTACCGCCCGGCCGAGGATGAAGGGCTGCAGCACATGGCCCTCGAGCTGCTGTACGGCCAACACCACCACCAGCACCATCGCCCCCGTGAACACGCCCTGGGTGACCAGCGCGACGACCACCGCGAGCGCGCCGGAGACCACCGCGCCGACGAGCGGGATGAAGGCGAAGAGGAAGATGAAGACGGCCAGCGGCACCGCCATGGGGACATCGAGGAAGAAGAGCCCGACGCCGATGAAGATCGCGTCGATCAGCGCCACTATCACCGTGCCGCGCACATAGGCGGTCAGCGTGGCCCAGGCGCGCGGCCCCGCACCCGCCACGCCCTCACGGGCCGCGGCCGGGACGAGCTTGAGCGTCCAGTCCCAGATCCTCGGGCCGTCGTACAGCAGGAAGAGCGTGCTGAACATCGTCAGCAGAATGCCGGTCATCACCTCGACGACGACCGTGACGCCCTCGAGCCCGGCCGAGGTGATCTCGTCGGTGTTGGCGCCGACCGCCTCGCGCAGGCTCTTGGCGACATGGTTGATCTGCTTCTCGGTCACATGGAACGGGCTGTGCAGCAGCCAGCGCCGCAGATCGTCGATACCGGCCTGGACCTTGCTGGAGACGTCGTCGATGTTCTCCATGACCTGCCAGACCACGAACCAGACGACCAGGCCCATGATGACGAAGCCGGCGATGAAGGTGAGCGAGGTGGCCAGGCCGCGCGGCACTCCGCGTCGGCGCAGCCGGGTGACGGTGGGCTCCAGCAGCGCGGTGATGAGCAGGGCGACTGTGAAGGACAGCACGACCAGTTGGACGGAGCTGATGACCTGCATCAGCACCCAGACCGTCCCGGCGAGCACCAACAGCCGCCAGCCCGCCTCGGCGGCGACCCGGACGCCCCAGGGGACGGCGGCGACCGGATCGGGTTTGGCGGCGACGGCGGGGGCGTAGGCGGGCGGGGCGGGCACGCTGGGGGGCTCCGGCCGGCCGGCCCCGCCCTCCCCGGCGCCTGAACCGGCGCCCCCGCCCGCGCCCCCGCCCGCGCCCTTGTCAGCGCCCTCGCCCGCGCCCTTGTCAGCGCCCTCGCTCGCGCCCTTGCCCGCGCCCTTGTCGGCGCCCTCGCCCGCGCCCTTGTTCGCGCCCTCGCCCGCGCCCTTGCCCGCGCCCTTGTCAGCGCTCGTCCGGGGCCGCTCATGGGCGCCCTCCGCCGCACCCCCAGCGGCGCCCTCCGCCGCGTCCTCACCGGCGGTACCGGCGCCTTCTGTCGCTCCCGCTCCGGCGCCCGCTCCGGCGCCCGCCCGGGCGCTCTCGTCGGGGCGGGGCGCTCTACGGGGCTTGTGCGCCCCCTCCGCGTGGCCTTCTCGGCCCCGCATCTCCGCTTCTTGGGACTCGAGCCGGTGGGCGAGCCGGGTCAGGCCGGCTCCCAGCCTGCCAACCCACTGTGGCAATCTGGACATTTCTCTTTCCCTACCCCCAGTTCCCCCTCGGCCGTCGGGGAGACGTTACCGGCTGAGGACAGCGCGAAACCCCCGACCGGTGTACGGCCGGGGGTTTCGGGAAGCTCGTCTGCGTGGCCGGGTGGGCCGGGGCCGATCAGTAGTAGTGGTTGGCCTGCCAGAACGACCAGGCGGCGCAGGGGCTGCCGTAGCGGTCGTTCATGTAGCCCAGACCCCACTTGATCTGAGTGGCCGGGTTGGTCTTCCAGTCGGCGCCGGCCGAGGCCATCTTGGAGGCCGGCAGCGCCTGCACTAGACCGTACGAACCCGATGAGGGGTTGGTGGCCTGGTAGTTCCAGCCGCTCTCGTGGTCCACGATGTTGCTGAAGCACTGGAACTGGTCGCCGGCGATCATCTGGCGCGCCATGGCCTGGGTCTCGGCGATGGTGTACGAAGCCTTCTGCACGAAGTCGCCGGCGTCACGCGTGGCCGAACGGCTCGCGATCTGCTGCTTCTTCTTTGCCTCGCGCTCCTTGGCCAGCTTCTCGGCAGCTGCCTTGTCCGCGGCGGCCTTCTTGGCCTTCGCGTCCTGGGCCGCCTGCTTGCGGGCCGATTCCTCGGCGGACTTCTTCGCCTCCGCGTCTGCTGCGGTCGACTGAACATCCGCCTGCTGCGTCAGGGATGCGGTCTGTGCCACGGCCTGCTGCCCGGCGGGTATGTCCGCGAGGAGCGTCGAGTCGGCGGCCGTCGCCTCGATCGGGTCGGACGAGCTCTGCTGCTCGCCACCCGCGGCGACACCGACGACAGCGCCCACAGTGGTGACCGCGGTGGCCGAGGCCACTGCGAATCCCCGGACCGAAATCCGGCTCACTCGGTGTTCCTTCCAGCATCGCCCGCTTAGGTGACCTCGCGGGCGCAATCGTGCCCCTGGCGCTGGCTTCCCCTTGTTCCTCCCCCGCAAGGCGAGGTCGGCTGGTCACGGGAGGCACTGGCCCGGTGGGCCCTCCCGCAGGAGAGCCGCAAGGTGCTCGGGCGGCATACGGCGAACGCTCTTTAGTTCTGGTGCTGCTGCGGTTCTGTACCGCTGGGGGTACTGGTGTGCCGTATGCGGGGCCTGACAGGACCCACACACTGCCGGACGCGGCGCCCCCGAGGCAATTCCCCGATAGGTGTGAAAGCTCACACCCCGTTTACGCCTGGGATTTCTGGAAATCCCGGCGCAGCAAGACGCCGCACGGCTAGGCTCATTGGCCTTTCCGCGCGGCGTCCTGGCGCCCTATATCGGACTCAACCGGCTCAGATGTGGCCGTCCTCCAGCATTTCGGTCACCAGCGCCGCGATCGGCGATCGCTCGGACCGGGTGAGGGTGACATGCGCGAACAGCGGATGCCCCTTCAGCTTTTCGACCACCGCCACCACGCCGTCGTACCGCCCGACGCGGAGGTTGTCGCGCTGCGCCACATCATGGGTGAGCACCACCCGGGAGTTGGCGCCGATCCGGGACAGAACGGTCAGCAGCACGTTCCGCTCCAGTGACTGCGCCTCGTCCACGATCACAAAGGCGTCATGGAGCGAACGGCCGCGGATATGGGTCAGCGGCAGGACCTCCAGCATCCCGCGCCCCACGACCTCCTCGATGACCTCGGCGCTGGTCACCGCGGACAGCGTGTCGAAGACCGCCTGAGCCCATGGGCTCATCTTCTCGGCCTCGCTGCCGGGCAGATAGCCCAACTCCTGCCCGCCCACCGCGTACAGCGGGCGGAAGATCATCACCTTGCGGTGCTGATGCCGCTCCAGCACGGCCTCCAGACCCGCGCACAGCGCGAGCGCCGACTTTCCGGTGCCGGCCCGGCCGCCCATCGAGAGGATCCCGACCTCCGGGTCGAGCAGCAGATCCAGCGCGATGCGCTGCTCCGCGCTCCGCCCGTGGATGCCGAACACCTCCCGGTCGCCGCGCACCAGCCGCACCTGCCCGTCCGGGGTGACCCGGCCCAGCGCCTTGCCGCGCTCGGACTGGAGCACCAGACCGGTGTGCACGGGCAGTTCGGCCGCCTCGGGGAGGTACGCCGTCTCGGCGGCGAACAGATCGTCCACCTGTTCGGCGGAGACGGCGAGCTCCGCCATCCCCGTCCAGCCCGAGTCGGTGATCGCCAGCTCCGCGCGGTACTCCTCGGCGAGCAGCCCCACCGAGGACGCCTTGATGCGCAGCGGCAGGTCCTTGGATACGACGGTGACGTCATACCCTTCGGCCTGCAGGTTTCTGGCGACCGCGAGGATCCGCGAGTCGTTGTCCGGCATGCGGCCGTGGTTCAGGAAGGCCGCGGGCAGGATTCCCGGGTCGGAGTGGTTGAGCTCGACACGCAAAGTGCCGCCCAGATCGCCGATCGGGATCGGAGCGTCGAGACGGCCGTACCGGATGCGGTACTCATCCAGCAGGCGCAGCGCCTGCCGGGCGAAGTACCCGAGCTCCGGATGGTGCCGCTTGGCCTCCAGCTCCGTGACCACGACAACCGGCAGCACGACTTCGTGCTCCTCGAAGCGGGCCATGGCGTTCGGGTCGGCCAGCAGGACGCTGGTGTCGAGGACATAGGTGCGCCGGTCGTGCTCGCGGCGTTTCTTGCTGGTCACCACGGGTGGACGAACCCCCTCGGGAGAGGTTGGGGTGCGACGGCGTCGCGGGAGTGGGGTCACCCCGCCGTAGACGGGGGACGGACCGGGCTCAGGCCCTACTGGGAGGGCCGAGCGCCGGCCCTCCGCGTCATACGCACGATCCGCACAGTCGTCCGTGTGCAAAGGGCCTCCCGGGCGAACGGCCCGATGCCGTCCGCTGGCAGTTCGACGCCCACTGGACAGTGGGACAGGGCGTCGACCTGTATTGGATATTCCCTCGAACGTGCGGAGCCATGCAACGGCATATGACGGCGCGTATATGAACGTTGCGAAACCTGCGTGACACACGAGGCCGGGGCCGGACGCCGTGCGGCGTCCGGCCCCGGCCGGTGAAGTGCGGTGCGCGGTAGGGGACTAGCTGCCGTACCGGCGGTGGCGCGCCGCGTAGTCGCGCAGCGCGCGGAGGAAGTCCACCTTGCGGAAGGCGGGCCAGAAAACTTCACAGAAGTAGTACTCCGAATGGGCGCTCTGCCACAGCATGAAGCCGGAGAGCCGCTGCTCACCGCTGGTGCGGATCACCAGATCCGGATCGGGCTGGCCGCGGGTGTACAGGTGTTCGGAGATGAGGTCGATGTCGACGACCTCGGCGAGCTCCTCGAAGGACGTGCCCTTGGTGGCGTGGTCGAGCAGCAGCGACCGCACCGCGTCGGCGATCTCCTGGCGACCGCCGTAGCCGACGGCGACATTGACCAGTATTCCGTCGATGTGGTCGGTGACCTGCTCGGCCTCCTTGAGGACCGTCTGGGTGCGGGCGGGCAGCAGATCCCGGTTCCCCACGTGGTGCACCCGCCAGCGGCCGTCGGCGGCCAGATCGCGCACGGCGCCCTCGATGATGCTGAGGAGGGGGACCAGCTCCTCCTCGGGGCGGTCCAGATTGTCGGTGGAGAGCAGCCAGAGCGTGACGACCTCGACGTCCGTCTCGTTGCACCAGCCGAGCAGCTCCTGGATCTTGCTGGCGCCCGCCTTGTGCCCCTGCTCGGCGGTGCCGCCGGCCGCGCGGGCCCAGCGGCGGTTGCCGTCGAGGATGACGCCGATGTGCTTGGGCACCTGGGCGTGGTCGAGGCGGGCTTCCACCCGGCGTGCGTAGAGCCCGTACACCAGGTCGCGCAACTTCACGTCTTCCAGCCCCTCAGTGCCTCGCATGGCTCGCCATGGCAGTCCGCCCCCAAGGCCGACACCCTACTGCTGGGCGGAAGGACTGGCGAACCGGGGGAGGCCGTACGAGGTCCCGGTCCACCGTGGTGACCACCGCGGCGACCCCACTGCGAGGCGTAACGCTTCGTAATCGACCGTGTGGCCTACGTACCGCCCGTAACAGTGCGATACCCCCGGAATAAAGCGGGCCGGTCCGTGGGGGGGAGTACGGACCGGCCCGAGGGGGGGTTCCCACCATAACCCTTCGTGAGCGGATGTCCATGCATCGACGGGGGTGACAATCGGCGCGGCGCTGACGTCATCCGGCCCCGAGCGCCCCCAGCACCAGCCCGGCGCACGCCCCGAGGATCATGAATGGGCCGAACGCCATGGCGGTCTTACGCCCAGCTCGCCGGGTCAGTACCAGGGCCACGGCGTAGCACGAGCCCAGCAGCAGACCGGCGAAGGCACCCACGAAGAGCACGTCCCAGCCGTACCAGCCGAGCGCGACCCCCAGCGTCAGCGCCAGCTTGACGTCGCCGAACCCCATACCGCTCGGGCTGATGAGGAACAGCACCAGATACCCGCCGCCCAGCACCGCCCCGCCCAGCAGCGCCCGCGTCCAGGAGCCCGCGCTGTGTGGCAGCAGCGCCGCCGCGCCGAGCAGCGTCGCGGCCCCGGCGGCCATCGGCAGGGTCAGCACGTCCGGCAGCCGGTTCACCGCCAGGTCCACCGCCGCGAGCAGCACCCCCAGCGGGGCGAGCAGCAGCCACACCGCCAGCTCGGGGCGCGCGCCTACGGCCGCCGCGAGCCCCGCGCACACCAGCGCGGTCAGCGCCATGGCGGGCGCCGGGCCCGCCCCGTACGCCCGTTCGCCGTCCCCGCAGCCGGGGCAGCGGGCGGGGCCGAGCCAGCCGCGGGCCGGGCCGGTGAGGGCGTGCCCCCGCGGACAGGCCGCACGCCAGGGGTCCTCGGGCTCGACGGCCAGCCGGTAGAGCGGGCGGGGCACCAGCAGCCCGGCGGCCGCTCCGTACGCGGCGGCCAGGGCGATCAGCAGCGGATCCACGGCCCGAGCCTACGGAAGCGGCGGGGCGGTGGAACACTGCGCGGAGGGGCGGAAGGGGGCGCGGACATGGGGCGCTGGCGCGACGGCACGGCGACGCTGCGCGTGCTCGGGGACGGAACGGGGGCGGGAGACCCGGAGGCCGGGCCGGACGCCGGGCCTGGAGCCGGGCCGGACGCCGGGCCGGAGAGCGGCCCGGAGGGCGGGATTCCGCTCATCGTCGCCGCCTCCTACCGCGCCCGCGCCCGCGGCCTGCTCGGCCGGGACGGGCTGACCGGCGCGATCCTGCTCACGCCCGCGAGCGGCGTCCACACCTTCCGGATGCGGTTCGCCATCGACGTCGCCTATCTCGACCGCCGGCTGACCGTCCTGGCCGTCCGCACCATGCGCCCCGGCCGGCTCGGGCGCCCCCGTCCGCGCGCACGCCATGTCCTGGAGGCCGAGGCGGGCGCATGGGAGCGCTGGGGGGTGCGTCGGGGCGTACGCGTCGCGATCACCCCCGGCGCTTCTGCGCCGCCTCCGCCTTCGCTAGGCTGATGTGCCGGTGCCATGGTTGGGACACCCTCGATCGCGGTCGAGGTCGCTGAGGTAGAGGTACAGGGGTAGGGGTAGCACGTTGACGACAACTGGCAAGATTCTGCGGTTCGACGAGTTTCGCGGCTATGGCTTCATCGCGCCGGACGACGGCGGCGAGGACGTCTTCATGCACGCGAACGACCTTCTGGACGAGAAGCATCTGTTCCAGCCCGGATCGAAGGTGCGGTTCGTCCCCGAGTACGGCGACAAGGGCCCCAAGGCGTCCGAGGTCCGCATTGTCGAGCGCGCCGCCACGGTCGTACGGGCCCCCGGGCCGGACGCGGGCGACGACACCATGTGCGATGTGCTGTCGGTCAACGAGTTCCGGCAGGAGCTGACCGAGGCACTGGTAGAGGTGGGCGGCAGTCTGACCGCCGATCAGATCAAGCAGGTGCGTCGGCGCGTCATGGAGCTGGCCCAGGCGCACAACTGGATCGAGTCCTGAGTCCCCGTTGATCGCGGGGTCCATGGTGCGGCGGCGGCGCGGGCAGGGAGTCGATCCATGCACCTGAGGCGGCCCGCTCAGCCGGTGCGCGGGAAGCTGACCTCCACTCGGCGGTTCTTCTTGCGGCCCTCCTCCGTCATGTTGTCCGCGATCGGGTACTGCTCGCCGTAGCCGCGGATCTGGTAGTTCACGGAGGCGTCGAGGTCCTCCGCGAGCGCCTGCTGCACCGCGTTGGCCCGCTTCTTCGACAGCTCGATGCCATGCCCCGCCGAGCCCAGGTCGTCGGTGAAGCCGAAGACCCGCACATTCTTCGCGGCCTGCCGCTCGGCCTCCGCGGCGATCTCCTTGATACGGGCGCTCGCCGCGCCCCCGAGCTTCGCGCTGTCCTTGTCGAAGAGCACCTCGGCCTGGAGGGCGAACTTCACCTTCGCGTTGGTGTCCTCGCGCCGCTCGTCGCCGTCGTCCGTCTCGACGACGGACTTGATGTCCAGGACCCGGCCGGGCGCGAGCTTGGCGCCCTCCGGCATCCGCAGATCGGAGTCCTTGGCGTCGATCCTCACGGGCGGGGTGGTGTCGGCGGGCGCCCCGGGGCCGCTGTCGGCGTGGGCGGCCGGGGCCGGGACGGCGGTCATCCAGAGCGCGGTGGAGGCGAGCGCGGCGAGGACGGGGCCGCACCGCGGACCGCGGGCCGCCGCACGTGTCCTACATGGTGTCCGTGTCGTCATGGTGTCGCTCATCCCGAGAGCTTGACGCTGACGGACGGCATCGTCGGGATCTGGAAGTCGACCTGCGTGACACTCTTCGGCGGGGCCGGGAACTGCGCGAACAGCGGACGGCTCTCATCCGGCTTGATCCCGGAGAGGCCCGTTGTACACAGGCACTGGCCATCGGTGTCCCGGAGCACCAGATACCGCTTCTTGCCGCCCTCGTCGACCAGGGACGCGCCCGACACGGACGACGGGGACTTCACCTCCGTCTCCTTCGAGCGCCAGTCGATCGCGTTGAACAACTTGCTCCCGTGGTTGGTGACGGTCCCGTTCACCGTGACGAAGCCGCCGCCGTCGCGCACCGCGGAGTGCAGGGTGACGACGATCCCGCCGGGCCCCTTGATCTCGCCGATGGTCTTGGAGGAGTCCGCCGCGGGCTCCTGTCGCCCGCCGTCGTCCTCCTTGGCCGCGGTGGACTTCTGCGGCGAGCCGCCGTCCGGCTTCTTCCCGCCGCCGCCGTCGCCGCTGCCGCACCCCGCCACGGCGAGGGCCAGGGCCGCGGCGAACGCCGTCGCGGCGGCCCCCCTCCGGGCCTTCGTCGTGTGCCGCATGCTCATGGCTCGCTGTCCTTACTCTTCGTTCGCTCGTCAGTCGGCAAGGTGCACGGAGAAGAGGTCTTTGGCGTCCGGGAAGAGATCGAGACGCGCCGGGTCGATGGCCAGATCCTTGCCGTCGCAGGTGAGGCCGATGGGCGGCTTCTTCCCCTGGTCGTCGCCGCCCTTTCCGCCGTCGGACGGGCTGGGCGTGGGGTCGGGCAACGGCACCGTACAGCGCGGCGTGACGACCGCCTTGGCCTTCGCCGTCGCGTGCCGGCTCTCCGTGCCCGGGATGACGGACTCGCCGACGGGCTTGTTGGTCCGGACGGTCACGGTGAAGGACGTCGGCAGATAGTCCGGTACGCATCCATCGCCGGTGAGGGCCGCGTCGTTCTGCGACGCGAACCACTGCGCCTGCTCACACGCGGCCCCGGCCCCGGGCCCCCGCCCGTTCAGCAGGTCGTCCCAGGCGCTTCCGTTCGCGATCGCCCCGATGAACCCCTTGCGCAACTGATCTCGGTAGTCCTGCGCCGCCGCGAGGGCCGCCGCGTCGGCGGCGGTCTGCCCGCCGTTGCGGGTGGCGCCCGCCTGGCCGACGGCGAAGAGGGCGAGCGCGAGGAAGAGCAGGCCCGCCACGGCGGTGATATAGATCGGAAAGGCCTGCCCGGCATCGCTTCTGATGTCTCCGCGGGCTGTCACGGGGCCGGTCAGATGCCGACGACCTGCGCGATCTTGTCGGAGATGGCGTTTGCGATCATGCTGCCGAAGTCGGTGGTCGACAAGACCAGGACGATGGCCACCACCACGGCGATGATGCCCAGGTATTCGATCGAGGTCTGCCCCCGGTCGTTCCCCGTAACGCGCTTCCCCATTGTGTTCCCCTCCATGGGCTGCCGTCCCACTCTGGTCCGGCGACTCAACCCCCGTGGTGTCGCTCGCGACACGAGCAAAGTACGCCGAAACACCGGCCCCGGAACAGTGCCCCAGGGACCATTGCCTTCCCCATGCCCAGCGTTCGAACCGTGGACGTACGCTCCGGCCACCGCGGCCCATCGGTCTCACCCCCTCCCGGCCGAGGAGTCCTCAATCGACGACTGTCCCACACTGAATTGCAACCGCGAAGGGAATTCACCCAAAAGAGACCGTCAGTCCCCGGTGACCGACCCGAAGTCCGTCCCCGAGCCGATGAAGAACCCCGCGACGAGCAGCACCATCGTCCCGGGCACCATGAAGGTCGTGATGACCATGGTCGCCTTGGGCACCGCGCGTGCCGCGCGCCGCCGGGCGTTCTGCGCGTCCGTACGGCGCATATCGTTCGCAATGGCGATCAATGTCTCGACGATCGGCGCGCCCAGCTCCTCGCCCTGCTGAAGCGCGGTGACGAACTGGGCGACCTGCTCCGAGTCATTACGTTTACGTAGTTCCTCGAACGCCTGCCGCCGGCTGACCCCCATGTCCATTTGCCGAAGCGTGATGCGAAGTTCATCCGCCCACGGGCCCTCGTACTTCTCCGCGACCCGGTCCAGCGCCTGACGGAAGCTCAATCCGGCGCTCACCACGACCGCCAGCACATCCAGGAAGTCCGGCAGCGTCCGCTCGATCGCGTCCTTGCGCTCGCGCACCGCCGCCCAGATGCCGACCTCGATCCAGAAAAGACCGAACGCCACCAGCACCAGGGCCAGCAGGACCTGGCCCTTCATCAGCATCACCAGCGCGCCGCCGAAGCCGAGGGCCCCGTACACCGCCCGCCGGGCCGCGTAGCGGTCGACCGTCAGCCCGCCCGGGTTGCCCGCCAGATCGATCCGGCGCCGCACCCTGGCCACCCGCTTCTCGCCCATCAGCCGCAGCACCAGCGGGGCGTAGCGCATGCCCAGCCGGTCGACGGCCGAGCCGACCGCGGTCGTCCGCGACGATCCGACCTCCAGCGCGACGGCCAGATCGCTCGGCAGCTTGGCCTCGCTGCGGTAGAGGGCGACGCCGTAGGCGAGGCCTGCCACCGACAGGCCGGCGGCCAGCGCCAGCAGCACTCCGATTGCCATACCGTCCGCCCCTCAGACGTCGATCTTGGACATACGACGGATGAGGAAGAAGCCGATCCCGTACAGGGCGAAGGCCACGACCACCGCGGCCTGGCCCCAGAAGGACGAGGTCATCCGGTCCAGGGAGCCCGCCGAGATCCTGTTCATCAGCAGCAGCGTCCCGATCCCCATCAGCGGGACGACATACGCGGTGACGGTGACCTGGGAGAGCTGGGTGCGGACCTCGCGCCGCGTCTCCTTGCGCTCCTCCAGCGTCTGGGTGAGATTGCGCAGCGAGCTGACCACGGTCCCGCCCGCCCGGTTGGACAGCACGAGCGTGGTGACCAGCACCACCAACTCCCGGGAGGGCAGCCGCTCCGCGAGCTCCTCCAGCGCGTCGTCGATCGAGTGGCCGACCGCCAGCTTGGCGGCGACCTTGGCCAGCTCCTCGCCCGCCGGCGCCTCCATCTCGTCCGCCGCCATGCTCAGCGCCGTGCGCAGCGCGAGCCCCGCCTGGGTGGCGTTGGCCAGGATCCGGGACAGCTCGGGCAACTGGTTGATGAAGCGCTCGATCCGCTTCTGCCGCTGCCAGTTGAGGAAGCCGAAGGCGCCCCAGACGGCGATCACGGCCGCTATCGGCCCGAAGAAGGCCGCGAGGAGGGACGCCGCGACCAGCCACAGCCCGACCGCCGCCGTGGCCGTGTAGACGAAGAACTCCCCGGGGGTGATGTCCAGCCCCGTCGCCGCCAGCCGCAGCTCCAGCCTCCGGCCCACCGAGGTCGTCCGCAGCCGCCGGTCCACCAGGGCGAAGCGGCGCGGGCGGCCGGAGCGCGGCAGCGGGCCCGCGTCCGACAGCCGGTCGATGAGCGCGCGCTGCTGCTCCTTGCCCCGGGCGTAGGTGTGCACGCCCGCGACGCCCAGCGCGCCGCACACCAGCGTCGCGCCGACGGCCGCCATCGCCAGATGGTCCATGCGCCCTGCTACCTCCGGTCCCTGGGGTCGTACGCGGGTCGGTCGTACGCGGCGCCGCGGGTGGCCAGCTGCGCCGGGAAGGCGGCCACCCCGAAGGCCGGCGGCACCGACTCGCTCGCCAGCCGCAGCCGCTCCGCGACCCGCTCCGGGAGCGGGAAGTACGAGAACCGCCCGTGCACGACCCGGTCCGCGCCCATGGGCAGGGCGTCGAAGCGGCAGACGGTGGCGATGCGGTACTCCTCGTGGCCATGGCTGTCGAGCAGCGCGATCTCGCTGATCCGCCGCGAGCCGTCGGCGTGCCGGACGAGCTGGACGATGCAGTCCACGGCGCTGTTGATCTGGTCCCGCAGCGCCTCGTACGGGATCGCCACATCCGACATCGAGGCCAGGGTCTGGAGCCGCATCAGCGCGTCCTCGGCGCTGTTGGCGTGGACGGTGGCCAGCGAGCCGTCATGGCCGGTGGACATGGCCTGGAGCATGTCGAGCGTCTCGCCGCCGCGCACCTCGCCGACGATGATGCGGTCGGGGCGCATCCGCAGGGAGTTGCGGACCAGATCGCGGATGGTGATCCGGCCCATGCCCTCGACGTTCGGCGGCCGGGATTCGAGCCGGATGACATGGGTCTGCTGCAGCTGGAGCTCGGCGGCGTCCTCGACGGTGATGATGCGCTCGCCGTCGGGGATCAGCCCGGAGAGGGCGTTGAGCAGGGTGGTCTTGCCGGAGCCGGTCGGCCCCGACACCACGACATTGAGCTTGGCCCGCACCAGCGCCGCCAGCAGCATCAGCATCTGCTCGTCCAGCGTCCCCATGCCGATCAGCTCATGCAGGGTGTACGCGCGCGGGAAGCGGCGGATGGTGAGCGTGGCCCCGGTGAGGGCCAGCGGCGGGATGATCACGTTGACCCGCTCCCCGGACGGGAGGCGCGCGTCGACCATCGGATTCGACTCGTCCACGCGGCGGTTGACCGTGGAGACGATCCGCTCGATGGTCTGCATCAGCTGCTCTTCGGACGCGAACCGGACGGGGACGAGCTCCACGCGGCCCGCCCGCTCGACGAAGATCTGGTCCGGGCCGTTGACCATGATCTCGGTGATGGAGGCGTCCTCCAGGAGCGGTTCCAGCACCCCGAGGCCGAGCGCCTCGTCCACCACCCGGCGGATCAGCTGGGAGCGCTCGGCGGTCGACAGGACCGGGCCCTCGCGGCTGATGATGTGGCCGAGCACCCGCTCCAGCCGGGAGCGGCGCTCGGCGGCGGCGAGCGAGGACATCTCCGCGAGGTCGATCTCCTCCAGGAGCTTGGCGCGGTAGACGGCGACGAGATGCCCGTCCTGGCGCCCCTCACCGGGTCCCTCGGGCGCGGTGATACGGGCCCGCAGGCTCATCGCTGTCCTCCCATCGCCGCCGGCCCCGCGCCGTCCGGCTCGTCGCAGGGCATCGTGGCCCTCTTCTCCGCGCTGCCGAAGTCGAAGCCCGGGATGACCGAGGGGATGTCCACGGTCGCGGTGGCGTGCGCCTCGCCGCCACCGCAGCCGCCGCCGCTGATGCTCGCCCCGTCGGCCAGCCAGCCGCTGATCGCCTCCAGCCCGGCGGCGGCCGGGCTGGTGCGCGGCTCGTCGAGCGAGGCCGTACGCGCCGCCGCGCGGGCCGCGGTGCCGGCCTGCTGTACGGCGTAGGCGGCGATCCCGAGCTGGACGGCGGCCAGCGCGACGAGCAGCAGGATCGGCAGAAAGCCGAGGAATTCGATGGACGCCGACCCCCGCTCCCGGGCCCGTTCCGCGTCCGGCCGGGCGGCGCCTGGGGCGCCGGGCCCGGCGGCACGCGGACTTGGGTGCGGGGGGTCGTCACGCAGGCGGCTCTTCATGTCACTGCCCCTCGCCCGCCAGGTCCGTCTCGTCCGCCGCGCCCGCCGTACCCGTCACCGTCCACGGGAAGTCGGCGGCCCCGGGGAAGAGCACCGGGACCTGCAACCGCACCGTCACCTTGTACACGGGGCCGCTGCCCCGGCCGGGGCAGGTGATGTCGGCGCTCCACGAACCGGGGATGTCCTTCTGCGCGGCCTCCTGGCAGGCGCCCGGCCCCCCGGACGCGCCCGCGCGCGCCCCCTTGTCGGCCGAATTGCCCGCCAGCGAGTACGTGTAGCCGACCAGCACCAGCTGCCAGATCACGGCGAGCACGATGAGGACCAGCGGAAGGACGCCGAGGAACTCGACCGAGACCTGCCCCCGGTCGCCGCCGCCCCGCTTGCGCAGGAACCGGCCGGTGGTGGACGGAGCGATCTCGTTGAGCGCGTCGGTGCCGTCGCCCACGCTCCCCTCCCCCGCCGCGTCGCCGGCCGCCCCCGGCGCCGCCCCTATGGCACGGCGCCGCCGCAGCCCCGGCAGCGAGCGGTCGCCGGCGCCTCGATCTGCAGCGGGTGCTCCAGTTCCTGCCGTTCTTCGTGATCGGCCTGTGCATGAAGCCCGAGCACTTCCAGCTGATGCGGCGGCGCCAGG
>NZ_JBEXFG010000067.1:0-28429 GCF_040606675.1 Streptomyces sp. NPDC005393 | reverse complement strand
TCATGCGCCTCACGCTGCCCCTCCCGCCGTCATCGGCATCCCTGTGGTCGGGCTCTCGCACCGGCTTTCACGGGGAACGTAGCAGCGCTTGTCGGCCCCGCGGGTGCGGGCGGTCGCGCGCGCCGGAGGGCGGGCGGCGGCTCTCGCGCGCCCGCGGTGCGGTGCGGGCGTCTCCCGCCCTGAGAGCGGCCCGTCGCGGGGTACGCTCCTCGATGCGCTGCGCGGGCCGCAGCAGCGCGTCCGGCGGGCCTGGGACCGGCCGCTCACCGCGTACTACCTGATCCTCGGCGGCGCGCTGCTGATCCTGGTGCTCGGTCTGGTGATGGTCTACTCCGCCTCCCAGATCAAGGCGCTCCAGTCGGGGCTCGCCCCGTCGTACTTCTTCCGCAAACAGCTCTTCGCCGCGGCGCTCGGCGGCGCCCTGACGCTGCTCGCCGTGCGGATGCCGATCAAGCTGCACCGCGCCTTCGCCTATCCGCTGCTGGCGGTGTCGGTCTTTTTGATGTGCCTGGTCCAGGTGCCCGGGCTGGGGATCGCGGTCAACGGCAACCGGAACTGGATCTCCTTCGGCGGCCCGTTCCTCCTGCAGCCCAGCGAGTTCGGCAAGCTCGCGCTCGTCCTGTGGGGCGCCGATCTGCTGGCGCGCAAGCAGGACAAGCGGCTGCTGGCCCAGTGGAAGCATCTGCTGGTGCCGCTGGTGCCCGCGACGGCGATGCTGCTCGGCCTGATCATGCTGGGCGGTGACATGGGCACCGCGATCATTCTCACGGCGATTCTTTTCGGCCTGCTGTGGCTGGCCGGTGCCCCCACCCGGCTCTTCGCGGGCGTGCTCGCCTTCGCCGGGGTGATCGGCGTGCTGCTCATCAAGACCAGCGCGAACCGGATGTCCCGGCTCGCCTGCATCGGCGCCACCGAGCCCGGCGCCCATGATCAGTGCTGGCAGGCGGTCCATGGGATCTACGCCCTCGCCAACGGCGGATGGTTCGGCTCCGGACTCGGTGCATCGATGGAGAAATGGGGCGAACTACCCGAACCGCACACTGACTTCATCTTCGCCATTACCGGGGAGGAACTCGGCCTGGCGGGGACGCTGTCGGTCCTCGTACTCTTCGCGGCTCTAGGCTATGCGGGTATCCGCGTGGCCGGACGCACGGAGGACCCCTTCGTGAGGTATGCCGCGGGAGGCGTGACCACCTGGATCACGGCCCAGGCCGTGGTCAATATCGGCGCGGTGCTCGGTCTGCTGCCGATCGCCGGGGTTCCGCTCCCGCTGTTCTCCTACGGAGGGTCCGCCCTGCTGCCGACCATGTTCGCCGTCGGCCTGCTGATCGCCTTCGCACGGGCAGAGCCCGCCGCGCGGGCGGCGCTGGCCATGCGGCAGCCTGCTTTGCGGAAGAAGCTGGCTCGGGTGAGACGGAAGACGATGAGACGGCCCGTCAAGAAGCGGCCGTCCGGAGAGCGGTGAATTTCGGTGCATGTCGTACTCGCCGGTGGGGGGACCGCCGGCCACATCGAGCCCGCGCTCGCCCTCGCGGACGCCCTGCGCAGGCAGGACCCGACCGTGGGGATCACGGCGCTCGGCACGGAGCGCGGGCTCGAGACCCGGCTCGTGCCCGAGCGCGGCTATGAACTCGGGCTCATTCCAGCCGTGCCGCTGCCGCGTAAGCCCACCCCCGAACTGATCACCGTCCCCGGGCGGCTGCGCGGCACGATCAAGGCCGCCGAGCAGATCCTGGAGCGCACCAAGGCCGACTGTGTGGTCGGCTTCGGTGGCTATGTGGCGCTGCCCGGCTATCTGGCCGCCAAGCGGCTCGGGGTGCCGATCGTCGTCCACGAGGCCAACGCCCGCCCCGGTCTCGCCAACAAGATCGGCTCCCGCTACGCCAAGTACGTCGCGGTCTCCACCCCGGACAGCAAGCTCCGCAACGCCCACTACGTCGGCATCCCGCTGCGCCGCTCCATCGCCACCCTCGACCGGGCGGCCGTCCGGCCCGAGGCGCGCGCGGCCTTCGGCCTCGACCCCAATCTGCCGACGCTGCTGGTCTCCGGCGGCTCGCAGGGCGCCCGCCGGCTCAACGAGGTGATCCAGGCGGTCGCCCCGTTCCTGCAGCGCGCCGGAATCCAGGTGCTCCACGCGGTCGGGCCGAAAAACGAACTGCCGCATGTGGACAACATGCCCGGTATGCCGCCCTATATCCCGGTACCGTACGTGGACCGGATGGACCTCGCGTACGCCGCGGCCGACATGATGCTCTGCCGCGCGGGCGCGATGACCGTCGCCGAGCTGTCCGCCGTCGGTCTCCCGGCCGCCTACGTCCCCCTGCCCATCGGCAACGGCGAGCAGCGGCTCAACGCCCAGCCGCTCGTCAAGGCGGGCGGCGGACTGCTGGTCGACGACGCCGAGCTGAGCCCCGAGTGGGTGCAGAGCAATGTGCTGCCGGTGCTCGGCGATCCGCACCGGCTGTACGAGATGTCCCGGCGGGCCGCCGACTTCGGCCGCCGGGACGCCGACGAGCTGCTGGTCGGCATGGTGTACGAGGCAATCGCGGCACGCCGCCAGGCGTGAGAAGGCAGGGAGCGTGGCCGGACCGTCGACCGCCGAGCGCGGTACACGAGGGACGTCGCCGTCCGGCCCGCCCCCGCGCCTCCTCACGGCGCGCCGGGGGCTCCGGCTGCCCGGCCGCCGCACCCTGGTGATGATCGCGGTGGCGGTGACCCTGCTCGGCGCCGGCGCCGTCTGGCTGCTCTACGGTTCGAGCTGGCTGCGGTCCGAGCGGGTCACGGTCGCCGGCACCGCCGTCCTCACCCCCGAGGAGGTGCGCGACGCGGCGGCCGTCCCGCTGGACACCCCGCTGGTGGCGGTGGACATCGGAGCCATCGAACACCGGCTGCGCGAGCGGCTGCCGCGGATAGCGAAAGTGGACGTATCCCGGTCATGGCCGCACACCATCAGTCTGGATGTGACGGAACGCAAGCCCGAAGCGATTGTCGGAGAGGGCGGGAAGTTCCGCGAAGTGGACGCGGACGGCGTCCGGTTCGCCACCGACACCAAGCGTCCGAAGGGCGTTCCGCTGCTGGAAATGGAGCAGGACCGGTCGCCGAGTTCGCGCCATTTCGGCGCGGCCCGGCTGCGCCGGGAGGCCGTCCGGGTGGTCACCCAACTCCCGGCGAAGATCCGCGCGGACACCCGTTCCGTCCGCGTCCGCTCGTACGACTCGATCACCCTTGAGTTGACCGGTGGCCGTACCATCGCATGGGGGAGCGGCGAGCGCGGTGAGGCGAAGGCGAAGACGCTCATCGCGCTGATGAAAGCGCAGCCGCGCGCGGATCACTTCGACGTCAGCGCGCCGAGCGCCCCCGCGGTGTCTCGCAGTTGACGTGATAGTGGCAGGCCAGCACCCTGGTTGGCTAGCCCACTGGGTGATCACATAGGGTGAAAAGAAAAGCGGGAGGTTCGGCGTGTTCATTGAACGCGCGACACTTGTCGACTTACTGTCCTGTTCCGAAGAGTCCGGGAAACAGAGGCACTGGTAACCCTAAACTTCAGCGTTAGGGTTGGGGTCGGCAATCGGAACCGTCCCATTCGGCATCAGTCGGCGCACCGCGGCAAGGCGGGGTGACGACACGTAACTCGAGGCGAGAGGCCTTCGACGTGGCAGCACCGCAGAACTACCTCGCAGTCATCAAGGTCGTCGGCATCGGCGGCGGTGGCGTGAATGCCATCAACCGGATGATCGAGGTCGGGCTCAAGGGCGTCGAGTTCATCGCGATCAACACCGATGCGCAGGCCCTGCTGATGAGTGACGCCGACGTCAAACTGGACGTCGGCCGCGAGCTCACCCGTGGACTCGGCGCCGGCGCCAACCCCGACGTCGGCCGGAAGGCCGCAGAGGACCACCGCGAGGAGATCGAGGAGGTCCTCAAGGGGGCCGACATGGTCTTCGTGACGGCGGGCGAGGGCGGCGGCACGGGGACCGGCGGCGCCCCGGTGGTCGCGAATATCGCGCGTTCCCTGGGCGCACTGACGATCGGTGTGGTCACCCGTCCGTTCACTTTCGAGGGCCGCCGCCGCGCCAATCAGGCGGAGGACGGCATCGCGGGTCTGCGCGACGAGGTCGACACCCTCATCGTGATCCCGAACGACCGGCTGCTGTCCATTTCGGACCGTCAGGTGAGCGTGCTCGATGCGTTCAAGTCAGCGGACCAGGTGCTGCTGTCGGGCGTTCAGGGCATCACCGACCTGATCACCACCCCGGGTCTGATCAACCTCGACTTCGCGGACGTCAAGTCCGTGATGTCCGAGGCGGGCTCGGCGCTCATGGGCATCGGCTCGGCGCGCGGCGACGACCGCGCGGTGGCCGCCGCCGAGATGGCGATCTCCTCGCCGCTGCTGGAGGCGTCCATCGACGGCGCCCGGGGCGTACTGCTCTCCATCTCCGGCGGCTCCGACCTCGGTCTGTTCGAGATCAACGAGGCCGCCCAGCTGGTGAGCGAGGCCGCCCACCCCGAGGCGAACATCATCTTCGGCGCGGTGATCGACGACGCGCTCGGCGACGAGGTCCGGGTCACCGTGATCGCGGCGGGCTTCGACGGCGGCCAGCCGCCCCCGAAGAACCGCGACAAGGTGCTCGGTTCGTACAGCGGCGGCGGTCGCGAGGAGGGGTCCGGGAGCTCGTCGAGCCGCCCGTCCACCCCGGAGGCCGGGCGCCCGTCCTTCGGCGGCCTCGGCAGCGTCACCCCGCGCGAGGAGGAGTCCGCTCCGGCGGACCCCGCCCCCGTCGCCGAGATGCCGCCCCCGGTGTCCACCCCGCACCCCCAGGTTCCCCCGGCCCGTCCGTACCCGGAGAGCCAGGCCGAGGAGCTGGACGTCCCGGACTTCCTGAAGTGAGCCGCCCGGCCCGGCGGGGCGACGACCCTGAAGCGATCCAGAAGTGATAGCGCAACAGCACGACGCGAGCGGCGCCCATTTCGCCTTCACCGACCGGTGGGGCGGGGTGAGCGCCGCTCCGTACGACGAGCTCAACCTCGGCGGCGCGGTCGGCGACGACCCCCAGGCCGTACTGACCAACCGTGAACTGGCGGCCAAGGCGCTGGGGCTCGACCCGGCGGCGGTCGTCTGGATGAACCAGGTGCACGGCCGGGATGTCGCCGTGGTCGACGGCCCCTGGAGCGATGAGGAGATCCCCGCGGTCGACGCGGTGGTGACGACGTGTCGGGGGCTCGCCCTCGCCGTCCTCACCGCCGACTGCACTCCGGTGCTGCTGGCCGATCCGGTGGCCGGGGTCGCCGGGGCCGCTCATGCCGGGCGGCCGGGGCTCGTCGCCGGGGTGGTTCCGGCGGTGGTCGAGGCGATGACCGCGCGGGGCGCCGACCCGGCCCGTATGGTCGCCCGCACCGGCCCCTCGGTCTGCGGCCGTTGCTACGAGGTTCCGGCGGCGATGCGTGGATCGGTCGCCGAGACGGTGCCCGAGGCGTGGGCCGAGACCGGCTGGGGCACCCCGGCGGTGGACGTGGCGGCCGGGGTGCGCGCCCAACTCGCCCGCTTCGGCGTCGAGATGGATGGACAATCTCACATCTGCACGCTGGAATCGGCGGACCACTTCTCGTACCGGCGCGAGCGCACGACGGGGCGGCTCGCGAGCTATGTCTGGTTGGACGGCTGAGCTGTGACGGATCGCAAGACGGAACTGGCCGCGAACCTGGCCCAGGTGGAGGAACGTATCTCCGCTGCCTGCGCCTCGGCCGGTCGCAAGCGCGAAGAGGTGACCCTGATCGTGGTCACCAAGACGTACCCCGCGAGCGATGTCCGTTTGCTGGCGGAACTCGGGGTCCGGCATGTCGCCGAGAACCGCGATCAGGAGGCCGCCCCTAAAGCCGCGGAATGCGCCGATCTGCCGTTGATGTGGCACTTTGTCGGACAATTGCAGACCAATAAGGTGCGTTCCGTTTCCAGTTATGCGGATGTGGTGCAATCCGTCGATCGCAAGCGATTGGTCGACGCGCTCTCCGGTGCGGCGGTGGGAGCCGCTCGTGAGATGGGCGTCCTGATTCAGGTCGCGCTCGACGCGGACTCCGGTGAGCGGGGAGCGCGCGGCGGCGTCGGACCGGACGGAGTGGATCAGCTGGCCGAGTCGGTGGTCGAGGCCGAAGGGCTGCGGCTCGACGGGCTGATGACCGTCGCGCCGCTGACCGGCCCCTTCGCGGGGCGGCCGCGGGCGGCCTTCGACCGGCTGATGGAAATCTCATCCCGCCTGCGCGCGGCGCATCCTGCTGCGAACATGGTCTCGGCGGGGATGAGCTCGGATCTTGAGGAAGCGGTGGCGGCCGGAGCGACACATGTGCGCGTTGGCACTGCGGTACTCGGAGTCCGACCCAGGCTCCGGTAACGTCGCGAAGAAGTCGGACCACAGCAGAAAATATGGTCATTCCCGTCAAATGGCGGGCGGGCCACGTGGATCCAGGGCATCCGGTGGCGGAGCCGATCCACCACAGAGCGGAGGACGCAGAGAATGGCCGGCGCGATGCGCAAGATGGCGGTCTACCTCGGCCTCGTGGAGGACGATGGGTACGACGGCCGGGGGTTCGACCCCGACGACGAGTTCGAACCCGAGCCGGAGCCCGAGCGGGAGCGTCGGCGTCATCAGGTAGTGGAGACCGAACCGCGGCCGGAAAGGGGCGAATCTGTGCGAGTCGTCCACCCCCCCGCACAGCGTGAACCGGCCCCACTTGCGATGGAAAGCGGACGACCCGCGCGAATTGCCCCCGTGGCGTCCATCACACCTGAACGTCAGAACTTGGAGAAGAACGCACCTGTGATCATGCCCAAGGTTGTGTCCGAGCGGGAGCCGTACCGCATCACCACACTGCACCCCCGGACCTACAACGAGGCCCGTACTATCGGGGAACACTTCCGTGAGGGCACCCCGGTGATCATGAATCTGACCGAGATGGACGACACGGATGCGAAGCGACTTGTCGACTTTGCTGCCGGTCTGGTGTTCGGTCTCCATGGGAGCATTGAGCGAGTGACGCAGAAGGTGTTCCTGTTGTCTCCTGCTAACGTCGATGTCACGGCGGAGGACAAGGCCCGTATCGCAGAGGGCGGGTTCTTCAACCAGAGCTGAGACGCAACACGGCAACATCGAGTCATCCGAGGCCGCAAGGCCGAGTACGAGACAGGGGAGAGGGACACGCGGGATGGGCATCGCACTGCAGGTGATCTACATCGCGCTGTACTGCTTTCTGATCGTGCTGATCTTTCGGCTGGTGATGGACTACGTCTTCCAGTTCGCGCGTTCGTGGCAACCCGGTAGGGCGATGGTGGTCATCCTCGAGGCCACCTACACTGTGACCGATCCGCCACTCAAGCTCCTGCGGCGGTTCATCCCGCCGCTGCGTCTCGGGGGTGTGGCGCTCGACCTGTCCTTCTTCGTGCTGATGATCATCGTCTGGATCCTGATCACCGTCGTGAGCAATTTTGCGAGCAGGGTGTGAACGATACGGTCTTGCCGATTGCCGACGACTACGTTGAGGTGAAGTAGAGATGCCGTTGACCCCCGAGGACGTGCGGAACAAGCAGTTCACGACCGTCCGCCTCCGTGAAGGCTATGACGAGGACGAGGTCGATGCCTTCCTCGACGAGGTCGAAGCCGAACTGACCCGCCTGCTCAGGGAGAACGAGGACCTGCGGGCCAAGCTGGCCGCCGCGACGCGTGCCGCCGCGCAGAGTCAGCAACAAGGGATGCGCAAGCCTCCGGAACAGCAGGAGAGGCCCGGCGCCCCTGTGCCCGCCGCCATATCCGGACCGCAGCCGGTGCCGCCTGGCCAGCAGCAGATGGGTGGTCCGCCCCAACTTCCGGGCGGTGCCCCGCAGCTGCCGGCGGGCCCGATGGGCCAGAACGGCCCCGGGCCGATGCAGCAGGGCGGACCCGGCCAGATGGGTCAGGGCGGCCCGATGGGTCAGAACGGCCCGATGGGTCAGGGCGGCCCGATGCAGCAGGGCGGACCCGGCCAGATGGGTCAGGGCGGCCCGATGGGTCAGAACGGCCCGATGGGTCAGAACGGCCCCATGGGCCACGGCGGTCCCATGGGTGGCCCGATGGGCGGTCCTGGCGGCCCGCAGCTGCCGCAGCCGGGGCAGGGCCCGGGTGGCGACAGCGCCGCGCGCGTGCTCTCGCTCGCGCAGCAGACCGCCGACCAGGCGATCGCGGAGGCCCGTTCCGAGGCCAACAAGATCGTCGGCGAGGCCCGTAGCCGTGCCGAGGGCCTGGAGCGGGACGCCCGCGCCAAGGCCGACGCACTGGAGCGGGACGCGCAGGAGAAGCACCGTGTCGCGATGGGCTCCCTGGAGTCCGCTCGCGCCACGCTCGAGCGCAAGGTCGAGGATCTGCGTGGCTTCGAGCGCGAGTACCGCACGCGGCTGAAGTCGTACCTGGAGAGCCAGCTGCGCCAGCTGGAGAACCAGGCCGACGACTCGCTCGCCCCGCCGCGCACCCCGGCGACCGCCTCGCTGCCGCCGTCCCCCTCGATGAGCGGCTCCATGGCCTCGGCCGGCGCCGGGTCGATGGGCGGTCACACCATGGGCGGCAACCAGTCCATGGGCGGCCACAACCAGAACGGCGGGGCCCCGTCCTACGGCGGCCAGCAGCAGATGTCTCCCGCGATGACCCAGCCGATGGCACCGGTGCGGCCGCAGAGTCCGCAGCCGATGCAGCAGGCGCCGAGCCCGATGCGGGGCTTCCTCATCGACGAGGACGACAACTGACGCGGCGCGCGTAAGCGCGACCGTCGGCAATCAAAGGGCCGGGCCCCGGGAGGTTTCCTCCCGGGGCCCGGCCCGCTTTTTGCGCACTCGGCCGGCGCCGCTCTCGCGCACCCGGTTGCTCGCCGTAGGGGTTGCTCAATTGAGGTTGCACCCCTCCTACGACTCCGCCCCCTCCCGCGGCGGAGCCGCGGGAGGGGGCGGGTGAGGAAGCGGCCCGCGTGGCGGGGTCTACGCCTTGCGGAGGCGGAAGGTGAGGCCCAGCGGGATGTCCGTGAACTCCTCGCCGTAGGTGTCGTCACCGCCGCCGGAGGCGAAGTCCGTGGCGAGGACCTCGTCCGCGATCAGAGCCGCGTGGTCGGTCAGCGCCTGGCGGAGCTCCTCGTCCGCCGACCGCCAGCGCAGCGCGATCCGGTCGGCGACGTCCAGACCGCTGTTCTTACGGGCCTCCTGGATCAGCCGGATCGCATCACGGGCGAGGCCCGCGCGGCGCAGTTCCGGGGTGATCTCCAGGTCGAGGGCGACGGTGGCGCCCGCGTCGGAGGCGACCGACCAGCCCTCGCGGGGGGTCTCGGTGATGATGACCTCGTCGGGAGAGAGGGTCACCGTCTCACCGTCCACGACCACAGACGCCGTGCCCTCGCGCAGCGCCAGCGACAGCGCGGCCGCGTCCGCCTCCGCGATCGCCTTGGCGACCGGCTGGGTGCCCTTTCCGAAGCGCTTGCCCAGCGCGCGGAAGTTGGCCTTCGCGGTGGTGTCGACCAGCGAGCCGCCGACCTCGCTCAGCGCCGCGAGCGACGAGACGTTCAGCTCCTCCTCGATCTGCGCTCGCAGCTCGGTGGAGAGCTGCTGGAAGCCGGACGCCGCGACCAGCGCCCGCGACAGCGGCTGGCGGGTCTTCACGCCGGACTCGGCGCGGGTCGCGCGGCCCAGCTCCACCAGCCGCCGCACCAGCAGCATCTGCGCCGAGAGGGCCGGGTCGATCATCGTCCGGTCCGGCTCCGGCCACGAGGACAGATGGACGGACTCGGGGGCGCCCGGGGCCACCGGGACGACCAGGTCCTGCCAGACCCGCTCGGTGATGAAGGGCACCAGCGGGGCCATCAGCCGGGTGACCGTCTCGATGACCTCGTGCAGCGTGCGCAGCGCGGCGGTGTCGCCCTGCCAGAAGCGGCGGCGCGAGCGGCGCACATACCAGTTGGACAGGTCGTCGACGAAGGCCGACAGCAGCTTTCCGGCGCGCTGGGTGTCGTACGCCTCCATGGCCTGGGTGACCTGCTCGGTCAGCGTGCCCAGCTCGCCCAGCAGCCAGCGGTCGAGCAGCGGGCGCTCGGCCGGGGCCGGGTCGCCCTCGCCCGGGGCCCAGCCCGTGGTGCGGGCGTACAGGGCCTGGAAGGCGACCGTGTTCCAGTAGGTGAGAAGAGTCTTCCGCACGACCTCCTGGATCGTGCCGTGGCCCACCCGGCGCGCGGCCCACGGCGAACCGCCGGCGGCCATGAACCAGCGGACGGCGTCGGCGCCGTGCCGATCCATCAGCGGGATCGGCTGAAGGATGTTGCCCAGATGCTTGGACATCTTCCGGCCGTCCTCGGCCAGGATGTGACCGAGGCAGACCACGTTCTCATACGACGACTGATCGAAGACGAGCGTGCCGACCGCCATCAGCGTGTAGAACCAGCCGCGGGTCTGGTCGATGGCCTCGGAGATGAACTGCGCGGGGTAGCGCTTCTCGAAGATCTCCTTGTTGCGGTACGGGTAGCCCCACTGCGCGAACGGCATCGACCCCGAGTCGTACCAGGCGTCGATGACCTCCGGCACCCGTACGGCCTCCAGGGAGCAGCCCTCGGCGGTGCAGGTGAAGGTGATCTCGTCGATGTACGGGCGGTGCGGGTCCAGCCCCGTCTGGTCCGTGCCGGTCAGCTCGGAGAGCTCGGCGAGCGAGGCGACACACGTGAGGTGGTCGTCGGCGCAGCGCCAGATGGGCAGCGGGGTGCCCCAGTAGCGGTTGCGCGACAGCGCCCAGTCGATGTTGTTGTTCAGCCAGTCCCCGTAGCGGCCGTGCTTGACCGAATCCGGGTACCAGTTCGTCTTCTCGTTCTCCCGCAGCAGCGCGTCCTTGACCGCGGTGGTGCGGATGTACCAGGACGGCTGGGCGTAGTACAGCAGCGCGGTGTGGCAGCGCCAGCAGTGCGGGTAGCTGTGCTCGTACGGCAGATGCCGGAAGAGCAGTCCGCGCGCCTTCAGATCCGCCGTCAGCGCCTCGTCGGCCTTCTTGAAGAACTGGCCGCCGACCAGGTCCAGGCCCTCCTCGAAGGTGCCCTCGGGCCGGACCGGGTTGACCACGGGGAGGCCGTACGCACGGCAGGTCCTGAGGTCGTCCTCGCCGAACGCGGGGGACTGATGGACCAGACCGGTGCCGTCCTCGGTCGTCACATAGTCGGCGTTGACCACATAGTGGGCGTCCTCGATCTCCACGAGCGAGAAGGGGCGCTCATACGTCCAGCGCTCCATCTCGGCTCCGGTGAACGACTGCCCGGTCGCCGTCCAGCCCTCGCCCAGCGCCTTCTCCAGCAGCGGCTCGGCGACGACCAGCGTCTCCTCGCCGTTCGTGGCCGCCACATAGCGCACATCGGGGTGCGCGGCGACGGCGGTGTTGGAGACCAGGGTCCACGGCGTGGTCGTCCACACCAGCAGCGCCGCCTGGCCGGCCAGCGGGCCGGAGGTCAGCGGGAAGCGGACATAGACCGACGGGTCCACGACCGTCTCGTAGCCCTGCGCCAGCTCATGGTCGGACAGACCGGTGCCGCACCGCGGACACCAGGGGGCGACCCGGTGGTCCTGGACCAGCAGCCCCTTCTTGAAGATCTCCTTGAGCGACCACCACACCGACTCGACGTACTCGGGGTTCATGGTCCAGTAGGCGCCGTCGAGGTCGGTCCAGTAGCCCATCCGCGTGGTGAGCTCGGCGAAGGCGTCGGTGTGCCGGGTCACCGACTCCCGGCACTTGGCGTTGAACTCGGCGATGCCGAACGCCTCGATGTCCTTCTTGCCGTTGAAGCCCAGCTCCTTCTCGACCGCCAGCTCGACCGGCAGGCCGTGGCAGTCCCAGCCGGCCTTACGGTCGACGTGGTAGCCGCGCATGGTGCGGAAGCGGGGGAAGACGTCCTTGAAGACGCGGGCCTCGATGTGGTGGGCGCCCGGCATGCCGTTGGCGGTGGGCGGGCCCTCGTAGAAGACCCACTCCGGCCGCCCCTCGGACTGTTCGAGGGTGCGGGCGAAGATCTTGTTCTCCCGCCAGAAGTCGAGCACGGCGTGCTCAAGGGCGGGCAGGTCGACCTGGGCGGGCACCTGGCGATACAGCGTCATCGGGACTCTTCCTCCGGCGGACACATGCTCTTCGTTCCGTCGGAGGGACGAGAGCCGCTGGCTCCCGCGGTACCACCCTCCTTGGCCGCGAGCGGCGTGCGCTCCCGGCCCCCTCATTGGGGTCGCGATACCGGTTCTACTGACCCTGGGCGGGGGTTCTTCCGGCGGCTCCGGGGTGATCCTTCACATCGCGCTCGCCCCCGGGCTCGCACCGTCCCCGGGTCGCTCATGGCCGCGTACGACGCTACTCGTCCCCATCCAAGCCTTTCGCTTCGCCCAGTGTACGGGGCACGGCAGACCGGCGCCGACCGATTTCCGCGCTGCGCCGAGTGAGGTACGGGCCGACCGGGAGATGACCCGAATGGCGATACGCCGGGTGCTGCAGTCCGCGGGTCCCGGCGCGTCACTCTCCGGTACCGGTTCCCGGCCGGATTACCGGGCGACGAGTGGGGCACAACGGTGGAGACCGGGTTGTCGTACGGGCAAGCCGGGCGAATCGGGCGGCGTGCCCCGTTGCCGCGTGCCCGGAGTCGATTTATCGTTCCGGAACGATTCGCGAGCAAGATCACAATATGTGAAGGGGCCGCGGCCATGGTGGCGAGGAAGACCGCCGTGCAGAAGAGCACGGCGAAGGCGAAGAAGGCCGCGCCCGTCAGGAAGAGCACCTCGGGTTCGGGCGAGAAGGCCGTAAAGAAGTCCGTCAAAAAGGCGGTGAAACAGACCGCGGCGGCCGCCAGGAACGCCACGGAGGCGACCGCGAAGGCCGCGAAGAAGAGCGCACCGACAAAGAAGGCCACCGCGCCCGCCAGGAAGAACGCATCCGCCAAGACGGTCGCGCCGGCCAAGAAGACCACAACCAAGAAGGCCGCATCCGCCAAGAAGGCGGTGCCCGCGAAGAAGACGGGAGCCAGGAAAGTGGTTGCGAAGAAGAACCCGGGTGGTGCGCCGACCGAGAAGAAGGCTACAACGACGGCGCCCCCCCTGCCCAAGGCCCGTGCGGCGGGCAACCCCGTCGACCCCGGCGAGCTCCCGGTACGCCCCGGGGAGGAGCCCTGGTCCGCGGAGGAGGTGGACGAGGCGCGCACCGAGCTGCTGACCGAGGCCGGCCGGCTGCGCACCGAGATCCTCGCCTCCGAGGAGGCGATCACCGGGCTGATGCGCGACTCGGGGGACGGTGCGGGCGACGACCAGGCCGACACCGGCACCAAGAACATCACCCGCGAGCACGAGATGGCCCTGGCCGGCAACGCCCGCGAGATGCTGCTGCAGACCGAGCGCGCCCTGGAGCGGCTGGACGCCGGGACGTACGGGCTGTGCGAGAACTGCGGCAAGCCGATCGGCAAGGCCCGGATGCAGGCGTTCACGAGGGCCACGCTGTGCGTCGAGTGCAAACAGCGCGAGGAGCGCCGCTGACCCTCCGTACGCGTGTGCCGTACCCTCGTCCCTCATAGGGGGAGACTGGCCCGGACGAGGTTGAGGGACTCACGTGACAGAGGCGGAGCAGGCCATCGGTACGCCAGACGCGGGGAAGGCCGAGGAAGGCGCCGGTGCCGGCGCTGACGCGGCCGCGGCCGGAAGCAGGGGGAAGCGCCGGGTGGGGGTGCTCCTCGCGGTCGCCGCCTTCGCGTACCTCCTCGACCTGGTCAGCAAGCTGGCCGTGGTTGCCGAACTGGAGCACCACGCGCCGGTGGAGGTGATCGGCACCTGGCTGCAGTTCGAGGTGATCCGCAACCGGGGCGCGGCCTTCGGCTTCGGCGAGGCCATGACCATCGTCTTCACGGTGATCGCGGTCGGAGTGATCGTGGTGATCGCGCGGCTGGCCCGCAAGCTCTACAGCCTGCCGTGGGCCATCGCGCTCGGACTGCTGCTCGGCGGGGCCTTCGGCAATCTCACCGACCGGATCTTCCGCGCGCCCGGAGATCTGCAGGGCGCGGTCGTGGACTTCATCGCGCCCGCCCACTTCGCGGTCTTCAACCTCGCCGACTCGGCGATCGTCTGCGGCGGCTTCCTGATCGTGATCCTGTCCTTCCGCGGTCTGGACCCGGACGGCACGATCCACAAGGACTGACGCCCGGCCGGCGCACGGCCTGGTACGTACGGCCGGTGTACGACAGGCGTACGAACCGGTGCTCGCGGTCCGGCATACTCATCGGGTGAGTATTGAGATCCGCACCCTGCCCGTACCCGACGGCCTGGAGGGCGAACGCGTCGATGCCGCGATCGCCCGGATGTTCGGCTTTTCGCGGACCAAGGCGGCCGAGCTGGCCACTGCCGGGAAGGTGCAGGTCGACGGCAGTGTCGCCGGGAAGTCCGACCGGGTCTCCGGGGGCGCCTGGCTCGAGGTGGAGATGCCGCAGGCCGCGCAGCCGGTGCGGGTCGTCGCCGAGCCCGTCGAGGGCATGGAGATCGTGCATGACGACGACGACATCGTGGTGATCGTGAAGCCGGTCGGCGTCGCCGCCCACCCCAGCCCCGGCTGGACGGGCCCCACCGTGATCGGCGGGCTCGCCGCCGCGGGCTTCCGCGTCTCCACCTCGGGCGCCGCCGAGCGGCAGGGGATCGTGCACCGGCTGGACGTCGGCACCTCCGGGCTGATGGTCGTCGCCAAGTCCGAGCGCGCGTACACCCTGCTCAAGCAGCAGTTCCGGGAGCGTACGGTCGACAAGCGCTACCACGCGCTGGTCCAGGGCCACCCGGACCCGCTGAGCGGCACCATCGACGCGCCCATCGGGCGCCATCCGCAGCACGACTACAAGTGGGCCGTGACGGCCGACGGCAAGCCGAGCGTCACCCACTACGACCTCATCGAGGCGTTCCGGGCCGCGAGCCTGCTGGACATCAAGCTGGAGACGGGCCGCACCCATCAGATCCGCGTCCATATGGCCGCCCACCGCCATCCGTGCGTCGGCGACCTGACGTACGGCGCGGACCCCACGCTCGCCAAGCGGCTGAAGCTGACCCGGCAGTGGCTGCACGCCATGCGGCTCGGCTTCGAGCACCCGGGGGGCGGCGGCTGGGTCGAGTTCGAGAGCCCCTACCCGGAGGATCTGCAGCGGGCGCTGGACACCGTGCGCGCGGAGAGCGCGTGATCGAGGCAGTGGCGCCCGACGGGGATCTGTCGGGCTGCTTCGCGGTCCGGCGCGAGGTCTTCGTCGTCGAGCAGCGGATCCCCGAGGCGGAGGAGATGGACGCGTACGACGCGCACGCTGTCCACCTCCTCGCAACCGACCCCACGGGCCGGCCCGTGGGCACCGTCCGCTTTCTGCACGGCGCCGCCGCCGACAAGAAGTACGCCCACGCCGGCGTCGACGGCACCACCACGGCCGTCCTCGGCCGCCTCGCCGTCACGGGCGCCGCGCGCGGCACCGGCCTGGGCGCGGCGCTGGTCCGCGCCGCCGAGGAGGAGGCCCGCCGGCGCGGCCTCGCCGAGGTCTACCTGGAGGCCCAGACCCATGCGCTCGGCTTCTACGAGCGGCTGGGGTACGCGGCGTACGGCCCGGAATTCGAGGAAGGCAGCGGCATCCCCCACCGCGCGATGCGCAGGCCGCTGTAGCGGGCGCCCCCGTCCCGGGGCACCGCCCCGGGACCCGGATCCGGGGCACCGCCGCCCCGCGCCGCCCCCTGGCGGGCTGGATTTTTCCCGCTAGCCGCGCCCTGAGTGAGGGGCTTCCTTGCGGAGGTCGTTGTCGAAGCGGGCGAAGTGGTCCTCGCGCTCCGGCTCCCGCTCACGGTGCCGGACCGGCTGGACGGCCGGGGCCGTCGCGATGCGGGGCAGCGCGTACGGATGCGCCTCCCGCAGCCACGTGATCATCTTCTCGCGCACCGCGCACCGCACCGTCCACGCGTCATCCGAGTCCCGCGCCGTGACCAGCGCGCGGACCACGATCGTGCTCGGGGTGGTGTCCGTCACCACCAGGCTCCAGTCCCGGCCGTCCCACGCCGGGGACTTCTGCACGATCTCGCGCAGCCGCTCCCGCATCTCCTCGATCGGGGCGGTGTGGTCGAGGTGGAAGAAGACCGTGCCCATCTTCTGGGTGCCGCCCCGCGACCAGTTCTCGAAGGGCTTGGCCGTGAAGTACGACACCGGCATGGTGATCCGGCGCTCGTCCCAGGTCCGTACGGACAGGAAGGTCAGCGTGATCTCCTCGACCGTGCCCCATTCGCCGTCCACGACCACCGTGTCGCCGATCCGCACCATGTCGCCGAAGGCGATCTGCAGCCCGGCGAAGAGATTGCCCAGAGTGGACTGGGCGGCGATACCGGCGACGATGCCGACGAGGCCGGCGGAGGCCAGCATGGAGGTGCCGATGGTGCGCATCGCGGGGAAGGTCAACAGCATGGCCGAGACCGCCACGACCCCCACGACCGCGGTCACCACGCGCTGGATCAGCGTCACCTGGGTGCGCACCCGCCGCACCCGCGCCGCGTCGTGCGCGCTGGCGGCGTAGCGGGAGTACGAGGACTCCACGATCGCCGACGAGACCCGCACCACAAGCCAGGCGGTCGCCGCGATCAGCACCAGCGCGAGCAGCTGGGAGACGGCCGAGCCGTGCTGCTGGACGATCTTCGCTTGTGTCTTGTCGTACGAACCGCTCAGCAGCGCCGTGCACACCGTCACCTGCAGCGGAAGCCGACAGCGCCGCAGCAGGCCCCACAGCGGGGTCTCCGAGTGCCGGGCGGCGGTCCTCCGCAGCAGCCAGTCGGCGGCCCAGCCGATGAACAGCGTGATGGCCAGTGAGCCGCCGATGACGATGAGCGGACGCAGCACGTCCTCCATGGACACTTACCTCATCCTTCCCTCCGGGAGTCTCCCAGATGTCCCGTCTTCCCCGGATCAGGCTTCCCCAGACCGTAACTGGCACGATGGGATCAGCGCGATCCAGGGAAAGTCGCGTTCCACGCACGGAAAGGGAAGTGACTGCGGTGGCCGGTGCTTCGACGATTCTGCTGTTCCACTCCGCGTACGGGCTGCGGCCCGCGGTGCACGCGGCGGCCGACCGGCTGCGCGCGGCCGGGCATGAGGTGATCGTGCCCGATCTGTACGAGGGGCGGACGGCCGGGACCGTCGAGGAAGGCATGGCCATCAGGGAGCGGATCGGCCGGGAGGAGCTGCTCAAGCGGGCCATCACGGCGGCGGCGCCCTATTCGGACCGAGGGCTCGTCTACGCGGGCTTCTCGCTCGGCGGGTCGGTCGCGCAGAACCTCGCGCTGGGCGACAACAAGGCGCGTGGGCTGCTGCTGCTCCACGGGACCTCGGACATCGCCGACGACGCGGCGACCGACGAGCTGCCGGTGCAGCTGCATGTGGCCGACCCCGACCCGTTCGAGCCGCACGACTGGCTGAGCGCCTGGTATCTGCGGATGCGGCGGGCCGGGGCGGATGTGGAGGTCTTCCGCTACCCCGGGGCCGGGCATCTGTTCACCGACCCGGAGCTGCCGGACTACGACAAGGAGGCCGCCGAGGCCACCTGGCGGGTGGCGCTCGGCTTCCTGGCCGACCTGTGAATCGGGCCGTACGGACGCGTCAGCGCACCGGCTTGTCGGCGCGCTCGATCCGCTGGGTGCCGGCGGGCGTACGGTACGACCGGACCCAGGACGAGGTGGCGCGCGGGTCGGTCCGGTCGGAGACGGTGTAGAAGTCCATCTGGGCCCGCTGTGGGGTGACATCGAGCACGCCGTAGCCGTGGGAGTCCATGTCCACCCATTTCACATGGCGGTTGGCGGCCCTGATCGCGCCGGCCGCGGCCGGCGACACCGTGTGCGGCGCCACATGCAGCAGATCGTCGAGGTTGTCGGAGGTCACCGAGGTGACCACGAACTCGGTCGCGGCGGACCTGGAGAGCGGATAGGTGGCGGCCTTCACCGGAACGTCGTTGGCCCACGCCATATGGATGTCACCGGTGAGGAAGACGGTGTTGCCGATGGCATGGTCGGTGAGATGGGCGAGCAGCTCGCGCCGGTCGTCCGTATAGCCGTCCCACTGGTCGGTGTTGATGGCCAGCCCGCCCTTGGGCAGCCCGAGCAGCTCGGTGAGCGGGCCCAGCAGATCGGCGGGGAGGGAGCCGAAGGCGACGGGCGAGATCATCACCGAGTTGCCCACCAGCCGCCAGGTGGTGTCCGAGGCGGTCAGGCCCGACTTGAGCCAGTCGAGCTGGGCGCGCCCGGTGAGCGTACGGTCCGGGTCGTCCACCGTGCCGCTTCCGGTGGACGCCTGCTGGGAGCGGAACGAGCGCAGATCGAGCAGATGGAGGTCGGCGAGGGCGCCGTAGCGCAGCCGCCGGTAGGTGGTGCCCTGGGTGGAGGGGCGCACCGGCATCCACTCGAAGTACGCCTGCTTCGCGGCGGCCATCCGCTGCGCCCACTCGCCCTCGACGTCCGGTGAATGGTTCTCCGCGCCGCCCGACCAGGCGTTGTCGGCGAACTCGTGGTCGTCCCAGATGGCGATGAGCGGCAGCGCGGCGTGCAGCGCCTGTGCGTCGGCGTCGGTCTTGTACTTCCCGTGCCGCGTGCGGTAGTCGGCGAGGGTGATGATCTCGTGCGTGGGGTCGTGCCGGCGGACGACGTACTTCTGCGCGGGGTACTCGCCGCTCTTGTACTCGTAGATGTAGTCGCCGAGGTGGAGGACCGCGTCCAGGTCGGTGCGGGCGGCCAGATGGCGGTAGGGGGAGAAGTAGCCCGCCTCCCAGTTGGCGCAGGAGACCACGCCGAAGCGGACGCCGTCCGTGGCGGCGTCGTGCGCGGGGGTGGTACGGGTGCGCCCCACGGGGGAGCGGACGCCGCCGTCCACGCCGAAGCGGTAGAAGTAGTCGGTGGCGGGCCTCAGTCCGCGCACATCGGCCTTGACGGTGTGGTCGGCGTCGGCGGTGGCCTTGACGGTGCCGTGGGCCGCGACCGTACGGAAGTCGTTGTCCTCGGCGACCTCCCAGGTCACCTCGAGGGACGGGCCCAGCCCTGAGCCGGGTACGGCGTCCGGGGTGGGCGTGATACGGGTCCACAGCAGGATCCCGTCGGGCAGCGGGTCGCCGGAGGCCACGCCGTGCAGAAAGGCGGGGCCGGTGGCGGCGTGGGCGGTGAGCCCGGAGGCGAGCGGCAGCAGGGCGGCGGTGGCCGCCGCGGCCGTGACGGCGCGTCGGCGCGATATGTGGTGGTCGGTCACGGCCGACGACATTACTGGCAAGTAGCCCCAAGGGACAGGGTTCTTGGGACATGGTCGCTCACCTGTAGCCGCCGGGACGGGGCGGCGGGCATGCCGTCAGGGCACGCCCGCCGGCCCGCCGGAAGCGGTGCTTTCCGCTACTTCTTGAGCCCCTGCTGGACGAGCGGGGTGAACTGGTCCGGAGTCATCGGCGGGTTGCCCTGCTGGTTCGTCACCAGCTTCTTGCCGTTGAGCTTGAAGGTCGGCGTGCCGGTGACGTCCTTGGTGTCGTCGAAGGTCTTGGACATGGCCAGCGCCCACCGGTCGTAGGTGCCGTTCTTCACGGCCTTCTCGAAGCTCTTGTTGCCCTTGAGCTCCTTGACCTCCTGAGCGATGGAGATCAGCTTCTGGTCGTCCGCGAAGGTGTCCTTGGTCTCGTCCGGGTGGTTCTTCTGCGAGTAGAGCGCCGCCTTGTAGTCCAGGAAGGCGTTCGGGCTGACGTTGAGGGCGGCGCCGAGCGCGCTCAGCGCGTTCTTCGAACCGGCCGCGGGCATCTGCTTGTTGTTGTCGAGGAAGGTGCCCATCGTGAACTGCGCCTTGAAGGTGCCGTCCTTGATGTCCTTGAGCACGGTCTTCCCGGTGAGCTGCTCGAACTGGGCGCAGACCGGGCAGCGCATGTCCTCGTAGACATGCAGGGTGTTCTTGGCCTTCTTCTCGCCGATGACGACCGTGGTGCCCTGCGGGCCGGTGGCATTGGCGGGCGTCACCAGCTTGGTCTTCTTGGCCTCCGCCTTCCACTTCTGGCTGGCGTTGTCGCCGCCGTTCATATTGGTGACGGCGTAGCCTATGCCGCCGGCTATCGCGAGGGCCGCGACGACCGCGCCGCCGACGAACAGCTGGCGGCGCATCCGGTCCCTCTTGGCCTGGCGCTCGCGCTCGGCACGCAGCCGCTCACGCGCGGCCTGCTTGTTCTGGTGGTTATTGCGGTTGCTCATGATTGATCGATCTCCGTCGTTGTGCGTCGTCAGTAATGCGTACGGGGGTGTGGACCGCTGTGCTCAGGCGACGGCGGAGCGGGGCGGCCCACGACGCACGACGGAGTGCACGAGGAGAGGGAGCCCCGGTGCCGGACGCACCGGGCGTACGGGCCGCACGGCCGGGCGCGGGGCCCGCGGGGATGCGGTGACCGCCGCGACGGCCAGCAGCAGCGGCCGGAAGGCGAGACCGGCCAGCGCGCCCAGCAGCCGGCCCACGGCGGCCTCACCGCGCCGCAGCCAGGCCGAGGCGATCAGGCCCACCGCGATATGCGCGGTGAGCAGCAGCCAGGGCGTGGCCGAGCTCACGGTGGCCGAGAGCGGGGTGCCGGGGCCCGGCTGGGCGACTCGGGTCAGCGGGGTGCCGAGGTCGCCGCTGCCGCACAGCAGATTGACGCCCATGGAGCGCAGGGAGCCCGCCACGGGGCCGCCGGACTGCCCGTAACAGGCGTCCTGGCCGGTGGTGAAGATCGTGTCGGCGGCGAGCTCCAGCGGGATGAGCAGGGCGGCGATGCTCCAGAAGCCGCGCTCCCGGCCCGCGAGGGCATACGCGAGGGCGAAAACGGCGACCGAGAGCGCGCCGACGCTGCTCAGCGGCAGGGGAGTGCGCGACAGCAGCACATGGGACGCCGAGGACAGGGTGACGCACAGCGCTGTGAAGAGCGCCGCGCGCACGGTCCTCAGCTGTGGTCCGGTGCCGTCCATAGACCTCGCATTTTGCCACGATCGGCCGTAGGGGTGCCATTAAGAGCCGCCCCCCGGGGGGCGGCTATCCGCCGTCCAGCTGTGTGTTCACCGCCAAGGTGAAGTCCGTCGCGGCCATGGGGGTGTCGCCGCTGCTCCCGGTGAGGGTGGTGTCGTCGAGCTTGACGGTGGGCGTGGCGTCCACCCCGGTCTTGTCGAAGGCCGAGGCCATCTCCTGGGCCCAGCGGTCGTAGGTGCCGTCGGTCACGTCCTTCCGGAAGGAGGCGCTGTCCACCAAGGCGGGCACCTCCTTGGCGACGTTCAGCAGATAGCTGTCGTCGGCGTACGCGTCCTTCGACTCCTCGGGGTGGTTTTGCGGGGACAGCAGGGCCGCCTTGTAGTCCATGAAGGCGTCCGTGCTCACGTTCAGTGCCGCGCCGAGCGCGCTCAGTGCGTTCGTGGAGCCGCTGCCGCCCAGGTTCTTGTCGATGAGGGCGGCGAAGTGGAAGGACGCCTGGTACCTGCCGTCCTCGATGTCCTTGCGGAGGGTGGTGCCGACGCTCTGCTCGAACATCGCGCACGGCGGGCAGCGCAGATCCTCGTAGACGTCGAGGGTGTGGCCCGTACCCGGCCGGCCGATCAGCAGGGTGGTGCCGCTCGGACCGGAGCTGTGGGCGGGCGTGACGAGCTTCCCGCTGCCGCCACCGCTGCCCCCGCCGCCACCGCTGCCCCCGGCGTCGCCGGAGTCCGCTCCCGGGAGGGAGGGCTGGGCCTGGGAGGCGCCGCCGCGGCCGGAGCCGCCGCCGTCATCCGTGATCACGAGAACGGCCGCGACCACGGCGGCGGCCGCCGCCACCGCCACGACGGCCGTGAGCCCGGCCCTGCGCTGCCCGGCCCCCGGCGGCGGTGGGCCGGGCGGGAAGCCCGGCGGTCCGTTCGGCGGCGGTGGCGGGTACCCCGGCTGCTGATACGGATGGTGCTGCGGGTTCTGCTCGCCCCCCGGCGGCTGCTGTCCAGGCCACATGCCCGGTAACGATAGAGGGGCGAGCGGGACCACGGCTATCGGCGGGGGCGCTCAGAGCCCCGGAATGCGGCCGTTGCGGAAAAGGTCCACAAAGATCTGGTGGTCGGCCCGGGCGCGGGCGCCGTAGGAGTGCGCGAAGTCCACCAGAAGCTCCGCGAAGCCGTCCTCGTCGGCGGCGATCACCGCGTCGATGGCGCGCTCGGTGGAGAACGGCACCAGCGAGTGGCCGCTCTGGTCGTCGGCGGCGGCGTGCATGGTGGCCGTCGCCCGCCCCAGGTCGGCCACGACCGCCGCGATCTCGGCCGGGTCGTCGATGTCCGACCAGTCGAGGTCCACCGCGTACGGCGACACCTCGGCGACCAGCTGCCCCGCGCCGTCCAGCTCGGTCCAGCCCAGCCACGGGTCGGCGTGGGCCTGCAGCGCGCGCTGCGAGATCACCGTGCGGTGGCCCTCGTGCTGGAAGTACGCGCGCACCTGCTCATCGGTGATGTGCCGGGAGACCGCGGGGGTCTGCGCCTGCTTCATGTAGATCACCACATCGTTCTCCAGGGCGTCGCTGTTGCCCTCCAGAAGGATGTTGTACGAGGGCAGCCCGGCACTGCCGATGCCGATGCCCCGGCGGCCGACGACGTCCTTGACGCGGTAGGAGTCCGGGCGCGCGAGACTGGGCTCGGGGAGCGTCTCCAGATAGCCGTCGAAGGCGGCCAGGACCTTGTAGCGGGTGGCCGCGTCCAGCTCGATGGACCCGCCGCCGGCCGCGAAGCGGCGCTCGAAGTCGCGGATCTCGGTCATCGAGTCGAGCAGCCCGAAGCGGGTCAGCGAGCGGGCGTCACGCAGCGCGTCGAGCAGCGGGCCCTCGGCGGTCTCCAGCGTGAAGGGCGGCACCTCGTCGTTCTTGGCGCCGGTGGCCAGCGCGTGGATCCGCTCGCGGTAGGCGCCGGCGTACGTCCGCACCAGCTCGGTGATCTTCTCGTCGCTGAGCGCCTTGGTGTAGCCGATGAGCGCCACGGAGGCGGCGAAGCGCTTCAGGTCCCAGGTGAAGGGGCCGACGTACGCCTCGTCGAAGTCGTTCACATTGAAGATCAGCCGTCCGTTGGCGTCCATATAGGTGCCGAAGTTCTCCGCGTGGAGGTCGCCGTGGATCCACACCCGGCTGGTGCGGTCGTCCAGGTACGGGCCGCCGCCGCGCTCCCGCTCCACATCGGAATAGAACAGACAGGCGGTGCCGCGGTAGAACGCGAACGCCGAGGCGGCCATCTTCCGGAACTTGACGCGGAAGGCGGCCGGGTCGGCGGCGAGCAGCTCGCCGAAGGCGGTGTCGAATACGGCGAGGATGTGCTCGCCGCGCTGCTCCGCCTGGGTCTGCTGGGTCGACATCGCGGGACGCCTCCTGAGGGCATGAGAGATCGGGCCGGGGTGACAGATACGACAGGGTATTTTCCCTCTCGCCGGGCGCGCCGGGAGAGCGGACGACCCGTGGGGATCAACGCCTGAGGCTACCCGTGAGTGCCCCGCCGCTGTCAGTGCGGAGGGGTAACCTTCGGAGCTGTCTCGCCGTGCCGTCATCGATTGTTCGCCGGAGGTCTTTCACCGTGACCAAGCCGCCCTTCACGCACCTGCATGTCCATACCCAGTACTCGCTGCTGGACGGTGCGGCGCGGCTCAAGGACATGTTCAACGCCTGCAATGAGATGGGCATGACCCACATCGCCATGACCGACCATGGCAACCTCCACGGGGCGTATGACTTCTACCAGCAGGCGACGGGCGCCGGGGTCACCCCGATCATCGGGATCGAGGCGTATGTCGCGCCCGAGTCGCGGCGCTACAAGCGGCGTGTCCAGTGGGGCCAGCCGCACCAGAAGCGCGATGACGTCTCCGGTTCCGGTGGTTACACCCACAAGACGATCTGGGCGGCGAACAAGACCGGTCTGCACAATCTCTTCCGGCTCTCCTCGGACGCCTATATGGAGGGCTATTTCGTCAAGTGGCCGCGTATGGACAAGGAGACCATCTCCCAGTGGTCCGAGGGGCTGATCGCCTCCACCGGCTGCCCGTCGGGTGAGCTGCAGACCCGGCTGCGGCTCGGCCAGTTCGACGAGGCCGTCAAGGCCGCCTCCGAGTACCAGGACATCTTCGGCAAGGACCGGTACTTCCTGGAGCTGATGGACCACGGCATCGAGATCGAGCGCCGGGTCCGGGACGGGCTGTTGGAGGTCGGCAAGAAGCTCGGCATCCCGCCGCTGGTCACCAATGACTCGCACTACACCTACTCCCGCGAGTCCGAGGCGCACGACGCGCTGCTGTGCGTCCAGACCGGCAAGAACCTCTCCGATCCGGACCGCTTCCGCTTCAACGGCACCGGCTACTACCTGAAGTCGACGGAGGAGATGTACGCGATCGACTCCTCCGACGCCTGGCAGGAGGGGTGTGCCAACACGCTCCTGGTGGCCGAGCAGATCGACAACACCGGGTGGTTCGAGAAGCGCGACCTGATGCCGCGCTTCGACGTGCCCGAGGGCTACACCGAGGTCTCCTGGTTCCAGGAGGAGGTCAAGAAGGGGATGGCCCGGCGCTTCCCGGGCGGCGTCCCCGAGGACCGGCAGAAGCTGGTCGAGTACGAGATGGACGTCATCATCCAGATGGGGTTCCCCGGCTACTTCCTCGTGGTCGCCGACTTCATCATGTGGGCGAAGAACAACGGCATCGCGGTCGGCCCCGGCCGTGGCTCCGCGGCCGGCTCGATCGTCTCGTACGCGATGGGCATCACCGACCTCGACCCGGTCGAGCACGGCCTGATCTTCGAGCGGTTCCTCAACCCCGAGCGTGTCTCCATGCCCGATGTCGACATCGACTTCGACGAGCGTCGGCGCGGTGAGGTGATCCGGTACGTCACCGAGAAATACGGCCACGACAAGGTGGCCCAGATCGGTACGTACGGCACCATCAAGGCCAAGAACGCGATCAAGGACTCCGCGCGCGTGCTGGGCTACCCGTACGCGATGGGCGACCGCATCACCAAGGCGATGCCCGCCGATGTCCTCGGCAAGGGCATCCCGCTCTCCGGCATCACCGACTCCAAGCACCCCCGCTACAGCGAGGCGGGCGAGGTGCGCGGGATGTACGAGAACGAGCCGGACGTGAAGAAGGTCATCGACACCGCGCGCGGTATCGAGGGCCTGGTGCGCCAGATGGGTGTGCACGCCGCGGGCGTGATCATGTCGAGCGAGACGGTCACCGACCATGTGCCGGTCTTCTCCCCGAAGAACGACGGCCAGGTCGTGACCCAGTGGGACTACCCCACCTGTGAGTCGCTCGGCCTGCTGAAGATGGACTTCCTGGGCCTGCGCAACCTCACCATCATGGACGACGCCGTCAAGATGGTGCGCGCCAACAAGGGCGTCGATCTGACGCTGCTCGATCTGACCCTGGACGACCCCAAGACCTTCGAACTCCTCTGCCGTGGTGACACGCTCGGCGTCTTCCAGTTCGACGGCGGCCCCATGCGCTCCCTGCTGCGCATGATGAAGCCCGACAACTTCGAGGACATTTCCGCCGTCTCGGCCCTCTACCGGCCGGGCCCGATGGGCATGAACTCGCATATCAACTACGCGCTGCGGAAGAACGGGCAGCAGGAGATCACCCCGATCCACCCCGAGCTGGAGGAGCCGCTCAAGGAGGTCCTCGGGATCACCTACGGCCTCATCGTCTACCAGGAGCAGGTGCAGAAGGCCGCCCAGGTGCTCGCGGGCTACTCGCTCGGCCAGGCCGACCTGCTGCGCCGGGCGATGGGCAAGAAGAAGCCCGAGGTGCTGCAGAAGGAGTTCGTCAACTTCCAGAAGGGGGCCCGCGACAAGGGCTACTCCGACGAGGCCATCCAGGCGGTGTGGGATGTGCTGGTCCCGTTCGCCGGATACGCGTTCAACAAGGCGCACTCCTCCGCGTACGGCCTGGTCACCTACTGGACCGCGTACCTCAAGGCCAACTACCCCGCCGAGTACATGGCGGCGCTGCTCACCTCGGTGCGGGACGACAAGGACAAGTCGGCGGTCTACCTCAACGAATGCCGGCGCATGGGCATCAAGGTGCTCACGCCGAACGTCAATGAGTCGGAGGCCAACTTCACCGCCCAGGGTGATGATGTGATCCTCTTCGGCCTCACGGCGGTCCGTAACGTCGGTCAGAACGTGGTGGAAGCGATCATCCGTGGTCGTAAGTCCAAGGGGAAGTACACCTCCTTCCCCGACTATCTGGACAAGGTCGAGGCGGTCGTCTGCAATAAGCGCACCACCGAATCGCTGATCAAGGCGGGCGCCTTCGACGAGATGGGCCACACCCGTAAAGGCCTGACCGCGCACTACGAGACGATGATCGACAACGTGGTGGCGGTGAAGCGCAAGGAGGCCGAGGGGCAGTTCGACCTCTTCGGCGGCGCGGGCGGCGACGACGGGGGCGGCGACGGACCGGGCTTCGGGCTCGACGTCGAATTCTCCGACATCGAATGGGACAAGGCGTATCTGCTGGCCCAGGAGCGCGAGATGCTCGGCCTGTATGTCTCCGACCATCCGCTGTTCGGTGTCGAGCATGTGCTGAACGAGAAGGCGGATGCCGCGATCGCTCAGCTCACCGGGGGTGAGCACGCGGACGGCGCGATCGTGACCATCGGTGGGATCATCTCCGGCCTCCAGCGCAAGATGACCAAGCAGGGCAACGCCTGGGCCATCGCCACGGTGGAGGACCTGGCCGGTTCCCTCGAGTGCATGTTCTTCCCGGCCACCTATCAGCTGGTGTCCACCCAGTTGGTCGAGGACGCCGTCGTCTTCGTCAAGGGCCGGCTCGACAAGCGCGAGGACGTCCCCCGGCTCGTCGCCATGGAGCTCATGGTCCCCGATCTGTCCGAGGCATCGGCCAACGCGCCCGTGACGATCACCATCCCGACCGTCAAGGTCACCCCGCCGCTGGTCGAGAAGCTCGGCGAGGTGCTCACCCACCACCGCGGCTCCACCGAGGTGCGGATCAAGCTCCAAGGGGCGCGGAAGACCACCGTGCTCCGGCTCGACCGGCACCGGGTCACCCCCGACCCGGCGCTCTTCGGCGACCTCAAGGTGCTGCTGGGGGCGTCCTGCCTGGCGGGCTGAGCGCCCGTACGAGGTGACCCGTGCACAAGGGGCGCGCCCGGACCAGGCGCGCCCCTCAACCGCGTGACGCGGCGGGTCAGTTGTGGCCGAAACTCTTCTGCCGGTCCTTGCGCGCCGTCGAGGGGCCGCCCTCCGACCGCGTCTGCTGGGACTGCGCTTCCACCGAGGACTGCTGCGCCTGCTCGGCGGGGCGGTCGGCCATACCGCGGTTCTGCCGCTGCTGCTGCGCTTCCTGCCGCTGCTTGCGATCGCGGTTCTTGTTCTTGCCCATGGTGGTGTTCCTCCAGTTGGGATCAGCCCCCGCGAAGGGCCCTTTGGAGAGAAGCCCTCCGGGAAGAACAGTGACATGCGTCGGTGGCCCGTGCATTTCGGGCAATTACGGTGAGTGAGAGGGTGGGTCTTCGAAGGTAGGCCGTATCCGCCACGCCGGTGATCCAGTTCGGACTGATAACCCCCGTACGGTCGGGCAGACTCAAAAGAAAGACGAAGAAAAAATCGGGGCACGGCTGTGTGCGGGCGACCGACGACTGGACTGTCAGGAAAGAGGGTGGAACGTGGACCGCTGCGTCGTCCTGGTGGACGCCGGATATCTGCTGGGCGCCGCCGCGAGCCTGCTTGCCGGGGAGCCCGCCCGGTCCCGTATCTCCGTCGACCACGCGACCCTCATCCAGGGGCTGCGAGAGCGTGCCGAGGCCGAGACCGAACGCCCGCTGCTCCGCATCTACTGGTTCGACGGCGCCCCCGACCGGGTACCGCAGCCCGAGCACCGGCGGCTGCGCGTCATGCCCCGGGTGACCGTCCGGCTCGGCGCGCTGACCCGCAGCGACGGCCGGTGGGCCCAGAAGGGCGTCGACGCCGCCATGCACGCCGAGCTCACCGAGCTGGCCCGCAACCGCGCCTGCTCCGACATCGTGCTCGTCACCGGCGACGGCGATCTGCTGCCCGGCCTGATGTCCGCCAAGGAGCACGGCGTCGCCGTCCACCTCTGGGCGGTCCAGGCGGCCGACGGCGACTACAACCAGTCCGAGGACCTCGTCGCCGAGGCCGATGAGCGGCGCGTCCTCGACCGCGCGTGGATCACCGGCGCCGTACGTGCCAAGGAGCTCCCCGGGCCCTGTGCGCCCGCCGCGGAGCCGCGCCCGGAGATCGCCGCCATCCTGTCCGCCCCGCTGCCGGAGACGGCCGCCGCTGCCGCGGCCGCCGCGGCCGGGCCGCTGCCCTCACGGAACCAGCGATACGCGGTCTGCCGATGCACACCGTTCGCTTCCGCCCACTCCGTAAGGTTCA
>NZ_JBEXFG010000066.1:4725-30261 GCF_040606675.1 Streptomyces sp. NPDC005393 | reverse complement strand
CGCACGCCCCACGCCTCGGCGAGCGCGTCCACGGCGCCCGGACTCGTCGTCCGGTGTCGCCTCCGCGATACCGGGCCGGCCCTCGCGGGGGTCGGCCCCGCCACGCGGGGCATCGACCTCAGACCCGCATGAACCGCGACGAGCCCGTCCTCCGCGCTGGTCACCGTTCCCTCCCTGACCAGGTTGGGCGCAGACCAGCCGCCGGACTCCCCGCCCGAGTGGCCCCGATCACCCCTGTTTTCCCCTTGCCCGGAACTGTGCGCACACTGTCCATCGTTCCCTCGTCAGTGATCACCACCCCGTACGGAGACCCCACCCGATGACCACCGCAGTCAGCCGCCGCGACCGGCGCATCAGCCCCGTCTTTCTCGGCCTGGTCGCGATCATGGTCGTGTCCGCGTGGGCCGTGTGGACGGACTACTCCGCGAGCCCCGGCTTCGCCGTCTTCCTGTTCGTCGTCTCCGGCTGGGTCGTCTCGCTGTGTCTGCACGAGTACGCCCATGCCCGCACCGCGCTGCACGGGGGCGATCTGTCGATCGGCGCGAAGGGCTATCTGACCCTCAACCCGCTGAAGTACACGCATGTGGCGCTCAGCATCGTGCTGCCCGTCGTTTTCGTGATCATGGGCGGGATCGGGCTGCCGGGCGGGGCGGTCTTCATCGAGCGGCACCGGATCCGGGGGCGCTGGAAGCACAGCCTGATATCGGCCGCCGGGCCGCTGACGAACGTGCTGTTCGCGGTCGCCCTGACGGCGCCGTTCTGGCTGGGCGCGGTGGACCGGGTGCCGGAGGTCTTCCGCTACGCCCTGGCCTTCCTGGCGATGCTGCAGGTCACCGCCGCCATTTTGAACTCGCTGCCGGTGCCGGGGCTCGACGGCTACGGGGTGATCGAGCCGTGGCTGTCGTACCGGGTGCGGCGGCAGGTGGAGCCGTACGCGCCGTTCGGGCTGCTCGCGGTCTTCGGGGTGCTGTGGATCCCGGAGGTCAACCAGGGGTTCTTCGACGCGATCGACGCGCTGATGCGGGCCATGGGCGTATCGGCCTGGGATACCTACTGGGGCCAGGAGTTCTTCCGCTTCTGGCAGGGCGAGCCCCAGCTTCCTGGCGTCAGCTCGTGATCTGAAGCCGGTGGGAACCCGGTGATCAGGCGCGGGCGCGGCTACAGGGCCTTCGGCGACTCGGTTCGGTTCGCGACCCCGAGCCGCTCAGGAGGCCCTGCCCTCATGCCTCAGTCCTGGTAGACCTTGTTGCGGGCCGCCGGAGAGGTCGTTGCCCGCGCCGCCGTGCAGCACGTCGTCGCCGCTGTTGCCCCAGAGCGTGTCGTCGCCTTCATCGCCGTACAGCGTGTCGTTGCCCTCGCCGCCGTAGAGGACGTCGGCGCCGGACCCGCCGTGCAGGATGTCGTTGCCCAAATCCCCGTACAGGATGTTGCGATGGATCATCGCGACGGGGCGCATGTCGGGTATCAGAACGTGGCGTCCGTCCGCCTGCTTGACAGCTTGCTGCACGTGAGGTCGTGGAGAGCGGCAGAGAAAGAAGCGGAGCGGCTCGTCCTTGCCGCGTGCGAGATGTCTTCTGTCGTGACCTTGAACTTGCTCGAAAAGGTGGCGCACCGAGGAAGGGCAATGCGTGAAGCCCCTGGCAGTCTGCGGGATGCGCTACACCACATCGGCGCCGGGATGAACGATGACCCGTACGAGATGTGACACTCCGCGCTTATCCGGGTTCAGCCGGCGGCGCCCGCGCTCTCGCGGTCGCCCCGGGCCTTGCGCAGGTAGTACCAGGTCATGTTGGACGAGATCCCCGCGAGCAGGATCCATACCACCCCGAGCCAGCTGCCCTGGACGAAGGACACGACGGCCGCGGCGATGGCGAGGACGCAGACCGCGAGGGTGTAGACGGCGAGGCGGGGCATGGGATCGGCTCCTGTCGGGGGTGTGGCACTCCCGGACATTGTCCCCCATGCCCCACCGAGACGAACGGGGTGACCCGGACGTACGGGGCTAGACGTCCGTCACGCGCAGACCCGCATGGGCCTTGAAGCGGCGGTTGACCGAGATCAGGTTGGCCACCAGGGACTCGACCTGGTGGGCGTTGCGCAGCCGGCCCGCGTAGATGCCCCGCATGCCCGGGATCCGCGCGGCCAGGGCCTGAACCATGTCGGTGTCGGCGCGGGCCTCGCCCAGGACCATCACATCGGTGTCGATGTCGCCGACCTCCGGGTCCTGCAGCAGGACGGCCGACAGATGGTGGAAGGCGGCGGTGACCCGGGAGTCCGGGAGCAGGGCGGCGGCCTGCTCGGCGGCACTGCCCTCCGCCGGCTTCAGGGCGTACGCGCCCTTCTTGTCGAAGCCCAGCGGGTTGACGCAGTCGACGACGAGCTTGCCGCTCAGCTCCTCGCGCAGCGACTCCAGCAGCTTGCCGTGCCCCTCCCACGGCACGGCGACGATCACGATGTCGCTGCGCCGCGCGCACTCGGCGTTCACCTCGCCCTCGATGCCGAGCTCCGCGCCGCCCAGCTCCTCGGCCGCCGTCCGCGCGCGCTCGGCCTTGCGCGAGCCGATGATCACCTTCTGGCCCACCCTGGCCAGCCGGTAGGCGAGGCCGCGGCCCTGGTCGCCGGTGCCACCGAGCACGCCGACAACGAGGCCGGACACATCGGGAAGGTCCCACGGGTCCTTGGCGGGGGCCTTCTTCGCGGGGGTTGTCGCGCCATCAGAAGTAGTCATGACAGCGATACTGTCACGCCCGACCTACGCCTTCACCGTGACATTTCCTACGCCTTCACGCTGCCCTCGGTGAGCCCCGTACGCCAGTACCGCTGCAACACCCCCATCAGCACCATCAGCGGCAGCACGGACAGAAACGCCCCGCCGACCGTGTACTGGTACAGCTCGGGCTGCCGGTCCGCGTACCCCTGCCAGGCGGTCAGCCCCAGCTGGATCGGATAGAGGTCGGAGTCCGAGAGCATGACCAGCGGCAGAAAGAAGTTGTTCCAGATGTGGACGAACTGGAAGAGGAAGACGGTGACCAGAGCCGGGGTCATCAGCCGCAGCCCCAGCGTGGAGAAGATCCGCGCCTCCCCCGCGCCATCGATCCGCGCCGCCTCCAACAGGGAGTCGGGCACGGCGGCGGCCGCGTAGATCCGGCAGAGATAGACGCCGAACGGGCTGACGACGCTCGGGATGAGCACGGCCCAGTAGGTGTTGGCGAGCCCGATCTTGCTGAAGAGGAGATAGAGCGGGAGGGCCAGCGCGGTGCCGGGGATGAGCACACCGGCCAGGATGACGTTGAAGATGCCCTCGCGGCCGGGGAAGCGGAACTTGGCCAGGGCGTAGCCGGCGGCGGCCGACAGCAGGGTGGCGGCGAGCGCGCCGATGCCCGCGTACATCAGGCTGTTGGCGAACCACCGGACGTAGATGCCGTCGTCGTACGTCAGCACCCGGTGCAGATAGTCGATCGGATGCGGATCGGAGAACCAGAAGCCGAAGGTGCCGAAGAGATCGCTGCTGGACTTGGTGGCGGAGACGATGAGCCAGTAGACCGGGGCGAGGAAGTAGACGGCGGCGACGGCGAGCAGCGAGGCGGTGATGATCCGGTATCGCAGCGGTCCGCCGCCACGCGGCGCGCGGCGCCGGCTCCGCCCCTCCGGGCCGGGGCGCGGCTCCGGTGCGCCGTCGGCCGGGATCTCCCGGGTGCCCTGCGTACTCACCACCGGCCCTCGCCGTCCTTCCCCCGCTGTCCCACGAGCCTCAGGAAGCCGAAGGACAGCACGCATGCGACAAGGGCCAGCAGCACCGCCTCGGCCGCCGCGATGTGCTGGTTGTTGCTGGTGAACGCCTCGTTGTAGGCGGCCAGATTGGGTGTGTAGCCGGAGTCGATGGAGTTGCTCAGCGGCTTGAGGACCTTGGGTTCGGCGAAGAGCTGGAGCGTGCCGATGAGGCTGAAGACGGTGGTGAGCACGAGCGCGGGTCTGATCAGCGGGAGCTTGATGTGGCGGGCGACCTGCCAGGCGTTCGCCCCGTCGATCCGGGCCGCCTCGTACAGCTCCCCGGGTACGGCCTTCAGCTGGGCGATCAGCACCAGCATGTTGTAGCCGGTGAACTGCCAGGTGACGATGTTGGCGATGGACCACAGCACGGTGGAGCGGCCCAGGAAGTCGACGTCCCAGCCCGCCGAGTGCGCCATCTCCACGAGCGGGCTGATCCCCGGCACGTAGAGGAAGCCCCACAGGATCGAGGCGATCACCCCGGGCACGCCGTACGGCAGGAAGAAGGCGGTACGGAAGAAGCCGACCCAGCGGGCGGACGCCGCCTCCAGCAGCAGCGCGAGCCCGGTGGCGAAGGCGATCATCACCGGGATCTGTACGGCGCCGAAGACCAGCACCCGGCCGAAGCCGGCGGTGAAGCGGTCGTCCCGCAGCGCGTGCGCGTAGTTGGACAGGCCCGCCCACACCTGCTTCGTCTCGCCGCCGAGGCCGAGCGGCCCGGTCCGCTCGACCTTCAGCAGGCTCTCGTAGAGGGCGTAGCCGATGGGCGCGATGAAGCAGAGGAGGAAGAGCGCGAGGAACGGCAGCAGAAAGCCGGCCGCCGCCCGCGCGCTGCGAGCCTCCGTACGGGTGGGGCGTATCACCCGGCCTCCACCTTCAGGCCCTTTTCCTTCAGGTCGGTGATGGTCTGCCCCTGCACCTTCTTCAGCACGGAGCGGAAGGAGCCGCCGTCGCCGATGGCGGCGGTGAAGGCGTCGCCGAGCCGCTGGTAGAGGGTGTCGGTGGCCGGGCCCCACTTCCAGCTGGTGTCCACGCCCTGGCTCGCGGCGTCGAACACCTTGCTGTACTCCTGGCCGCCGAAGAAGTCTTTGTGGACGTCGAGGTCGGAGGTGGCGTAGCCCTGTTTGGCGCCGGGGGTGCCATAGCCGTTCTCGATCAGCAGCTTGATCGACTCGGGGTCGGTGTTGAGCCAGACCGCGAAGGCCAGCGCGTCCTTGGGGTACTTGCTCTTGGCGAAGATCGCGGTGGTGGAGCCGCCCCAGTTGGCGTAGGCGCCGTCGCCCTTCTTCCACTGCGGCATGGGCGCGACCCGCCACTTGCCGGAGGTCTTGGGCGCGTTGCCTACCAGCAGGGCATCGCCCCAGCTGGCGCCGAGCCAGGAGGCCATCGCACCGGTCTGGACATCCTTGTACCAGGCGTTCTGCCGGTCCGGGATGGTCTTGATGAGCTTCCGCCTGACCAGGTTGTACCAGTAGTCGGCGACCTTGCGGGTCGGCTCGTCGTCGATGGAGACGGTCCAGGTGTCGCCCTGGGTGCCGAACCAGCGCGCCCCGGCCTGCCAGGCCAGACCCGCGAAGCGGTTGCCGTTCGTCGCCGAGAAGGTCTCGATCCAGGCGCCCTTCTTACGGATCGTCTCGGCCGCCGCCTCGTACTCGTCCCAGGTGGCGGGCGGCTCCACGCCCCACTTGTCGAAGAGGTCCCGGCGGATGAACAGGCCCATCGGACCCGACGCCTGCGGGACGGCGTAGACCGCCTTGCCGAACACGGACTGCTGCCACTGCCAGCCGATGAACTTGTCCTTGTGGTCGCCGACCCCGTACTTGGTGAGGTCGAGCAGACCGTTGTCGATGAGGAAGCTGGGCACCACCGCGTATTCGATCTGGCCGAGGTCCGGCGGGTTCCCCGCCTTGATCGCGGCGTGCATCTTCGCGTACTGGGCGCCGTCGACGGCCGAGACCTTCTCGACCCTGACGCGCACGTCGGGGTTCTTGCTGTTCCACAGGTCGACCGGCTTGTCGATGCCCGGCACCCAGGACCAGAAGGTCAGCGTGATCTTCTCGCCCTTCTTACGGTCCTTGGGCTCGTCGCTCTTGTCGTCGTCCGAGCCGCAGCCCGCGAGGGCGAACCCTGCGGCCACGGCGGCCGCACCGCCGAGGACGGTGCGGCGCTGCGGTCCGTGCGCGCGCGCTTCTGCTGTGCTCGTTTCTGATGTGCTTGCTGATGTGCTCGTTTCTGATGTGCTCATACCAGCTCCTCCATCGGAATGCGCCGGAATGTGAGGGTCGAGTAGGCGCTGAAGTCGCCGGTCTCGTAGAGCAGTCCGACCGTTTCGTCATCGAGCCGGACCAGATCCGAATAGGCGGCGGGCAGCCCGTCGACGGTGTGCACGGGCCGCCAGGTGACGCCGCCGTCGCGGCTGGCGCGTACGGTCATCAGCGCCCGGTAGCCGGGGTCGGCGGGACCGGAGTACAGCAGTACGTCCGGCTCGCCCAGGTGCAGCACACTGCCTTCGACGACGGGCGTGACGAGACCGGCCTGCGGCCGGAAGGGGCGGTCCAGGGTGGCGCCGCCGTCGTGGGAGCAGGCGTCGGCGCGGTTGCCGGGCGCGGTCCCGTCCGTGCGGGTGTTGAAGTAGACGCGGTCGTCGGGGAGTTCGGCGGCAGTCGTCTCGTTGACGTTGACATAGCCGTCGGGGTTGTCGTCCACGTACCCGATCCGCCAGGTCTCGCCGTCGTCGTCGCTGAGCAGATCGTGTCCGCCGTTGTAGACGCCCTCCGTGCCGTCGTCGCCGGGGACGGTCGGGGGCAGGGAGTGATTGGCCGGTACGACGATCCGGCCCGCGTGCTCACCGTGGCGGAGCCGGATCGCATGGCCCGGGGTCGTGGCGTACCAGCGCCACTCGGGCCGCTGCGTCTGCCCGGTGATCTCCCGGGCCTCGCTCCAGGCCACCCCCTCGTCGTCGCTGTGCGTCAGCCACACCCGCCGCGCGTCGGCCGCGGACACCTCGCCGCGCCGGATCCGGTCCTCGGTCGCGGAGGCGGCACTGCGTACGTGCACCAGGACGATCCGGCCGTCGTGGGCGCCGCCCTCCAGGACGACGGGCGCGGGGTTGCCCGCCGTGCCGGTCCCGTTCCGGGCGACGACCTGTACCGGGCCCCAGGTCCGCCCGCCGTCGGCCGACCGCTTGAGCACGAGGTCGATCCGTCCGTAGTCGGCGGAGGACGCCACCCGTCCCTCGGCGAAGGCGAGCAGCGTCCCGGCGCGGGTCGCCACCACCGCCGGAATCCGGTAGCTCGCATACCGCTCGGCCCCCGCCCGGAAGGGGACGGACACCTCGTACGAGCACGCTGCCGTACCGTCTGCCATCAGACCCTCCCGATGCCCCGTCGCAATCGAGTGCCGAGCCAGAAAAATGGGACGTAGGACGTCCCTTGTGTGCGGCGACCTTAGGGTTTGCCTCACAGGGCGTCAAGAGACGGCGCATGAACAGTTGGAGACGCTGTCCGTCGAACGATGCAGTGCGGCCCCGGGATCTCGTTCGCGGGGCCGAGGAGCGGGCGGAAACGCGGCCGTAGCGTGAAATCCGTTCCCCCGCCGTCTCCTTGAAGGATCCTCACGATGCCCCCGGCTCTCAAGCACGCCCTGGAAGGCGCCGTCACCCTCGCCGCCGGGCTTGCGCTGCGGCTGTTCGCCCACGATGTCGAGATCCCGGTCATCAGCCCCGCCAAGACGGGTGTGGTACTGGCCTGCGTAGGCGGCGCCCAACTGCTCTACGCGGCCTACCTGAGCCTGACCGGGAGCCGCCACGCGAAGAACTGACGCCGACCCGGCTGGCGCGGGTCGCGGCAGGCGCGGCACCCGGGGGCGGCACCCGGAAGCCCCGAACCATCCTCCGGCCGGCACGGCGGCTCATCGACCCGTGCAGGCGTCCGAGTCTCCGATAACGCGGCCAGTACCGCGGTCCCCCCGACCATCACCACACCCAGCAAAACGAACGAGAACCACGCATGCTCCTGGAGCCACCCCAGCCAGCCGGGCCACCGCGACTGATTGGACACCGCGTTCGTGACAAGCCCCACGAGCATCGTCGTCACCGCAACACCACCGGCGGCGACGCCGGCGATCGCGATGCCCCGCCGCAGCCTCATGCGCGCGCCGTCGCGGGGGCGCCGAGATCCGCCGTACCCGCTCCACCGCTGTGGACCCACAGCAGCACACCCAGAACCGACCTGGCCACGAAGGCCACCCCCGAGTGCGACACCTCAACCTGCCAAGCCGACCAGCCATTCGACTACCCGCCCGAGGAGGAACGCAAGGCCGTTGACCTGGTCCTCAAGCAGATGGAGATCGTGGCGGCCCTGTGGGCCCCCGGGGCGAAGTAGTCACGAGGAGTAGCGGGCTGGCCGCCGCTCGGCGGCCCTCCACGGTGTCGTCGTATGACTGAGGCCGGGCCGTGGTCACACCTTTTTGACGACGATCCTGTCCGGGACCAGCTTCTCCAGGTCATCTACGTCCGAGGTGAAGACGGTTACCTGACCCTTCTGCTGTCTCGCGATAACGGCGAGCACGGCGTCGATCGCGTACTTGTGGCCGTGCAGCCCGGCGTCGGCCAAGAGCCGGCGCGCCTGTCGGGCCTCGTCCTTCCCGACATCCGCGACGCTGAGGCGCGAGAGTACCCAGTCCCAGCGTTGTTCGGTGGTTCTTCCGTCGTATGCCTCGACGAGTGTCATCGGGGACGTCACGACCTCGGCCTCACCTTGGGCTGCGAGACTGAGCCGCGCGATCATCATCCGGTCGCCGCGCACAGCCAGTGACAGAGCCTCGCAGTCGAGTACGAAGATCCGGAGCGGTGGCGTGCGCTTACCGCTTCGCTCCTTCACGCAGCCTCCCCCGAGAGGCCCTTTCCGGCGGCGCGCCGCACGTGTTCGGCATCGAGACCGTCCAGTTCCTCCAGCGCAGCGGCCTGCTCACTTTCGGTGACCGGACCGTGTTCTTCCTCCAGCCAATCGATCAGCTCAAGGAGCCGGTCCCGGTCTCGCTTGAGGCGTAGCGCTTCCGCGATGTAAGCCGACATGCCCCGCTCGGCAACCTCTGGACGGATCTCCTCAAGGAGATCCTCTGGGATCGTGACCGTCACCTTCTTCGTCGCCATACAAGTCACCATACTCCCGGTGTCGATCGCATTACTTAGTTTCCTGGCCAGCGGTGTCGCACACGGACGGACAGCGACTGACTCTCCCGCTCAACCGGCCGCACGCCGAACCTCCCCGGAGGCGGTGGCTGCGGGCATCTCGCCCTCGGCTCGGCAGTCACGGCAGCGGCCGGGTTCCGCCGCGCGGAATGCTCGTTCGCAGCCGTCGCAGGTCTGCCAGGGCAGGACGGCCGGCGTGCTGGGCAATGCGGCCGGGGCGGGCACGGCGAGGGGCGGTTCGCTGAGCCGGAAGCGCAGGATGCGGGACGGACGGGCCAGGAACTGGTCCGGGAGTCGACCGGTGAGCGCGGCGGTGATCTGGGCGGGCCCGACGCCTGCCGCGAGCCACTGCGTGACGGCGGGGGCGAGCTCGGCTACCTCCCGCCGGGAGAGGATCAGCCGGGGGTCGGCGATACGCAGCGAGGCGAGGATGGCGACCGCCTGCTCGTCGGCCTCGGCAAGCGAGGACGGGGGCTGTGGAGGCGGCACGGAAAGTGGCGTGGCGGTCGGTGCCGCCCTGGTCTCGTGCGTCGGCGGGGCGCCGGGCTCGGGGTCTGCTACCGGTGCTGGAGCTGGGCCGGTGGTGGTGGACGCGGGGGCGGCGTCCGGGGCGGCGTCCGTCCCGCGCGTCCCTGCGGGCGTCCGCGCAGGTGTCTCCTCCGCTAAGGGCCTTCGGGGGCGTGGCGGCGTAGGCGGTGGCGGGGTGGGCACTTCCCACCTCGGTATGTCGTAGAAGTAGGTCCGGGTACGGATCACACCGCCGGGCCCGCGCTCGCGCCGCCGCTCCAGATAGCCCGCGTCCTCCAGTTCCCTGAGTGCCCGCGAGATCAGGATCTCGCCTTCGGTGAAGTGCTCGCACAGTGCGGCGATGCTCACGGGCGCGCCGTCCGGCAGCGAGAGGATGTAGGCCGCGACGCCGATCGTGACCGCGCTTCCGCGCCGCTGCGCGAGGGCGTTGGCGATCACGGTGAAGTCGGCGGTGAGGCGGGTACGGACGTGGATCACGCCGGAGGTCGGTGCTCCGGCGTCGGCGCGCGGGCGCGCGTTAGACTGCGGGTCAGCCATCGGGAAGGGTGTTCTTCCTGATCGGTCAGGCCCTCGTTCGGGATTCGCAGTCCCGGCGGGGGCCGTCTTCTGTCTGTGGTTGTCGCCGCGAACGTAACCGTCCCGGTCCCGCACCCGCAAGCCGGTCACCCGTACGGGTGACGTGGGGGAGGGGAGGGTGGGTAGGTGGTTCTTTTCCCCACGTTCTTGGGGGAGTTCGTGGCCCGCCGGACCCCCGCGTACGAGGATCCGGCGGATCCGGAAAGCCGGCGGCGGCCGGTTCCCGGCCGGGTCAGAGACGGTGGCCGGTCTTCAACGGACGGCTCGGCCGCCGACCGGACGTCTCAGCACCGCCTCGTCCAGGACGACCCACAGATTGGGGCGGTCGGAGGAAGCGAGCCGCTCCTGCCGTCCCAGCCGGGCGGCGACGCGCTCCTCCAACTGCTCCTCGCCGCTGAGCAGTGTGTCGAGACTCAGGACAGCCCGCGCGTAATCCTTCGTCTGCAAGAGACCGGGCACCACGTGCGCCGCGTACTCACTAATGGACACCGCCCGCGCCGCGGGTCCGCAGCGCGTGGAGGACGGCGAACTCCCCGCGCTGCGCGCTACTGCCGCACTGACCGGACCCGACCTCGTCGATGTCGGCGCGGCGGTGGACCGGCTGCGCGAGGCCGTGGCCGTACTGGACGACGTGCGCGCCTCCGGCGCCGAGGACGCTCACCAGCGGGGCGAGCTGCTCACCAAGGCGCTGGAGCACAGTCGGCGGCACCCGTACGAGACCTCCTGCCGGTGTGCGGATCCGAGCGGTCGCTGGACGACGCATGGGCCGAGCGGGCGGCCGACCAGATTGACGCCCTCCAGCAGGAAGCCGCCGCCGCCCAGGAGGCGCGGAGTGAACTGGCGGACTCGGTGGACGCCGTGCGCTACCTCATCGCCCAGTCCTCGGCCGCCCCCGCCCTTCGAACGAGACCGTCCTTGGCACCAGCTAGGACGCCGCATCACAGGCTCTCGGAGGCGGCGCACCCGGTAACCGGGGTTGGCCATTACCCATCTCGACGCCGGGGCTGGGGCACGCGCCGGGTACACCAGGGGTACGCCGCCCCGTGTCGCCCGCGCGTGCCCCGAAGGGGTGAGGCGGGGGTGACTCGGCCACGGTGGGGCTCGGCGCGCGGCAGGATCCGGGGGCATGGACGCCGTACGGGTCGCGCTGCTGCGCGAAGTGCTCGCCGGGACCGAGTGGTTGCAGGCCACGCGCCGCTTCGCGGGTTCCCTGCGGGCCTCGGTCGGGCCGCGTGGGGGCGGGTTGCTGCTGGTGGGCAGTGAGGAGTACGAGCCCTGGCATCTGGCGGCCCATCTCGACGACGAGGCCGCCTGGTCCGGTCTGCCCGAGCTGTCCCCCACCCTGGTACGCCACCGGGTACCGGAGGGGTCCGTCCCCGCGCATCTGTCGGTCGGGCTCGGGCGGCTGGCGGGCGCGGGGCGTGGCGAAACCCTGCTCGTCGTCGCCCCGGGCGACCCCGGGTCCGGGCTTCTGGAGCGGGTGAACGACGCGCGCCGGGGCGGCGCGACCGTTCTCGCCCTCGACGGCGGCCAACCCGAACTGCACTCCCTGGCCCATGACGCCCTGTCCGCCCCCGAGGGGTCCGACCTCGACCTCGACACCGTCCAGCACCTGGTGAGCGCCGCCGCCGGCGAGAACACCCTCCCCACCCATTCCGGCCGCCGCCGCTTCCGCGACCGCCTGGCACGGCTGGCCGAGCAGCTGACCGCGCCACCGCCCGCGCGGTGGTGAGGGGCCTCATGGTGAGGAGCGTAATGCGGTTGCCGGGCGTCGGGACGCGGCCGGACCATGTCCCCTCGTGACCCTGACCGACGAGGACGCCCCCCGCCCACGACGCCGAACCGCCGTCGCTGCGCGCGATGACCCGCACCGGCCACCACTCAGGCGTGTCCTCAGTCGCCGGACGACCTGGAGGCGCCCCCGCCCCCCGCGTCATCCCGCCACCGCTCGTCGTTCTCCCACTGAAGGTTCCGCTCCGCGGCCAGCTCCAACGCCCGCTCGGCCTCGCCGCGCGTCGCATAGGGCCCCATCCGGTCCGCCGCGCGGCACTCCGGGCCCTCCTCGACCTTGTGGTGCTTGATGCAGTAGTACCACTCGCCCGGCTTGCCGGCGGGCCTCTTCCTGAACAGCGCCATCCTGGTCTCCGTCCTCCACTCGCGCTGCCGCGCGCTCGCTTGCGGCCATGCTGCCCGATGCGCCGCCGATACACTCGCTGATATGTCTGGCCAGTCGCTTCTTGTCCCGGGGAAGCTCTCCCCCACGCGCCCCGTCCCCGCCTCGATCCCGCGCCCCGAGTATGTGGGGAAGGAGGGGCCCACACCGTACGAGGGTCCCGAGGTCCAGGACGCCGAAACGATCGAGCGGATGCGGATCGCGGGGCGGATCGCCGCGCGGGCGATGGAGGAGGCCGCCAAGCTGATCGCGCCGGGGGTGACGACGGACGAGCTGGACCGGGTGGCGCATGAGTACATGTGCGACCACGGCGCCTACCCCTCCACGCTGGGCTACCGCGGCTTCCCCAAGTCGCTGTGCTCGTCCGTCAACGAGGTCATCTGCCACGGCATCCCGGACACCACCGTTCTCCGGGACGGCGACATCGTGAACCTGGACGTCACCGCCTACATCAACGGGGTGCACGGCGACAACAACGCCACCTACCTGTGCGGCGAGGTGGACGAGGAGTCGCGGCTGCTGGTCGAGCGGACGCGGGAGTCGCTCAACCGCGCGATCAAGGCGGTCAAGCCGGGCCGCAGGATCAACATCGTCGGCCGGGTCATCGAGTCGTACGCCAAGCGCTTCGGGTACGGCGTCGTCCGCGACTTCACGGGCCACGGCATCAATACGTCCTTCCACTCGGGCCTGATCGTGCCGCACTACGACAGCCCGCATCACACGGCCGAGATCAAGCCGGGGATGACCTTCACCATCGAGCCGATGCTGACGCTGGGCACGTACGAGTACGACATGTGGGAGGACGGCTGGACGGTCGTCACCAAGGACCGAAAGCGGACGGCCCAGTTCGAGCACACGCTGGTGGTGACGGAGACGGGCGCGGAGATCCTGACCCTGCCGTGAGGCCCGCCCGCACCGGCCGAGGGACGCACGGGCGCCGGTTGGCCGGGCCGCGAGACCGGGTACGCGTCCGTTGCCGAGGGCCGGTCCAAGGACATCTCCTTCACCCTCGACCAGCTGACCGGGCCCCATCCGGCATGGCGGCACGGCCACATGATCGTCGACTCCAGTCGGATCGGGATGGCCGGGCACTCCATCGGCGGCGGCGGCGCCGCGCGGACCATGGCCGATGACCGGCGGGTGCGTGCCGAGGTGTCGTCGTTCCAGCAGCCCTTACGGCGACAGACGCGTCGCATGACCAAAATTTTACCCTTTAGTAAGCGCTTCATAAGACCCCAGTGAAACTGCACAGGCAAGGCTCAGTTAAGTTAGGGCAGCCTTATCCAGCAACGCCCTGCTTGTATCTGTCCCACCACTGAGCCTGCCTGGAGCCCGTATGCGAGCCGCTCGCACTTCTGTCGTCGCCGCGATATCGGCCCTGACCACGATCACCGCCGTCGCCGGCTGCGCCGAGAAGTCCGACGCCAAGGACTCCGACGCCGTCCAGGTCACCGCCTCCGACAACAAGTGCGAGGTCTCGAAGACCTCCTTCCCCGCGGGGCACGTCAAGCTCGCCGTGGAGAACAAGGGCTCCAAGACCACCGAGGTGTATGTGTACGCCGCGGGCGACCGGATCGTCACCGAGCGGGAGAACATCGGCCCGGGCACCCACGCCTCGATCAACGCCGAGATCAAGGCCGGTTCGTACGAGATCGCCTGCAAGCCCGGGATGAAGGGTCGCGGCATCCGCCAGAAGGTGTCCGCGACCGGCAAGGGCACGGCCGCCAAGCGCAACCCCCAGCTGGACAAGGCCGTCGCCGCGTACCGCGCTTATGTGCAGAAGCAGGCCGACGAGACGCTGCCCAAGGCCAAGGCGTTCGCCGCGGCGATCAAGAAGGACGATCTGGAGGCCGCCAAGAAGGCGTACGCGCCCTCCCGCGTCGGCTGGGAGCGCACCGAGCCGGTCGCCGAATCCTTCGGCGATATCGACCCGAAGGTCGATGTGCGCGAGGACGGCCTGGAGAAGGGCCAGAAGTGGACCGGCTGGCACCGGCTCGAGAAGTCGCTGTGGCACACGAAGAAGATCACCAAGGCCGACCACGACCTCGCCGACCGGCTCGTCACGGACCTCAAGGACTGGCAGAAGCGCGTCGGCACCGCCGACATCACCCCCACCGGCATGGCCAACGGCGCCAAGGAGCTGCTGGACGAGGTGCAGACCGGCAAGGTCACCGGCGAGGAGGAGCGCTACAGCCACACCGACCTCCTCGACTTCGAGGGCAACGTCGAGGGCGCCGAGACCTCGTACAAGCTGCTGAAGCCGGTGGCCGCCAAGAACGACCCGGCGCTGGCCAAGGAGCTGGACAAGCAGTTCGCGGCAGTCAGGAAGCTGCTCGACAAGTATCGCGAGGGCGACGGCTTCGTGTCGTACGACACCGTCTCGAAGTCGAAGCGCAAGGAGCTGTCGGACGCGGTCAACGCCCTGGCCGAGCCGCTCTCCAAGCTCGCCGCCGCCGTCGTCGTCAAGTAGCCAACGCCAACGCCAAGCAACAGGGAGAGCCGGGCATGACCGACGAGGCCACGACAAGCCCCTCGCGCCGCGCGCTGATCGGCTGGGGCGGTGCCGGGCTGGCGCTCGGCGCCGCGGCCGCCGGGGGCGCGGCAGCCGCCATGGGCGGCGGCGGGGACGACACCCGGCCGGTGGCCGACAGCGGCGCCGCGGTGCCGTTCCACGGCGCCCACCAGGCGGGGATCGCCACGCCCGTACAGGACCGGCTGCACTTCGCGGCCTTCGACGTCACCACCGACGACCGCGCCGAGCTGATCGCGCTGCTGAAGGAGTGGACCAAGGCGGCGGCCCGGATGACCCAGGGGCACGCGGTCGGCGGCGGCGCGGTCAGCGACCTGGTGGAGGCGCCGCCGGACGACACCGGCGAGGCGCTCGGGCTCAAGGCGTCCCGGCTCACCCTCACGATCGGCTTCGGGCCGACCCTCTTCGAGGACAAGAAGGGCAAGGACCGGTTCGGCCTCGCGGCGCGCCGCCCCAAGGCCCTGATCGACCTGCCCGCCTTCCCCGGGGACGATCTCGACCCGGCGCGCAGCGACGGCGATCTGTGCGTCCAGGCGTGCGCCGACGATCCGCAGGTGGCCGTGCACGCGATCCGCAACCTGGCCCGGATCGGCATGGGCAAGGTCGCGATCCGCTGGTCGCAGCTGGGCTTCGGCAAGACGTCCTCGACGACACCGGACGCGCAGACGCCGCGCAACATGATGGGCTTCAAGGACGGCACCCGGAACATCGCGGGCACCGACACCGCCGCACTGAAGAAGCATGTGTGGGTGAGCGAGAAGACGGGCCCGGCGTGGCTGGCCGGCGGCTCGTACCTGGTGGCGCGCCGCATCCGGATGCATATCGAGACCTGGGACCGCACCTCGCTCAAGGAGCAGGAGGACATCTTCGGGCGGGACAAGGGCGAGGGCGCGCCGTACGGCAAGCAGCGCGAGCACGACGCGCCGAATCTGAAGGCGATGCTGCCCACCGCGCATGTCCGGCTCGCCCATCCGGACTCCAACGGCGGGGTGCGGATCCTGCGCCGCGGCTACTCCTTCACCGACGGTACGGACGGTCTGGGGCGGCTGGACGCGGGGCTGTTCTTCCTCGCCTACCAGCACGACGTACGGGACGGATTCGTCCCCCTCCAGCAGCGGCTGGCGCGCACTGACGCGCTCAACGAGTACATCCAGCACGTGGGTTCGGCGCTCTTCGCCGTCCCGCCGGGCGTCCGGAACGCGGACGACTGGTGGGGCCGGGCGCTGTTCTCCTGACGGACTCCTGAAGACCCCCGAGGGACCCCCGAGAGAAAGGCAAACCTCGTGTTCGGCAATTACCTGATCGGTCTGCGCGAAGGGCTCGAAGCCAGCCTGGTCGTCTGCATCCTGATCGCCTATCTGGTCAAGACGGGCCGCCGGGACGCGCTGCGGCCCGTGTGGCTGGGCATCGGCGTCGCGATCGCGCTGAGCATGTCCTTCGGCGCGGCGCTGGAGTTCGGTTCGCAGGAGCTGACCTTCGAGGCGCAGGAGGCGCTCGGCGGCTCGCTGTCGGTCTTCTCGGTGGGCCTGGTCACCTGGATGGTCTTCTGGATGCGGCGCACCGCCCGGCATTTGAAGGCCGAGCTGCACGGCAAGCTGGACGCCGCGCTCGCGATGGGCACCGGCGCGCTGGTGGCCACGGCCTTCCTGGCGGTGGGCCGGGAGGGTCTGGAGACGGCGCTGTTCGTCTGGGCGGCGGTGCGGGCGAGCAACGACGGCACGGCGGATCCGCTGATCGGGGTGGTGCTGGGCCTGCTGACCGCGGTGGTGCTGGGCTGGCTGTTCTACCGCGGCGCGCTGAAGATCAATCTGGCGAAGTTCTTCACCTGGACCGGCGGGATGCTGGTCGTGGTGGCGGCGGGTGTGCTCGCGTACGGCGTCCACGATCTGCAGGAGGCCGACTTCTTCCCGGGGGTGCACTCGCTGGCCTTCGACATCAGCGCGACGATCTCGCCGGACTCCTGGTACGGCACGCTGCTCAAGGGCGTCTTCAACTTCCAGCCGGACCCGACCGTGCTTCAGGCGTGGGTGTGGGTGGCGTATCTGGTCCCCACGCTCGCGGTGTTCCTGCTCCCGGGTAGGGTGGCGCCGTCAAAAGCAGCCCCGAAGGAGCCGGAGCCCCATGACACGCAGGTCGCCCCGTCGGCAGTTCGCAGTTCCGACGGCCGCAGCGGTGCTGACGCTGGGGATGACGCTGACGGGGTGCATGACGGTGCACGGCGAGCGGGAGAACATCCCGTCGGTGGACAAGGCTGAGGCCCCCAAGGCCCTCCAGCGGTTCGCCGATGGGTACAACAAGGCGTACCGCGAGCTGGATCCGTCTCTGGCGAGCGAGGTGGAGACGGGGCCGCTGGAGGCCATCAGCACGGCCGACCTCAAGGCCCAGCACGCCAATTCCCCCGGCGGGAACCCGAAGTTCCCCGAGCTGAAGCTGTCCGACGCCCGCTACTCGATCCCCAAGCAGGTGGGCTGGCCGAAGTTCTTCGTGGCGGACACCGACAGCGACCGGGACGACAACCGCTGGCTGTTCGTCTTCACCCGCGCCGGTGCGGACCAGCCGTGGAAGGCCGCGTATCTGTCGATCCTCAGCCAGGACGAGGTCCCGGACCTGGCGACCGACAAGGACGGCTGGGCCAAGCCGGTGCCGGCCGCCGGGCCGACGCCGCGGCTTGTGACCCGGCCGGACAAGCTGAGCGCCGAGTACGCCGACTACCTGATGACAGGCAAGGGCGAGATCTTCGCGGACGGCCAGGCGACCTCGGAGCTGCGGGATTCCCGGAAGAAGTTCGTCCGCACCCCGAAGTTCTGGACGGAGTACATCGACACCCCCGCCCAGGGCGCCCCGTACGCCCCGGTGGGGCTGCGCACCCAGGACGGCGGGGCGCTGGTGTTCTTCGCCTCGCACCACCGGCAGAAGCAGACCATGGCGAAGGGGTTCCGGCCCAGCCCCGATGCGCAGATCAAGGCGCTGATGACGGGCGAGGCGAAGAAGGCGGTGACCCTCACCAGGGTGGCCGAGTCGGCGGTCCGGGTCCCGGCCAAGGACGCGGCGGACCCACAGGTGGTCTTCCTCAACCGGCTGGAGGGCGTGACGGCGGCCAAGGGCGAGTAGCCGCCCCGGCCCCCCGTGACCGCGTCCGTGACCGCGTCCGCGTCCGTGACCGCGTCCGCGTCCGTGACCGTGACCGTGACCGCGTCCGTGACCGCGTCCGCGTCCGTGACCGTGACCGTGACCGCGTCCGTGACCGTGACCGTGACCGTGACTAGCGTCCTATCGGCCAGGCGGCCGACTCGTGGTCGCGGTCCTCGTCGGCGAACTGGGCGCAGGCGTCGGTCAGCGTCTCCAGCAGCGTCAGCGGATCGGGCAGCGGCCGCTCGGGGCCCAGCAGCCAGCCCACGTGGCCGTCGCCCGGCAGCCGTGCGGGCGGTACGAGCACATAGCTGCCCCGGCAGTGCCAGCGCAGCCCCGGATGCTCGTCCATCGTCTCGGGGTGGCAGTCGAGCTCGCACGGCCACCACTCGTCCTCGTCCTCGGGGGTGCCGCGGGTGGCGGTGAAGAACAGCATCCGGCCCTGCTGGAGGTCGGCGCTGCTGGTGGCGACGGGCCCTACCTCGACCCCGGCCGCGCCCAGCCGCTCCAGGGCCTGCCGCCCGGCGTCCGCGGGCACGTCGAGCACATCGTGGACCATGCCGGTGGCGGTGATGAAGTTGGCCTGCGGATCGGCGCGCAGCCACTGCGCGACCTTCTCCGGGTCGGTGGTCGCCTGCGTCTGCCAGGCGAACGAGACGGGATGCCGGGCCGGGGTGGGACAGCCGACGCGGTCACAGGAACAGCCGTAGCCGGACGGATGGGCGGCGGGCGCGAGCGGGAATCCCGCGGCCGCGGCGGCCATCAGCAGGTCCTCGCGGACGCCCCCGGCGCCCGCTCCCGTGCCGGTACCGCCGTCCGATCCGCTCCTCGGCCGACGCAGCCACTGGGAGAACCTGCCTTTGCGTTCCATCTACCGCCTCGCTTCACCGCCGGCACCGGCGGTACGGCCGGTACCCGATCAATGCTGCCACCATCCTGCTCCCGAAGTGGCCGGTGTCCGCATCCGGGGTACGGGAGAGCCACCGGGGAACCCCACGAGCGGGTGCCGATATCAGGGCATAACGGAACTCCCGCCCCTAGCGTTCCTTTTATGATCACCAGGCACCTTCTGATCGGAATCGCGGTCCTCACCCTCTCCATACCGGCGGCCGTCGCGGCCCACCCCACCGCACGGCCGTCCCTACGGCGCCTCGCCCCCCTGACCACCGAACAGCCCTCCCCGACCGCGGCCCCGGCGATCACGGACCTGGCCGCCCCGGGCCCGGCGATCACCTACACGGCGCACCGCGGCGGCGCCCTCGAGGTCCCCGAGAACAGCATGTCCGGGCTGGCCACCGCCTTCAGCCGCCATGACGCCCAGGTCCTCGACTTCGACACCCGGATGCTCCGCGACGGCACGCTCGTGGTGATGCACGACGCGACGCTGGAGCGTACGACGGACCACACCGGGCCCGTAAAGGATCTGACCGCCGCCCAGTGGCGGGCCGTACGGCTGATCCCCGACCCCACCCTGCGCGGCACCTGGCGGCCCGAGCGGCCCCCGACGGTCGCCGAGGTACTGGACCGCTTCGGCGGCCGGACCACGCTGATGGCCGAGGCGAAGGACCCGGCGAGCCTGCCCCGGCTGGGCCGGATGATCCGCGACCGGGGCCTGGCCCGCTCCGTCTTCGTCAACACCAACCGCCCCGAGGTCGCCCGCGAGGCCCATGGGATGGGGCTGATGGCGCAGCTGTGGCGGTCCGCCGGGCAGCTGCGCACCGACCGGCCGCACGACTGGCGCGGCGTCGTCGATCTGCTGGACGTCGACTACCGGGCGCGGGACGCGGACGTACGGCGGGCCGTCGGCTCCGGCATCCCCCGGGTGTGGGCGCACACCGTGGACACCCCGGCGCAGCGCGACCGGATGCTGGGGCTGGGGTGCGACGGCATCATCACGGACGCGCCGGGACTGCTGGTCTCGACCCCGCCGGTACGGGCATCCGCCGGGCGGGCGCTCAGCGCGGGGTGATCCCGCGCAGCGTCAGCTCGACCACGGCGTCCGCGTACTCATGGGTGAGCGGCAGCGTGCGCATCAGCCAGCGGTGGGCGATCGGGCCGCAGAGCAGTTCGAGGGCGATCCGCGGGTCGATCTCCGGCGCGACATGGCCGGCGTCCTGGGCGGCCCGCAGCCGCTTCGCATACAGCCGCAACTGCGGCTCCAGGATCCGGCTGACGAACTCCGCGCGCACCTCCGGGTTGATCATCCCCTCGGCGGCCAGCGCGCGGGAGGGGATGTCGAACGCGGGCGAGTTGAGCTCGTCGACCGTCGTGCGCAGCACCGCCTTCAGGTCCGCCTCCAGGTCGCCGGTGTCGGGGATCTCGTACGGCTTCTCCCCGCCCGCCTCCCGCGCGGCCTGCTCGCCCAGCACGACGAAGGCGTCGAGCAGCACCGCGGCCTTGGAGTGCCACCAGCGGTAGATGGTCTGCTTGCCGACCCCGGCACGGGCGGCGATGGCCTCGATGGTGAGCTTGGGATAGCCCACCTCGCCGATGAGTTCGAGGGCGGCGTCGAGGATCGCGCGGTGCGAGCGTTCACTGCGGCGGGTGGCGTCGGGGGCTGCTTTTTCGGCCATGGCTGCCAATCTAGCGAAGCGGGCGTCGAGCATGAGTCGATACGTATCGTCTCGCACATATAAGGGCCTCCCCGGCCGGTAGAATCGCCCGAATGCACGCCCCCGAAACCGCCCCCACCGATGAGACGCTGCGCACCGCGCTCGCCGGACCGCTCGACGGTCTGCCGCCGCGCCAGGCGGCCCAGGCGGTCGACCGGCTGATCGCCAACTACCGGGGGCGCACCCCGACCGACGCGCCCGTGCTGCGCGACCGCTCCGACGTCGCCGCGTACGCCGCCTACCGGATGCCCGCGACCTTCGAGGCCGTGCGCGCCGCGCTCACCGCCTTCCGTGCGCAGGCCCCCGCGTGGACCCCGGCCACGCATATCGACATCGGCGGCGGCACGGGCGCGGCCAGTTGGGCGGTCGCCGCGTCATGGCCGGAGGGCACGCACACCACGACCGTCCTCGACTGGGCCGAACCCGCACTGGCCCTCGGCCGCGAACTGACCCGGCACGCGGCCTCCGACGCGCTGCGCGGCGCGCGCTGGCGGCGGCAGACCATCGGCGACGGCCTCGCGCTGCCGGACGCGACCGACCTCGTCACCGTCTCGTATGTGCTGGGCGAACTGACCGACGCCGACCGCCACGCCGTCGTGGACGAGGCGGCGCGCGCCGCGCAGGCCGTCGTACTGATCGAACCGGGCACCCCGGACGGCTATCTGCGGATCCGCGCGGCGCGGGAGCGGCTGGTGGCGGCGGGCCTGCGGGTGCTCGCCCCCTGCCCGCACAGTGCGGCCTGCCCGCTCGAACCCGGCGCCGACTGGTGCCACTTCGCCGCCCGGGTCAGCCGCTCGTCCCTGCACCGCCAGGTCAAGGGCGGCTCGCTGCCGTACGAGGACGAGAAGTTCGCGTACGTCGCGGCCGTCCGCTTCGACGCCCTTCCCGCACGGGCACGGGTGGTCCGCCGCCCCCAGATCCGCAAGGGCCAGGTCCTCCTGGACCTGTGCACCCCGGACGAGGACCTGACCCGCCGCACGGTCGCCAAGCGCCAGGGCCCCCTCTACCGCGCGGCCCGCGACGCCGCGTGGGGCGCCGCCTGGCCCCCGGAAGAGCCCTGACGCCCCCGGCGGCGCCACGGCCCATCCGCGAACATGTTCGTTACGCTCCTCCCCATGACCGCGCACTCCGCCCCCACACCGCCGAGCCGCCGTGAGCGTCCCGCCAAGCCCGCTCTGACCCGGGCCGGGATCGTGGCGACCGCCGTTGAACTGATGCAGACCGAGGGGCTGAAGCGCGTCACCATGCGCCGCCTCGCGCAGGCCCTCGACACCGGGCCGGCCTCGCTGTACGTCTACGTCCGCAACACCGCCGAACTGCACGCGGCGATCCTCGACGAGCTGCTCGGCGCGGTCGATCTCAGCCCGGCGAAGGCCGACGGCGACTGGCGGGAGCGGCTGGTCGAGGTCCTCACCTCATATACCCGGGTGCTGTTCGACCACCCCGGCCTCGCCCAGTCGGCGCTGGTGGCCCGCCCGTCCGGGGAGCGCTATCTGAACCTCGTGGAGGCGGTGCTGTCGCTGCTGAACGAGGGCGGCGTGCCGCCCGAGCGGGCGGCCTGGCTGCTGGATCTGCTGCTGCAGTTCGCCACCGCGACCGCGGCCGAGCACGCCACCCAGGACCCGTCCGCCGGTCCCCGGGACAACCTGAAGGACTGGGACGCGCTCACCACGGCACTGCTCGGCGCCTCAGGCCAAACCCACCCCCATATCGCCGCGCTCGGCACCGAGCTGCTCTCCGGACCACCCGAGGCCCGCCTCGTCTGGGGCTTCCACGTGCTGATCAACGGCGCGCTGCGCACCCCCCGGCCGGACACCGCCTAGCCCACCGCCCCCGCCAGCGCCGTCCCGGCCGCCGCGCGCGGGGCGCTGTTGCCGGGGCGGCGGCGCGGATGGACCGTGTTGGCGAGCAGCACCAGATACACATCCCGCGCCCGGTCCACGACCAGGCTCGTGCCCGTGAATCCGGTGTGCCCCGCCGCGCCGCGGCCCGCCAACTCCCCCATGAACCACGGCTGATCGACCTCGAAGCCCAGCCCCGGCGCGTTCAGCAGCAGATCGACGGACGCGGACGACACGACGCCCCCGCCACCCCGCAGCAACGCCCGGCACAGCACCGCCAGATCCCCCGCCGTCGAGAAGAGCCCCGCGTGCCCGGCGACCCCGCCCAGCGCCCAGGCGTTCTCGTCGTGCACCACGCCGCGCAGCATCCCCCGGTCGAGCCTGGCCCAGGGCCGCCGCTGGTCCTCGGTCGCCGCGATGCGCGGCAGCCAGGAGGAGGGCGGGCGGAAGCGGGTGTCGGCCATCCCGAGCGGGCCGGTGATCGTGTCGCCTACGAGGCGGTCGAGCGTACGGCCACAGGCGTGCTCCAGAACTCGCTGCAGCAGCAGGAAGTTGAGATCGGAGTAGCGGCGCGCGGCCCCGGGCGGGGTGGTCGGCGGCTCTGCCGACAGCCGGGCCAGCCGCTGTTCGTCGTCGGCGTACTCGTACAGCGGCAGCTCGGGCAGCAGCCCCGAGGTATGGGTGAGCAGCTGCCGCACCGTGACGCCGTGCTCGGCGGCGGCCGTGAGCTCCGGGGCGTACGAGGCGACCCGGCCGTCCAGGTCGATCTGCCCGCGCTCGACCGCCCGCACCGCCACGATCGTCGTGAACAGCTTGGTCAGCGAGGCGAGGTCGAAGACGGTGCCGTGTCGCCGACCCGTGCGCACCGGCACCCGCTCCTCGCGCGGCAGCTCCACGCCCCGGTCGGCGCTCTCGTCGTACACCTCGTACCGCACCGCCCAGCCGAAGGCGTCCTCGACGAGCGGCCCCGACCCCGTACCGGCGGCCACGGCCACCCCCGAACACCAGGGGCGCTCCCCCTCGGGGAGCGCCCGCACGGTCTCCAGCAGCCGGGTCAGGCCACGGTCACGCTCTGCTTCGTACGTCGCTGCCACGGACGGCAGAGTCCCATGAAGCAGGTCATGGCCGCGAGCGCGCACACCAGCTGGACGACGGCCATCGGCACCGCCGTGGTCTCCCCCGCGATCCCGACCAGCGGCGAGGCGACCGCGCCGAGCAGGAAGGTGGAGGTGCCGAGCAGCGCCGACGCGGATCCGGCCGCGTGCGGGGTGCGCATCAGGGCCTGGGCGTTGGTGTTCGGCATGGCGAGGCCCATCGCGGACATCAGCACGAACAGGCTCGCCGCCACCGGCGCCAGACCCACCGTGCCGAAGACCCCGGAGGAGAGCGCCAGCAGTGTGCCCGCCGCGACCGTGATGATGGTCAGCCCCACGGTCAGCACCTTGTCCATGGCGACGCGGCCGACGAGCACCCGGCCGTTGAGCTGCCCGGTGAGGACCAGGCCGATCGAGTTGAGCCCGAAGAGCAGGCTGAAGGTCTGCGGCGAGGCGCCGTAGATCTCCTGGATCACGAAGGACGAACCGGATACGTACGCGAAGAGCGCGGCGAAGGCGAAGCCGCCCGCGAGCATGTAGCCGGTGAAGACGCGGTCCGCGAGCAGTCCGCGCATGGTGCGCAGCGTCTGGCCGAGCCCGCCGTCGTGGCGCCGCTCGGGCGGCAGGGTCTCGCCGAGCCAGCGCCAGACGACGAGGGTGAGCAGCGTGCCGATCACGGTGAGCACGACGAAGACACCGCGCCAGTCGGTGAAGCGCAGCACCTGGCCGCCGATGAGCGGGGCGACGATGGGCGCCACACCGGAGATCAGCATCAGGGTGGAGAAGAAGCGGGCCATCGCGATGCCGTCGTACAGATCGCGGACGACGGCGCGCGCGATCACGATGCCGGCCGACCCGGCGAGCCCCTGGAGCAGCCGGAAGCCGATGAGCAGCCCGGCGGTGGGGGCGAAGGCGCAGATGGCGGTGGCGACGACGTAGATCACCATGCCGATGAGCAGCGGCCGGCGGCGTCCCCACTTGTCGCTCATCGGACCGACGACGAGCTGCCCGAGCGCCATGCCCGCCAGACAGGCGGTCAGGGTGAGCTGGGCGGTGGCGGCCGAGCTGTGCAGTACGTCGGTGACCTCCGGCAGGGCCGGGAGGTACATGTCCATGGAGAGGGCGGGGAGTGCGGTGAGCCCGCCGAGGACGAGGGTGACGAGGAGGCTCGTACGGCGCTGCGCGGTGAGCCGGGGAGCGGCGGCAGCGGAGGTGAGGGAGGCGGAGGCGGCGGAGGAGGAGGAGGTCGCGGGGTGGAGAGCGCCGGGTTCGGGTCTGTGAACCCCGTCGGGAGCGGCGGCCGGTTGGCCGGGCTGCTGCATGCTTACCTTCCATGAGTCGCTGAATCGTTCTCTATGCTCTCAGCAAAATCGGTGGGCAGGGCACCGATTAAGCCGAGGGGGCGGGATGGCCGGGAGCTGGAGCGGGGCCGTGCGGTGGGGGATTCTGGCGACCGGCGGGATCGCCGCGTCGTTCACCGCGGATCTGCTGGACATGGAAGACGCGCAGGTGGTAGCGGTCGGCTCGCGCCGTCCGGAGCTGGCGAAGCGCTTCGCTGAGCGGTTCGGGATACCCCGCGCCCACGGCGGTTGGGACGAGCTCGCCGCCGATGACGACATCGATGTGATCTACGTCGCCACCCCCCACTCGGCACACCGCGCCGCCGCCGGGCTGTGTCTTGAGGCGGGACGGGCGGTGCTGTGCGAGAAGGCGTTCACGCTCAACGCCCGGGAGGCCGGCGAACTGGTCGCCCTCGCCCGCGGCCGCTTCCTGATGGAAGCGATGTGGACGTACTGACGACCCGGTCGTCCGCCGGATGACCGAGCTGGTCCACGACGGCGCGATCGGCGAAATCCGTCCACGCGGACTTCGGACTGCCGGGCCCCTTCGACCCCGGCCACCGGCTCCGCGACCCGGCCCAGGGCGGCGGCGCGCTGCTCGACCTCGGCGAGGGCGTTCGGGAGGCCGGGGCGAAGCCCCAGCCGGGGGCCCGGGGGCCAAGCCCCAGCCGGGGGCCCGGGGGCCAAGCCCCAGCCGGGGGCCCGGGGGCCAAGCCCCAGCCGGGGGCCCGGGGGCCAAGCCCCAGCCGGGGGC
>NZ_JBEXFG010000066.1:0-4625 GCF_040606675.1 Streptomyces sp. NPDC005393 | reverse complement strand
CCGGGGGCGAAGCCCCCGGGCCGGGTCGGACGGGTCAGGCCGACTGCAGGCCGGGGTTGCCGGCCTCACTCACGAACGACGCCGCCGTGGTGAGCGGCGCGCCCGGGGTCGTGACCGCGGAGACCGTCTTGTAGTCGGCCCGCGCCTGGTTCTCGTCCAGCGCGACCGTCACATAGCCGCGCCGGCCGTTGTAGAACTTCATGTGCGGGTTGGCGGCCATGTAGGTCGACCAGTTGGCCGGTTTGTCGGCCCCGTCCTTCCCGCTGGTGATGGACGTCCCGACGAGCTCCACGCCCAGCGTCCGCGAGTCCGGGTCGTCGAAGTCCTTCTTGATGTCGAAGGCGTAGTGGACATGGACGTCACCGGTCAGCACCACGAAGTTCTCGACGCCCGCCTGCTCGACGCCCGCCAGGATCCGTGTCCGAGAGGCGGGGTAGCCGTCCCAGGAGTCCATGGAGAGCTTGGAGCGCGCGGCCGTGGTGTTCTTCCGCTGGGAGAAGGTGACCTGCTGCGGAAGGACGTTCCAGGTCGCCGTCGACCGCTCGAAGCCGTCGAGCAGCCACCGCTCCTGCGCGGCGCCGGTGAGCGTGCGGGACGGGTCCTCGGATTCGGGGCCGGGGTACTGCCAGCCGTCGCCGTACGCCTGGTTGGAGCGGTACTGACGGGTGTCGAGGATGTCGAACTGGGCGAGGCGGCCGTAGTGGAAGCGCCGGTAGAGCCGCATATCGGGGCCGTCGGGCCGCTGCGGCATCCGCAGCGGCATGTTCTCCCAGTACGCCCGGTACGCGGCGGCCCGGCGGATCAGGAACTCCTCCGGCGGGTCCTCGTTCTCGTCGATGTCGCCCGCGTAGTTGTTCTCGGTCTCGTGGTCGTCCCAGGTGACGTACCAGGGGAAGGCGGCGTGGGCGGCCTGCAGATCCTCGTCGGACTTGTAGAGCGCGTAGCGCAGCCGGTAGTCGTCGAGGGTCATGGTCTCGGTGTTGAAGAGCGCGGGCAGGGTGCGGTCGGTGTAGCTGCGGGCGCCGCCCGCCGCGCTCACCGCGTACTCGTACTGGTAGTCGCCGACATGGAAGACGGCGTCCAGGTCCTCGTTGGCCAGATGGCCGAAGGCCGTGAAGTAGCCGTCGTGGTACGCCTGGCAGGACACCACGCCGAAGCGGACGTCGCGCACCCGGGCATGGGCGTACGGAGTGGTGCGGGTGCGGCCGACCGGGCTGGTCCACTTGCCGGCCCGGAAGCGGTACCAGTAGACGCGGTCGGGGTCGAGCCCCTTCGCGTCGACGTGCACGGTGTAGTTGAACTCGGCGTGCGCGGACGCGGTCCCACGGCGGGCGACGCGCTTGAAGCGCTCGTCACGGGCGATCTCCCACTCCACCCGCACGGTGCCCTCCTCGGGCAGCCCGTTGCCCGGCTCGTACGGCCGGGGCGCGAGTCTGGTCCACAGCACCACGGCGTCCGGCAGCGGATCGCCGGAGGCCACGCCGAGGGTGAAGGGGTCGTCGATGAGCGAGTGCGAAGCCACCTGCGCGGCCTGGGCGCTGGGCAGGTTGGTGGTGAAAGCGAGTGCGGCGGCCGCTCCGGTGACGGTGAGGAAACGGCGGCGTCCCAGACGTGCCGCCGCGGCTCGTATCGCCTGCTGGTGCGAGTCGTGTGCCATGTGCTCTCCCCTGGCTCGTGGCGTCAGAGGAATTGGAGTGTCAGGGAGAGGCCAGGTGTTTGCCTATGCACCACACCGAGATGACCGCTGGGTGAGGTCCGTTTCCGGATAGTGCGTTTACCGCATTCCGCCCTGTGTCCTGGGGGATTTGACGTCGCGTACGCTGCGGTCTCATGGGCGGGAGCGGTTTCGTGTCGGTGGTGTCCAAGGTCGCGGTGGTGACGGGCGCGGGCTCCGGGATCGGCCGGTCTGTCGCGCTCGAACTCGCCGAGTCCGGCTGGTCGGTGGTGCCGGCGGGGCGCCGGGACGCGGCGCTGGCGGAGACGGCGCGGCTGGCGGGCGGCGGTGGCTCGGTCGCCGCCGTACCAACGGATGTGGCCAGGCCGGAGCAGGTGGACGCGCTCTTCGCGGCGGTCCGGGACCGGTTCGGACGGCTCGATCCGCTGTTCAACAACGCGGGGAGCTCCGGGCCGCGCGGTGTGCCGCTGGGGGATCTGCGCTACGAGGACTGGCAGTCGGTGGTGGACACCAACCTCACCGGGGCGTTCCTGTGCGCCCAGGCCGCGTTCCGGCTGATGCGTGATCAGGATCCGCAGGGTGGGCGGATCATCAACAATGGCTCGATCTCGGCGCACGCGCCCCGCCCGGACAGCGTCGCGTACACGGCCACCAAGCACGCCATGACCGGGCTGACCAAGTCGCTCTCGCTGGACGGCCGTCGGTACAACATCGCCTGCGGTCAGATCGACATCGGCAACGCGGCCACCGAGATGACCGACCGGATGCGGTCCGGTGTCCCCCAGGCGAACGGCGAGGTGGCGGTCGAGCCGGTGATGGACGTGGCGGACGTCGCGCGGACGGTGCGGCATATGGCCTCCCTGCCCCTGGAGGCCAATGTGCAGTTCGCGACGGTGCTGGCGACGGCGATGCCGTACATCGGTCGCGGCTGACGGGCGATGGGTCGTCACCCGACCTAGCTAACCCCTCGACTTGTGTAGATTGTGTAACGAACGCGGTAATTCACCCTTTTAGGTCAGTCGCGGTGGCGGGGTTCACGATCGCCCGCCTGTCGCGATCCCGTTCGAACCCGGGGTGTTCGCCACCGGGTCCGTATGGCATCGTCGTCTCTCACCGCGCCTCACCCTTCACGACCGCCTCACGTCACACCACCGAAGAGAGACCGCCGTGCGTTCTCTGCCGCTCACCTTGGCCGCCCGCCTGCTCCCGGTCGCCCTCATCGTCACCGTGGGCGTGGCCATGCCGGCGACGGGCGGCTCGGACGCACCCGCCGAGCCGACGGGCGCCTCGCCGCCCCCCTCCACCGCCGCCACCGCGACCGCCGGCGCCAGCGCCCCGCCGCGCTACCCCAAGCCGCCGTCGAAAGCCTGCGCGACCCTCCCGGCGAGCACGGTCAAGGAGCTGGTGCCGGGAGCCAAGACGGCCGGGAACGAACTGAAGACCAGCGATGTCTCCCGCCGCACCGGATGCTCCTGGCATGCCCTGGACGGCTTCGACTACCGCTGGCTGGACATCAGCTACGACGTCACGGGCGCCGCGGCCAAGCAGGACGAGAACGGCAGCGCCATATCGGACCTCGGCGACACGGCAACCCTCAGCCAGCAGCTCACCACCAACGACGATCAAGAGATACGCGAGGCCGTGGTGACCGTCCACCAGGACAACGCCAAGATCACGGTCACGTACAACGGGGGCGACTTCAGCAGCCACCAGGGCGCGTCCGCCGGCGCGATCCGCAAGGGCGCGCTCACCGCCGCCGAGAAGGCCGTCGCCGCGCTCGACGGCTGAGCACCAGGGGCGCACTCACCGCCACGGCGGATTACTCAGTCCTCGATGAACAAGAGACATACGGAAGTGGCTTCCGGGGTGAATGGCTACGATCGCGGGCATTCGCCATCGAGCTCTGGAGTCCCGCTGTGCCCGCCATGCCCGAACCCCGCCTGGGTGTCGCCATCCTGACCATGGGCAACCGGCCCGGAGAGGTGGCGGCCCTCCTGGAGTCGGTGGCGAAGCAGGACGTACCGCCCACCCGCATCGTGGTCGTCGGCAACGGCTCCCCGCTCCCCGAGTTCCCCGCCCATGTGACCACGGTCGAGCTGGACGAGAACCTCGGCGTCGCGGGCGGCCGTAACGCCGCCCTGCGGCGGCTGCGCGAGTTCGGCGACGTGGACGTCGTCATCGACCTCGACGACGACGGGCTGCTCGTCGACGCCGACGTCTTCCGTACGGTGCGCGATCTGTACGCGGACGATCCGCGCCTGGGCATCGTGAGCTTCCGTATCGCCGACGAGACCGGCGAGACCCAGCGCCGCCACGTCCCCCGGCTGCGCTCGTCCGATCCCATGCGCGGCGGCCAGGTGACCACCTTCCTCGGCGGCGGGCACGCCCTGTCCGTGCCGATGCTGGACCAGATCGGCGGCTGGCCGGACGAGTTCTTCTTCACCCATGAGGAGACCGACCTCGCCTGGCGGGCGCTCGACGCGCGCTGGAAGGTGCTGTACGCCCCCGAGCTGCTGCTCCAGCACCCCAAGACCTCCCCCGCCCGGCACGCGGTCTACTACCGGATGACCGCCCGCAACCGGGTCTGGCTTGCCCGCCGCCATCTGCCGCTGCCCCTGATCCCCCTCTATCTGGGCACCTGGACCCTGCTCACCCTCGCCCGCACCCGCGCCCTGGCCGGACTGCGGGCCTGGGCGGGCGGCTTCCTGGAGGGCCTGCGCACCCCGTGCGGCCGACGCCGGCCGATGCGCTGGCGCACGGTGTGGCGCATGACCAGGCTCGGCCGGCCGCCGGTGATCTGAGGCTGCGGCGCTCGCTCCGGCACACGGGCGCTCCGCCGGTCCGGGGGCGCTAGGGGCAACGCCGTTCAGTTAGGGCGGGGCTGGGGGTGTCAAGGGCCGCTCGTGAGCATGGCGATGCTGATGGTGGCTTTGTACGTGGTGCGGTCGAT
>NZ_JBEXFG010000065.1:0-30284 GCF_040606675.1 Streptomyces sp. NPDC005393 | reverse complement strand
TTCGGCACCGCCGACGAGGTCCGGAACCAGCGGTCCGTCGCCCTCGCCAGGGCTTACGAACGCCACCCCGAACGCTTCGCCCGCCGACCGACACCACCCGCGATACCCGGCCAGATCTGGATCAACGACCCCGCCAAACGCAAAGAACCCGAACCACAACATTCATAGCACTACAAACGTCTCATTTGACTTGACAACTACGTGCGCCGTGGAAAGCGCTGTTTGACCGAGTGGAGGTGGAAGACCTGCACCGCTCGCCCCGTCGCAGCGGGGCGAGCGTAGCTGGCGGCAGCCTGATCCGGGAGGTGCCGGGGAGGGCGGGAGCAGCCGCGACAAAGCCGGGACGGCTCAGGACTGCCAGATGGGCCGGGTCCGGCGAGCGAGACGCAGAGGTGTACGAGAGGAACCGGCGTTTACGCCCCGAAATGAGTCACCGGCTCGAACCTGGCGGATCCGGGCCGGATGCGGTGCGCACCCAACTCCTTTACCGGGTTGGGGAACTCCCGGGCAGGTTTGTATATGCAGGCCCGGGAGGCCGTGGTGAATGCCTGCGGCGTAACCACGGCGAGGCCGCCGGGGCAGAGTCGGGCGCCTACTGCGACAAACGGTCAGCAGTGAACACGGGAACCGTCCCGGATCTGCCACCGCACCGTGCGGCCAGCGCGGTTCGGAGGTTGGGCTCATCGTCGGCCGAGCGGTTCGGGACGGGGCGGAGCCGCCGTAGTACTCGGAGCCGGGGAAAGCCCGGAACAGGGGGAAGGGCGGCAGCAGTTACCAGAAGGGAAGGAGACTGCAATGCCAGAAGACGCACCGCCGAACGGCGGCGCTCCGGCCGGACCGGCCCCGCTGGGGCCCTCGGGCCGGGTACTGGAGATGCAGACCAAGCTTCACCGTTGGGCGGTGGCCGACCCCGGCCGCCGGTTCGACGACCTGTTCAACTTCGTGCACGACTCGGCGACGCTGATGATGGCGTTCGACCGGGTCGCGGGCAACAAAGGAGCCCGGACAGCCGGCGTGGACGGCCTGACAGCCGCCGACGCCGCCTCGACTCCGGGATTCTGACGGTCCTGCGCGCGGACCTGAAGTCCGGATCATTCCGGCCGCTTCCGGTGAGGGAACGCAAGATCCCCAAGCCGGGCGGCTCCGGAAAGATCAGGAGCCTCGGAATTCCTTCCGTGGCCGACCGGACCGTTCAGGCCGCGCTGAAGCTGGTACTGGAACCCATCTTCGAGGCCGACTTCCTGCCGGTCTCCTACGGGTTCCGGCCCAAGCGGCGGGCCCAGGACGCGATCGCGGAGATCCAGCGTTTCGGCACCAAGGGTTACCGCTGGGTGCTGGACGCGGACATCGAAGCGGCCTTCGACAACGTTTCGCACCGCGCCGTCATGGACGCGGTCCGGGTACGGGTCAAGGACAAGCGCGTCCTGGCGCTGGTGAAGGCGTTCCTCAAGGCGGGCATCCTCACCGAGGACGGCCAGCACAGGGACACCCACACCGGCACCCCGCAAGGAGGCATCCTCTCCCCGCTGATCTTCAACATCGCGCTGTCGGCGCTCGACGAGCACCTGCACCGCGACTGGAAGCCCGGCGGGCGGATGGATGCCCAGTATCCGCGCAGGAAACGTCGTCGGCACGGCCTGCCCAACTGGCGAATCGTCCGCTACGCGGACGATTTCGCGATCTTGGTGCACGGCTCCGCCGACGACGCCCGCGCGCTCCAGGACGAAGTGGCCTCCGTGCTCGAACCGTTGGGGTTGAGGCTGTCACCGGCCAAGACCCGGATCGTGCACATGGAGGACGGGTTCGACTTCCTCGGCTTCCACATCCAGTGGAAACGTAAGCGGGGAACCGACAAGTGGTACGTCTACTTCTTCATCGCCGACCGGCCCGTCCGCTCGGTGAAGGACAAGATCCGTGCCCTGACCCGCAGGACGTCACAGGCCAATCCCGCAGACGTGCTGATCCGGCTCAACCAGATCGTGCACGGCTGGACCAACTACTTCCGGCATGCAGTCGCGAAGCACACGTTCCGGATGCTGGGGATCTTCCTCTGGCGTCGAGTGATCATGTGGCTGAAGACGCTGCACCGCTGGTCGTGGAAGGACGTCCGCAAGTGGCTGCTGGGCCCTCACGGGGTCTGGCTGCCAATCACCGTGGACGGAGTGGAACTGATCAACCCGGCGCGAACACCGGCAATCACGCGGTATCGCTACCGGGGCGACACCATCCCCACTCCATGGGCGAGCGCCTGAGGGACAACCCACGGCAACAACTGTGGAGAGCCCGGTACTCGGTAACGGGTACGCCGGGTTCGGTGAGCGGCCTGGAGAAACGGGCCGGTGGCAACACCGGTACCGCGCTCCAGGCCGACTCAACCGCAACAGGCCCACACGTCGCAAGGCGTCCTCTAGCTCCTCCACGCGTTCGCCAGTGTCCTCTTCGACGCGCAGAGCTTCGGCTACCTCTTCGAAGGCACGGCGCCGGTCGAGTTCCCGCAACGCGGCCTGGAACTCCTCGCGGAGCGGTTCGGGGACAAGAGGGCCGACCTCATCGACGATGTCGCCCATGAGCTTCCTGAGGCCCAGGACGACCTCACGAATTCTCTGCCGTTCTTCCCTCGACATCTGGTGACCTCTGACCAGCCGCAATCAGTTACTGAGTGATTACAATAAGTGGCGATAGAGGTGAGGCAAAGTGCGCCCTGCTAAGACCAGCCTTCGCGAGCGTGAGGCGGTCGTGGACACGACACTCCGAGCTGGACTCACCTCAGGCACTGAGAGCCCTCACCTGCGGCACCCACAGTTCTTGAATCACAGCGGCACAAGCCCCGCTCCCCCGGCGGCTACGCGCTGACCTGCGCCGAATACGAGACCGCCATCACGCTCACCGGCTTCCTCCGCGAGATGGGTAACCCGGCCACGGGCTCCTGGGATGATGAGGGTGCCAGCGCTGAGGGTGACTCCGTCGTGGAATGGCCCCGGCCGGACCCGTCAGACGCACAGGGACGAAGGGAAGTCAGAGGGTGACCGCACAGCCAGTCCGCCCGCACCAGCCGGAGCCGAGGGTCCCGCGCACCATCGGCGGTATTTCCGAGGCGCTGCGTGGCGCCCGGAGGGCGCAGTTCTTCGCCGAGGTGCTCGCGGCCGAGCAGGGCGCCGAGCTCGATGCGACGCTGACCGAGTGGTGGGGCCGGGCCATGCTGGACAGTAACCCGCAGCGCGACCGCATCCATGCGGCAGCCGAGGCGGGCACGCTGCCGACCACGAGCTGGGACGAGATCGCGCGCCGCCGCCGTGCGAACGGCGGAGCGATGCCCAGTGAGTGACGAACCCCGCGACTTATGGCCGGTCGCCCCTTCCGAAGCGGTGGGGGAAACCCTGGCCGACCCAGGACTGTCGGCCGACCTGTTCTCCGCGGTGGTCGCCCTGACGGTATCCATCGCCGAGGACCCGTGGCTGAAGGGCAGCACACCGCTGGAGGGCGATGACGACTGGCGAGAGGTCCTGATCCCGGGCGGGCGCGGCATCGCCGAGTACCGCATCAACCGGGACACCCACGACGTAATCCTCACCCGGATCGTGCCTTTCTGACCGAAGCCCCAGTCCCTCCTCGAAGGCTCCGCACCCAGCCTGCTGGCCAGCTGGGTGCGTTCGGCACGGGCCCGGCACAGTGCCAGACCGCGCGCTGTCTCTCGGCGACGTCGTTCACTCCCTGTCGCGGCTGATCAGAAGGTGGGCCCTGTCGTCGTTGACGTCCTCCGCCACCGCCTCGATGAGGTGCCAGGATGCGCCGTGAATCCCGTTGTCGGCTATGTAGCGGTCAGCCTCACCGGTGAGACGGTCGATGCCCTCGACGATGTCGCGCCCCGGAGTCTCGACCAGGCCGTTTGTGTAGAGCATCAGAACATCACCGGGGCGGAGAGAGCCCTGGGCCGGGTTGAACTGGGCACCGTCGTACACCCCGAGGAGAGGGCCGTCTGCGGCCTTCTCCTCCCAGCGGTCCCTGCCCGCGCTGTACTGGAGGCCGGGCAGATGGCCGGCGGAGAAGAGTTCGTAGTCGCCTGAGGCCAGGTCCAGGGCGAGGTGGATCGAGGTTGCGAAGCCCTCGTCCCAGTCTTGTCTCAGGAAATAACTGTTCGCAGCGGGGAGGAACGCGGGAGGTTCAAGCGAGCCCAGCAGGCCGCCGAAGGCGCCGGACAGAAGGAGGGCGCGGGAGCCCGCTTCTGTGCCCTTGCCGGAGACGTCCGTCAGCGCCACTTCAAACATGTGGCCATGGTTCGTGCGAGCGGCGACGACGAAGTCGCCCGAGTAGGACTGGCCGGGCGCCGGGCGGAGCGACATCTCACGGTGCCAGCCGCGCGGCAGGTTGGGCAGCTTGCTCTGCATCCGGATGGGTTCACGTATATCGATGCGCATCCTGCCGCCGCGCCGCCACGGTCGGCTGATGCGGTTGCGCAACTGCCGCCAGTTGTTCGCGGTTGTCCCGGACAATCGTGCGGCGCTCTGGGGCTGCTTCGCCCGGGAGGAAGCGCGTGGTTCGGCCGCACGGTGTATTTGTCCGGGGACGGTCCTCATCCTGAAAGTGTCAGCGGCTGGAGGGGAAGGCACCTGGTAGCCCAGGTCGTCAGCCGCTTGCTGAATGGCGGCGTGTTCCTCATCGAGGACCGCGCGCGCCTTCTCCAGCGCACGGTCTACGTCATCGAGGACCGCATCGTCGTGGCCGGTGGCACCGAGGCTGGGCTGAGGTGACTGCTGGGCCGGATTCTCCGGCGGAGCCGGGTCATCATGCCCCATCCGGAAGCGCAGTTCGGCAAGCTCGTCTTCCAGGATCTGGATGCGGCGGGCGGCATGGTCGGCAACCCGTTGGGCGGTGTCCCGTTCTTGTTCGGCACGGGACAGCTGCTCGCTCAGTTCCGCCTGCTGCCGCTGTGCCCGGGAAAGACGCAGTTCCAGTGCCGTGTGCTCCTGCGGATGCCGGTCCGACAGCGGCTTCAGGGCGTCGGCCCGGCGCTTCAGTTCTGTGACCTGTGCCTGGGCCTGGCCGGCCATGGCGAAGAGCAGTGTGGCGATCTGCAGCGCCTGGTACCGGCCCCGTTCGCTCGCCTCGTAGGCTGTCTGGACCCGTTGCATTTCTTGGTAGATCTCGATCGTGCGGTCCTTGGCCGCCAGCAGCTCCTTGGCGAGCGCCAGCTCCTGCGCCCCGGCGAGCGGTGTGGGACTGGTCTGTGCCCGGTCCCATAACGCTCTTGCAGCCTCCAGACGCGGCGTACACCGGTCGCTGGAGTCGTCCGGAAAGCACACGTCGGCCACGGCCTCGACCAGGTCCCACTCCAGCCCGTCACCGGCCAGCAGGTCACGCAGCCGACGCAGCTCGGGCACAGCCCGGGCAATGAAATGCTCCGGTGTGAGCCGCTGGTGCAGCTGGCTCACCGGAACCGATGACTCGTCGATCCAGGACCGCACCAGCTCAACGAGCTGGTTGATCTCGGTGCACGACCCCCGTGCCGGTGCCCACGGTCGCCCCGGTCGATTCCTCCCGCCACCCACTTGTCTTCCCCCTTCAGTTGTTCGGCGGACAACCCCTCGTTGTCGCCGAAGAACCATCCAACCGGACCGCCCGGAAGCTCTGCCCAGGGATCGTGGTCATCCTCACCGACACAACGCGATCCAGGCGGTGCGCTCATGGACCACACATCCCCTGCCTTCTTACTTCTCGTCCTGGCTGTGGCAGCCTTGTTCTCTACCATCGCCGCGGCCATATCCTTCGCCCTGGCCCGCTGGGACGGTGCGACGATCCCATCGGCCTTCACCCGCGGCGGCGTCACCTTCGCAGCCTGCCTCACCCTGTGCCTTGCAGCTCTCTCTGCGGTCAACCGGTGAAGCTGTGGAGCGTCCTTCACCCGCGGCGGCGACCGTGTCCGCGCCGTTCAGGTTCGCGCGGAACCAGCGAGCGGCGGTTTTGTTCGGTCGCATACGCCCGCCGCGCCTCCGCCCCGGCTCACTGCCAGCACTTATTCGACGCAGATCGCCAACCACCTCGTGAGAGCGACCTGGCCACCTGGGGTCAGTGGGACGGACGGCACAACCTGCTGATGATGGTCGGCCGCACCATCCGGTCCGCGCTCGGGTGAGTCGGAGCGCGGGGTCGCGCCTCCGGTCGCGCCTCCGGTCGCAGCTCGTCGCGCTCCTGATCGCGGCTCTGGTCGCACCGGGCTGGGCGCTGGGGGCGTTGCCGCAAGGCGCTGGCCTGGGACAACGCGCCAGCAGCTCCCCGGCCACGCCGACCACTTCCCCACAGCGCCCCTGGCCGTGGGGCCCCATCGGATAGGGACCCCATGCCGCGGCGCCGGATGAGGCTCACTGGGCGCCGGCGGTGGCCGTGGCGACCAGCCCGCGGCTCCGGCCAGAGGGACCGCAGCGGATGGGTGAGCAGTGGACCCGGACGGTACCGGGGGCTATTCCTGTCGTGCTGGTCTGATCGTCGGAAGCGATCAGCTGACGACCGCTTGGACGAGTGACACGGCATCGCCGCCGTTGATGCTCAGGGGTCCTTGCAGCAAACGCTGAGGGCCCTCACCAACAGGTGAGGGCCCTCAAAAGTCTTACCCCGGTCGCGTGGCATAAGCCAGAGGCTGAACCGGGGAATCTGCTAACCACGATACATCAGGAGGGTGCAGATACAACCGACAGCAAAGCAGCTCAGTCTTCTGGAGCCGCTGATCTCCCGCCCGCGTCTGTCGCCCTACGCCAGCGTCACGGCGTCGTCAGCCTCTGCGATGGAGCTGTATCTGTGGAACGTTCGCGTCTCAGCCGCCTTCGCCGAGGTGATAGCTCTTGCTGAGATCATCCTGCGCAATGCCATGGCCGAGCAGCTCGCCGCCGCGTATGGGGCCACCTGGTACGCACGGGCCGAGCTGTTCGATGACCGCACGATCAACGGGTTCCGCACGGCATGGCGCAACGTCTCCATGCCTCACGACCGCCGGACCGGCAAGCCGCAAGGCAAAACGCTGGGGACCGTCCCCGCAGGCAAACTGGTGGCGGAGTCGACCTTCGGCTGCTGGGTCAATCTGCTCGACAAGGGAGGCACTCGCGGCGAGGGCCCGTTCAAGAAGAACGTCGACTACGACTCCACCCTGTGGCGCGGCGCGGGCGGCGGCCGCGGACAGCAGTCGCGTTCGCGCGCTGCGGCGGGCCCCGGCCGCGGTCCTCGGGTCGAGGACCCGTTCCGGCCTGCTGGCCTGGTGGACCGCCAGCGCCTGGCTCGTCGCCCGCCCAGCGCGCGATCGCGTCGTGGACGGTTTGACCCCTGCGGCAACCCTTCGCGCCTGCCGGGCGTCAGTTCCCATGGAACGGGTGCTCTTTGTCACCTTCGGAAAAAGCTTGATCGATGAGTATTTGACGGTAGTTGCGGTGTTAGCTTCATGAGCTGAGCTGGGGGGCTGACGACTGGAGCGGCGGGAGAGATGGGCAGAGCGGACGATCGGCGGGCGCGGCAGCAGGGCGCTCGCAGGGCCAAGAAGGCCACAAAAAAGGGGGGCATACGCCGCTTCTTCACCTGGAAGAAGGTGCTGGCCTACTTCGTGACCCTCGGCGCGCTGGTCGTCGGCGCGTTCTTCGTGCTCTATTTCATGGTCAGCGTGCCCGGCGGCAACGCCGAGGCCAAGGCGCAGGCCAACATCTACCGGTACCGCGACGGCACGATCATGGCCAAGACGGGCGACGTCAACCGTGAGTCCGTACCGCTGTCCAAGATCCCCAAGAAGGTGCAGCGCACCTTTGTCGCGGCCGAGAACAAGGACTTCTACACCGACTCCGGCGTCTCCTTCACCGGCACCGCCCGCGGTCTGATCAACACCGCCCTCGGCAAGGGCAAGCAGGGTGGCTCGACCATCACCCAGCAGTACGTCAAGAACTACTACCTCAGCCAGGAACAGACCGTCAGCCGCAAGTTGAAGGAGCTGGTGATCTCCCTCAAGGTCGACCAGCAGAAGTCCAAGGACTACATCCTCGAGGGCTACATCAACACCAGCTACTACGGCCGCGGTGCCTACGGCATCCAGGCCGCGGCCCGCGCGTACTACGACAAGGACGTCGAGGACCTCACCACCGAGCAGGGCGCCTATCTCGCGGCGCTGCTCCAGTCCCCGAGTCAGTACGACTGGGCGGCCGCGGGCCCCAACGGCAAGCGGCTGGTCAAGAACCGCTGGAACTACATCCTCAACAACATGGTGGAGAAGCACTGGTTGACCGAGGCTGAGCGGCAGGGCATGAAGTTCGACATCCCGATCAAGCCCCGCCCGATCCCCGGCCTCGACGGTCAGGCCGGCTACTTCATCGAGACGGCCAAGAAGGAGCTGTTCAAGGCCGGGGTCGACGAGAAGGAGTTCGAAGCCGGCGGCTGGACGGTCACCCTCAACATCGACAAGAAGAAGCAGAAGGCGCTGGAGAAGGCGGTCCGCACCCGGCTGACCGACAAGCTCGACCCGAAGAAGCGCACGGTCGACGGGCACGCCCAGGTCGGCGCCGTCTCGGTGGACCCGAAGACCGGCGGGGTGGTGGCGATGTACGGCGGCACGGGCTACACCGAGCACTACACCAACAACGCCACCCGCGGGGACTACCAGCCCGCCTCCACCTTCAAGCCGCTGATCCTCGCCTCCGCCCTGGAGAACGGCTCCACCACGCAGGACGGCACGCCGATCACCGCCGGCACCACCTACGACGGCACCAGTAAGCGGCCCGTCAAGGGCAGTGACACCGCCTTCGCCCCGCCGAACGAGGACAACAAGTCCTATGGCCCGGTCACCGTCCAGAAGGCGATGAACAAGTCCGTCAACTCCGTCTTCGCGCAGATGGCGGTGGACGTGGGCCTGGACAAGGTCAAGAGGACCGCCACCGACCTCGGCATGGACGGCAAGGCGGGCAACGGCTTCGATGTGCGCCCCGCGATGTCGCTGGGTGTGATGGGCGCCAGCCCGTACAAGATGGCCGGGGTCTACGCGACCCTCGACAGCCACGGCAAGAAGGTCACCCCGGCGATCGTGAAGTCCGCCGAGAAGGGCAACGAGCGGGCCCAGCTGCCCGACCCGACCAACGGCCAGGCGATCAGCCGTGGCGCGGCCGACTCCGTCACCTCGGTCCTCACCGGCGTGGTCGACGACGGTACGGGTACGGCGGTGCGCCGCAAGGGCATGGACATGGCCGGCAAGACGGGTACCTCGGACGACAACAAGTCCGCCTGGTTCACCGGCTACACCCCCGGTCTGGTGACCTCGGTCGGCGTGTTCGGCGAGGCCAAGGACGGCAAGCAGGTCACCCTCAAGGGCGCGGGCGGCGGCGGCCGTGTCAACGGCGGTGGCTACCCGGCCGAGATCTGGGCCGCCTACATGGGCGCCGCGCTGGACGACAAGGCGGACTCCCAGTTCGACCTGGACACCGACATGGGCGCGGCCGTCAAGACGACCCCGCCGCCGACCCCGAGCGACATCCCCTCGTCCACGTCGCCCACCCCGACGCCGAGCGCGTCGGAGAGCGAGTCGCCGTCGCCGACCCCGACGCCCTCCGAGTCGTCCACCAGCCCGACCCCGTCCACGTCGCCTCCGACGACACCGCCGGACGACTCGACCCCGACCTTCCCGATCCCCACGACCACACCCCCGGGCGGAGACGGCACCAACCGTCAACCGGGGCAGTAGCGCGGGCGGATCAGCGGCGACGCGGCGGCAGGAGCGAGGCGAACGGCCCCGCTCCGGCCGCCGATCGCGTTGCACCCCTTGGCCGTAGAGTGGGCGCAGCATGAGCGACCAGACGCCGAACAACAGCCGTCAGCGCGACGCCGTACGGACCCAGGCCGAGATCCTCGACATCGCCACCCGGGAATTCGCCGAACGTGGCTACGCCGGGGCCCGGGTCGATGAGATCGCGGCGCTCACCCGCACCACCAAGCGGATGATCTACTACTACTTCGGCGGCAAGAAGCAGCTCTACATCAAGGTCCTGGAGCGCGCGTACACCGGGATCCAGGAGGCCGAACAGGCCGTGGACATCACCGGTCTCGACCCCGCCGAGGCCATCCGGCACCTGGCCCAGCTGACCTTCGACCACCACACCTCACACGCCGACTCCATCCGGCTGGTGGGCATCGAGAACATTCACCGGGCCGAGCATCTGGCCAAGTCCGAGACGCTGGTCAAGGCCGGTACGCCGGTTATCGACCTGATCTCCGGCATCCTGGCGCGCGGCCGTGAGCAGGGCATCTTCCGGGATGACGCGGACGCCGTCGACGTCCATATGATGATCAGCTCGTTCGCGGTCTTCCCGGTGGCCAACCGCCACACCTTCGGGACGCTCTTCGGCCGCGACCCCCTCGACCCCGGCCGCCGCGCGCACTACCGCCGGATGCTCGGCGACATGGTCGTCGCCTATCTGCGCTCCCCGGCCGGGTCCTGAACCGAAAGCTCAGGACCCGGGACCCGGCGGCTCTGCGCATATCGGCCCAGCCGGGTGGCCGTACGGACCCGGGCGGCGCCGAACGGCTCACGGCATCGCCAGCTCGAACCACACGACCTTTCCCGCGCTCAGCCGGGTCGCGCCCCACCGCTGTGCCATCCGATTGACCAGATACAGCCCGCGCCCGCCCTCGTCGGAGGGCCGGGCCTGGCGCAGCCGGGGCAGCTGCGGGACGTCGTCCCCGACCTCGCAGCGCAGCACGTCCGTGCGCAGCAGCCGCAGCGTGATCGGCCGCTCCGCGTACCGCACGGCGTTGGTCACCACCTCGCTGACCAGCAGCTCGACCGCGTCCGTCAGTTCATCCAGATCCCAGCGGGCGAGTGCCCGGCGGGCGAGCCGGCGCGCCTGTCCGGCCGTCTGCGCCTTCGGATCCAGGAACCAGTACGCGACATCGCTGGGCGCGATGCCCTCGAAGCGGGCCGCGAGCAGCGCCACGTCGTCATCGCGGTCGCCGGGGCCGAGCATGTCCAGGACCTCGTCGCACAGCGGCTCCAGCGGCGGCGGGTTGGGGCCGGTGAGCCGGGCGGTGGCGGTCAGCCGCTCGCGCAGCTGCTCGATCCCGGTCCACACGTCGCGCATCCGCGACTCGACGAGCCCGTCCGTGTAGAGCATCAGGGTGGCCCCGGCGGGCGCGTCCAGCTCGACCGCCTCGAAGTCGACGCCGCCAACCCCGATCGGTGCCCCCGGCGGCACCCGCAGCACCTCGGCGCGGCCGCCCCGGTGCAGCAGCAGGGGCGGCGGATGGCCCGCGTTGGCGATCATGATGCGGTGCGCGACCGGGTCGTAGACCGCGTACAGGCAGGTGGCCATGCGGTCCGTGCCGAGCCGCTGGGCCTGCTCGTCGAGGTGGTGCAGTACCTCCTGCGGCGGCAGATCCAGACCGGCGAGGGTCTGCGCGGTGGTCCGCAGCTGACCCATGATCGCTGCCGAGGTCATGGAGTGGCCCATCACATCGCCGACCACGAGCGCCACCCGGTTGCCCGGCAGCGGGATCGCGTCGTACCAGTCGCCGCCGACCCGGGCGGTCTCGGCGGCGGGCAGATAGCGGCTGGCCAGCCGTACGCCGGTGGGCTGGGGCAGCGAGTCGGGCAGCATCGTGCGCTGGAGCTCGTCCGCGATGTAGACCTCGCGCCCGTACAGCACCGCCTTGTCGACGCCGAGCGCGGTGTGGGTGGCCAGTTGGGCCGCCACCAGCAGATCGTCCGGTTCGAACGGCGGCCGGTCCGGGCGGCGGACGAACACGGCCGCGCCGATCACCCGGCGGCGCCCGCGCAGCGGCGCCAGCACCGTGCGCTGACCGGTCGCCACCGAGGGCCCCTCGCCGAGGAGTTCGGGCAGTGCGGCGCGCGCGGCCTGCGAGTCGCCGAACACCGGCCGCACCCCGCGCAACACCTCGGCCAGCGGACCGCCCGCCTCCACCTCGCACAGCTCGGTGGCCGGACCGCCGCCCACGGCGGGGGACAGATCAGGCTGGGAGGGCATCAGCGGCAGCCGGCCGCTCTCGGTGTCCGGGTCCAGCGGGATCCGGTCGGTGCGGCGCAGCCGCAGCACCACCGGGCCGACCGGGCGCTCGTCGCCGACCGGCAGCGGATCGCGCAGGTAGACCAGGATCGCGTCGGCGAAGGTGGGCACGGTGGCCCGGCACAGGCCGAGCACGATCTCGTCGAGGTCGATACCGCGCGCGATCCGCCGTGTCGCCGCCCCGACGAACCGCAGCCGGTCGCCGCCCCGGTCCCGCGCGGCCGCCGTCTCGGCGGTGCCGGGCGGCACGGCGGGCACCGTGCCCTCGGGGGTCGTGTACCCGACCTCGGCCGCCGTGGTCGCCGCCGCGGGCGCCTCGCCGGGCTGCGCCGGATGCTCGCCCGCGGCGGCGCCCCGCCGCCCGGCTCCCCGGCCCCGCCCGCCGCCCCCGGCGGCCGGGGACTGCTCATCGGGGCCCGGTCCGCCGTCCCGCGCTCCGGGTCGGCGCGCCGCGCCTCTGGCCGCATTGCGGTCCGCGTCCCACACAGGCTCGCCCTCCGGTGTGCCGTGCTCCGGCTGCGCCGGGTGCTCGCTCTCCGCCGTGCTCCGGCGCTCCGTACCTCCGCCACCGCGCGGGGCGGCCTTGGCTGTGCTCCCTGGGCTTCCCGCCTTCGCCGCGCTCCCCGCGCCGCGGCCACGGCGCCTGGGCCGCGGCTGGGCGGCCCCGCCGCCGGGCTCCGGGGCCGGGCCGCGCCCCGTGGCGCGGCGGGCCGGCTCCTCGTCGGGGCCTGCGACACCGCCATGGGCCGCCGGCCCCGATGGGCCGTCCGCGGGAAAGGCCGGCCGCGGCCGGCCGCCGTCCGGCTCCTGGCCGGGGGCAGCCGCCTGACGCACGGCGGTCCGCGGGTCCGGGACCGCGCCGTGCGCGTCCTCGGGCGCGGGCGCGCCCGGGGCGGCAGGGGTGGCAGCCTGACGCCTGTTGGGGGAGATGGGGTGCTCCGTCACGCGTGGGTTTCCATCCGTCCGGGGCCGTGCGCCCTGTGGTCGAGGGCGCACCGAGTGTCAGGCACGTCGTCGGCAGTTCAGATAGAGCTGGATCTCGGGTGGTACGTCCGTGCTGGCCGGGGCGTACGCGTGCGAGTCCTCCCCGGCGATCTCGAAGCCCGCATCGTCCACGACCTGTCGCAGTTCGTCCCGCAGATAACCGGATACCCGGACCGAGTTGCCGAGGAACGGGATGGCGAAGTCGTCGACGTCCGCCTCGACCATGCCGAGTCCCAGCAGCCCCCCGGGTTCGAGTACCGCGTGCAGCGCCCGCAGCGCGTACGGGATCTCCGGGCGGGGCAGCAGCAGCAGCGAGAAGTAGGCCGCGATGCCGTCGAAGGGGCCGATTTCCCGGGAGCCCCCGGGGCCGCACCGGCCGCCCACCCGCAGATCCACGATATCCACATGGTGGAAGGTGGCGCCGGGCACATTGTCCCGGGCGAGCTTGAGCATGCCCTGGGAGATATCGATCCCGGTGACCTCGTGCCCCGCCTCCACCAGCTGACGGGCCGTGGGCAGGCCCGTACCACAGCCCACATCGAGCACCCGGGAGCCGGGCGGAAGTGTTTCGGCCAGCCATCGACCGGCCGCGACCTGGCCCTCCTTGTATGGAAAGGCCTCGTCGTAGCGGTCGCCTATCGCGTCGAAAGCCTCCGCCTGACCGCTGCGGTCCAGCGCCAAGCGGTCGAAGTCCTCGTACCCCTCGTAGCCGTCGCCGTAGTCGTCCTCACCGCTCACGACTCCGCCCCTCCTGTGACATCACGTCAGATCTTGCGCATCGTCCCGTGAGTTGCGCCAGTGTCTGGTTTCGCAGGTGCAGTGTTCCGGACGACGATCCTACGTTTGAAACACCGGGACACAGCAAGAGGTTCATGACCTCGAGTGTGCGGACGTATGCCCCCGATCCGTACGGTCCCAGTCGGCCGGAAGCGCGGGGACCGGCCACGCCGGGTCCGGCCGCCAGTGCTCCCACCCCTCCCGGAACGGCGCTCCCCAGGACTCGATGAGCCGGGCGGCCGCCCGGCCCGCGGCCCGGACCTGCCGCGCCTGCTCGGCGTCCATCAGCCCGGCCCGCTGCGCCTGCGCAAACTCGTCCTCGTCCTTCCACTCCCAGCTGCGGTCCGGGTAGACCGCGATGTCCAGGAAGTGGTCCTCGGAGTCGACGCCGCCGGCCCAGCGGGCCAGCGGCTCCTCCAGGTTCACGTACCAGTTCTTGAACTGCCAGCCGTGGTCCCAGAACAGCCACACCGACCAGGGCTCACCGGGCCGGGCGAGCTTCAGCACCCCGGTGCCGAACCACTGCGACAGGGCCGTCGTCCGGGGCTTGGTGTAGCGGGTGGACAGCGGCTCGCGGTGCACCGATGTGCCGTCGGTCAGCTGGGGCTTGACACAGGCGGTACCCGGGGCCAGCCAGACGGCGAGCAGCTCCGCGGTGTCCCGGACCACGGTCACGGGACGGCAGATGTGGATGCGGTCGGAGGCGTTGGCGCGATAGCGCCACAGGATGTGGTCCCCGGCCGCCCATCGGGGCGTGTCCGCCGTCCCCGTCGTCTCCACGATGTCCGCTGTCATGAGCAGATCTTAGGTGCGACGGGGCCGCGGCGCCGTGACCTATGCCGCAACGGATGCCTCACGCCAGGTTACGGATGTGTCATGCGCAGCACGTCCAGCGCCTCGTCCAGCTGTTCCCTCGTCAGCAGACCGCGCTCCACATAGCCGGACTCCAGGACCACCTCGCGGATGGTCTTCCGCTCGGCCAGCGACTTCTTGGCGACCTTCGCCGCCTCCTCGTACCCGAGGTAGCGGTTGAGCGGCGTGACGACGGACGGCGACGACTCCGCGTACTCACGGGCGCGCTCCACGTTCGCGGTGATCCCGTCGACCGTACGGTCGGCCAGCAGCCGGGAGACATTGGCCAGCAGCCGGATCGACTCCAGCAGATTCTTGCCGATCACCGGGAGCATCACATTGAGCTCGAAGTTCCCGGCGGCCCCCGCTGTGGCGACGGTGGTGTCATTGCCGGTGACCTGCGCCGCGACCATCAGCACGGCCTCGGGGATCACCGGATTTACCTTCCCCGGCATGATCGAGGAGCCGGGCTGCAGATCGGGCAGGGCGATCTCGGCGAGCCCGGTGCGCGGGCCCGACGCCATCCAGCGCAGATCGTTGGCGATCTTGGTGAGGCCGACCGCGATCGTCCGCAGCTGCCCGGAGGTCTCGACCAGGCCGTCCCGCGCGCCCTGCGCCTCGAAATGGTTCCGGGCCTCGGTCAGCGGCAGACCGGTGGTACGGGCCAGCTCGGCGATGACGGCGGCGGGGAAGCCGGGCGGGGTGTTGATCCCGGTGCCGACGGCGGTGCCGCCCAGCGGCAGCTCGGCCAGGCGCGGCAGCGCGGCGCGCAGCCGCTCGATCCCGTACCGCACCTGGGCCGCGTAGCCGCCGAACTCCTGACCCAGGGTCACCGGGGTCGCGTCCATCAGATGGGTGCGTCCCGCCTTGACCACCTCCGCGAACGCGTCGGCCTTGCGCTCCAGCGCCTCGGCGAGATGGCCGAGCGCCGGGATCAGATCGGCGGTGACGGCAGCGGTGGCCGCGATGTGGATGGAGGACGGGAAGACGTCGTTGGACGACTGGCTGGCGTTGACGTGGTCATTGGGGTGCACCTCGCGGCCCAGGCGCTCGCTCGCGAGCGTGGCCAGCACCTCGTTGGTGTTCATATTCGAGGAGGTGCCGGAGCCGGTCTGGAAGACGTCCACCGGGAAGTGGTCGTCCCAGCGGCCCTCGGCGACCTCGGCCGCCGCCTCCGCGATCGCCCCGGCGATGTCCTTGTCGACCACCCCCAGCTCGGCGTTGACCGTGGCGGCCGCGGCCTTGATCCGGGCCAGCGCCTCGATATGCGCACGCTCCAGCCGCTCCCCGCTGACGGGGAAGTTCTCCACCGCCCGCTGAGTCTGGGCCCGCCACTTGGCGTGCGCGGGGACCCGTACCTCGCCCATGGAGTCGTGCTCGGTGCGGTAGCTCTCGTCGGTCATCGTGGGACACCTCCGTCCAGCACAGCGCTGTTGTGCCCCGGCGTGTTCCCCCGTCCGGCGGAGCCCACCGGGTGAGCCCGGTCACCGTACGGCCTCCGGCGCCCGGGGCGTGTCCACCTCCCCGGTGCGCTTGAGCTTCTGCCAGGGCAGCAGGGCACCGGTCGCCGCCGTGACGCAGGAGTGCAGCAGGACCAGATACATCAGCTGGCGGTAGGCGATCTGCTGCAGCGGCAGTACGGCGAGGGCCCGGTAGCGCTCGCGGTCGAGCCGGAACGCGTACGCCGCCCCCAGCAGCTGCACCATCAGCAGGGCGCCCCACGCCAGCAGCGACCGCACCGGGTCGATGAAGATCACCCCGTACAGCGTGAAGAGGTCGATCAGTGGGGCGCACAGCGGTGTGATGATCTGAAAGAGCACTACCAGCGGCATCCCGACCCGGCCGAACCGCCCCGACGGGCCCCGGTCGATGAGCGAGCGGCGGTGCTTCCACAGCGCCTGCATGGTGCCGTAGCTCCAGCGGTAGCGCTGCTTCCACAGCTGCCCGAGGGTGCCCGGCGCCTCGGTCCAGGCACGGGCGTGCTCCTGGTAGACCACCTGCCAGCCGGCCCGGTGCAGGGCGATGGTGATGTCGGTGTCCTCGGCCAGGGTGTCCGCGCTCATGCCCCCGGCGTCCAGCAGCGCGCGGCGGCGGAAGGCGCCGATCGCGCCGGGGATGGTCGGCATGCAGCGCAGCAGGTCGTACATCCGCCGGTCGAGGTTGAAGCCCATCACGTACTCGATGTGCTGCCAGGCGCCGATCAGCCGGTTGCGGTTGCCGACCTTGGCGTTGCCCGCGACCGCGCCGACCCGTGGGTCGGCGAAGGGGCGGACCAGCTCGCGGATGGTGGTGGGCTCGAAGACGGTGTCGCCGTCCATCATCACGATGAGCTCATGGCGGGCGTGGGCGATGCCCCGGTTGAGCGCGGCGGGTTTGCCCGCGTTCTGCTGGCGCAGCACCCGGACGTTCGGCAGCGCCATCGCCTCCACGATGTCGGCGGTGCCGTCCGTGGAGCCGTCGTCCACCACCAGGATCTCGATCGGATGGGTGGAGGCGGCCAGCGAGTTCAGGGTGTTGGCGATGCACTCCTTCTCGTTGTACGCGGGCACGATCACGCTCACCGGATCGTCCACCTGCTGCACCCGCATCCAGCGCCGCCGCTCCCGGGAGCGCCGGTGCCACCAGGCGAGGACCACCATCAGCAGCAGCCGGCCGATCACCGAGATCCCCACGAGGCCCAGCATCGCGACGAGCGCCGGCAGGGCGTTGTGGGTGAGCCCGGCGGCCCAGATGAGCGCCCGGCCCTCCCAGACCCGGGCGGTCTGGGCCGGGTGGTTGGCGCTCCGGGCGCCGAGCGCGCCGGTGATGGTGGTGAAGGAGTAGCCCTTCTTCTTCATCTGGTCGATGTAGCGGCCCAGGGCCTTCACGGTCCGCGAGCGGTTGCCGCCCGCGTCGTGGAAGAGCACGGACGCGCCCTTCTTGCCGTCGGGGGTGGCGTTCTGGACGATCTCCTTGACGGGGGGCCGCTGCCAGTCCTCGCTGTCGGTGTCCACGAACGCGCTGATGTAGCCCTTGGCGCCCACGTGCTGCTGAACCGGCCAGGTGCGGTCGTCGATCGCGCGGACCTTGGAGGCGTACGGCGCCCGGAAGAGCGAGCTGCTGATCCCCGCCGCGCCCGCCAGCGCCAGCTGGGACTGGGCCAGTTCGCGGTCCATCCGCCCCTGGTCCTGGTAGGACAGGTCGACATGGGAGAAGGTGTGCACACCGATCTCATGGCCCGCGTTCCGCATCCGGCGGACCAGATCCGGATGGCGGACCACCATCTGGCCCAGCACGAAGAAGGTCCCGGGCACCTTGTGCCGGTGCAGCACCTGGAGGATCTTCGGGGTCCAGCGGGGGTCGGGGCCGTCGTCGAAGGTCAGTGCGATGGTCTTGGCCGGGATGGAGTGCTCGGTGGCCTTCCCCCGGCGGTCGAAGGTGATCACCGGGCCGCCCTTGCGCAGCCGGTCGGGGACCGTGCGCGAGGGATGGGAGCGGTGCACCCGGGCGTCGTTGCCGATCTCGGCGTGCAGATAGCCGTCGAGCAGCAGCGCGCAGACGAACGCGAGGAGGGTCGCGAGCGCGAGCACCATCCGGGTGCGGGTACGGACGCGGGTGCGGGCCTTGTCGCGGGGCCTGGCGCGGACCATGGCGCGGATCGGCGTACGGGGTTCGGTGCGCGGCTTCGCGGTACGGCGCGGACGCGGCAGCCTCGGCTGTCTGCCACCGGTCATGACGCGTCGTCCTCGGCCTGCGGATGGCCGGTGCCATCGGCCTCGACATCGGTATCGGCCCCGGCTCCGGCGGGGTGCTTGGGACCGTGGGAGTTCTTGGGATTCTGCGGGCTCTTGGGGCCATTGGGGTTATGGGTGTGGCCGGGGCCCTTGGCCGGGGGCTTGGCCCCGGCGGGCGGCTTCTTCGACGGGCCGGGCGCCTTGTCCACAGGCGGCTTGGCGGAATGACCGGCGCCCGGGTGCGCATGCGCCGGGGAGGGCTGCCGGGACGCGGGACGCTCGGGATGCCGAGGTCCGGCACCGGGCGCGTGGCCGGTGGGCCGGGAGTGTGTCGGGGCGGGCCTCGGCGCCACCCTGCGCGGCGCGGACGCGGCCGGCTGCGGCGGCGCGGGGCGCGGCTGGGTGGTGATGACGGGGTGCCAGGCCGCGGGCTGCCGGGCGGCCAGCGGGCGCGGCTGCGTGGGGGCGTGCCGGTGCTCAGGGCGCGGCCTGCTCTCACGGTCGCTCGGGGTGTGCTCGGCGGAGCGCTTCCGCGCGACTGAGTGTCCGTCCGGAGCGCCCTTCGGCTCCCGGCCGAACGCCTCGGTGGCGACGGGGCGCCCCGGGATCAGCGTCTCGGGGGCGATGGCCGTACCGCCCGCGAAGCCCACCCCCAGGACCGCCGAGTAGCCGAAGCAGACGGCCCCCGCCACCACGCCCGCATGCCGCACCAGCCGGCCACGGCGCCCGGAGAGGTCCACGAACACGGGCCCCTTCCTGACCACCTCAGGGCGGAGGGGGCGCGACGGTGCGCGCTCGGCCACATCTGACTGAGGATCCATACCGGAGAGGCTAGTCCAGAAAATACGACATGCGACATATAAGTCAAACATGCGGTGTGTCATAGTTCGTGACGGTTCATGGAGTATGCGAGGTTGGCGGGGGAGAACCGGGCACGGGCGGCGGATGCCCCCGATGCCGCACAAAAGGACCACAAGGAGGAGCCAGAGCCATGAGGGCCAGCCCCCGCATGAGCGGAATCGCCGTGGCCGCCGCGGTGGTCTGCGCCACCATCGCCGTATGGGCCGGGGACGAGACACCGTCCGACCCGCACCCCGCGCCCTCACTGCCCCAGGCGTCGCCCCCCGCCCCGCCGCCCCCCGCCGACTTCGTCCCCTACGTCAGCGCCTGGGCGGACTCGCCGTACGACATGACCGCCGCGGCGGCGCGCGGCGTCAAGGAGTTCACGCTGGGCTTCATCGTCGCGGGCGAGGGCTGCGACCCGGTGTGGGACGGCGGGACCTCACTCGACGACCGGGCGCTTGAGACCCGTATCGAGGCCGTACGCCGGGCGGGTGGCGCCGTACGGATCTCCTTCGGCGGCGCCGAGGGCACCGAGCTGGCCACCGCCTGCACGGACATTCCCGAACTCGCTGCCGCCTACACCGATGTGGTCGAGCGCTACGGGGTGACCAAGGTCGACTTCGATGTCGAGGGCGACGGGCTCACCGACGCTGACGCGACCGCCCGCCGGGTACAGGCCCTCGCGCTGCTCCAGCGCACCCATGGGGGCCTGGACGTCTCCTTTACTCTGCCCGCCATGCCCAACGGGCTGACCGAGTCGAGCGTCGCCCTGCTGGGACAGGCCAAGGAGCAGGGCATCACCCCGTCGGCCGTCAACATCATGGCGATGAACTACAGCGGTGAGCACACCGGCGACATGGGCGACTACGCCGTCCAGGCGGCCATCGCCGCGCACGCCCGGGTCCGCGAGGTGCTCGGGCTGTCCGACGCCGACGCCTGGAAGACGCTCGGCGTGACGCCGATGATCGGGGTCAACAACGTCACCGGCGAGATCTTCACCCTGGAGGACGCGGCCGGTCTTGCCCGCTTCGCCGCCGAGAAGGGCATCGGACGGCTCTCGATGTGGTCCGCCGAACGCGACCAGCCGTGCACCCCGGACACGAGTGGCGCCCCGGACCCCGCCGCGGGTCCCGACCAGACCGATGCCGTGGTGCCCAACACCCGGTGCAGCGGTATCGACCAGCGGCCGGGGGCCTTTGAGGCGGCGCTGAAGGGGTGACGGAACGGGGGAGGGGCCGGACGGCAGCGCCCGCCCGGCCCTCCTTGCCGGCCTCAGGCCCGCGGCCGTACCGGCCTCAGGCCGTCGTACGTCCTCAGGCTCCCGGTCAGGCTCCCGGTCAGGCTCCCGGCCGTACCGGGATGCTGCTCACGAACGGCTGGGCCGGACCAGGGGCACCTGCCTCGTTGGCCGCCCTCGCATTGCTCGGCCCCTGGGGGGCTCCCAAGCTTCGGGCGCCTGCGCCGGACTCCGTCCGTCGAAGCGGGCGCCGTCCTGGCCGTCGGGTGAGCTCCGTCCTCAGGCTCCCGGTCGCACCGGGATGCTGCTCACGAACGGCTGGGCCGGACCAGGATCGGTGAAGAAGTCATTACCCTTGTCGTCCACGACAATGAACGCCGGGAAGTCCTCGACCTCGATCTTCCAGACCGCCTCCATGCCCAGCTCCTCGTACTCGAGGACCTCGACCTTCTTGATGCAGTCCTGGGCCAGCCGCGCCGCCGGGCCGCCGATCGAGCCCAGGTAGAAGCCGCCGTGTGCCGCGCACGCCTGGGTGACCTGCTGGGAGCGGTTGCCCTTGGCCAGCATGACGAACGACCCGCCGGCCGTCTGGAACTGCTCCACGTACGCGTCCATCCGGCCCGCGGTCGTCGGCCCGAAGGAGCCCGAGGCATAGCCCTCGGGGGTCTTGGCCGGGCCCGCGTAGTAGACCGCGTGGTCGCGCAGGTACCGCGGCATCTCCTCGCCCGCGTCCAGCCGCTCCTTGATCTTCGCGTGGGCGATGTCGCGGGCGACGACCAGCGGACCGGTGAGCGAGAGCCGGGTCTTGACGGGGTGCTTGGACAGTTCGGCGCGGATCTCGTCCATGGGCCGGTTGAGGTCGATCCGTACGACGTCGCTCTCGTCGAGCTGCTCGTCCGTCGTCTCCGGCAGGAAGCGCGCCGGGTCGGTCTCCAGCCGCTCCAGGAAGACGCCCTCGGAGGTGATCTTAGCGAGCGCCTGGCGGTCGGCGGAGCAGGAGACGGCGATGGCGACCGGGCAGGACGCGCCGTGCCGGGGCAGCCGGACGACCCGTACGTCATGGCAGAAGTACTTGCCGCCGAACTGCGCGCCGATCCCGATCTTCTGCGTCAGCTCGAAGACCTTCTCCTCCAGCTCCTTGTCGCGGAAGCCGTGGCCGGTCGGGGAGCCCTCGCTGGGCAGCTCGTCCAGGTAGTGCGCGGAGGCGTACTTCGCGGTCTTGAGCGCGTACTCGGCGCTGGTGCCGCCGACCACGATCGCCAGGTGGTACGGCGGGCAGGCGGCCGTGCCCAGCGAGCGGATCTTCTCCTCCAGGAACTTCATCATCGATGCCTCGTTGAGCACCGCCTTCGTCTCCTGGTAGAGGAAGGACTTGTTCGCCGAGCCGCCGCCCTTGGCCATGAAGAGGAACTTGTACGCGCCGCCGTCGGTCGCGTACAGCTCGATCTGGGCCGGCAGGTTGGAGCCGGTGTTCTTCTCCTCCCACATGGTCAGCGGGGCCATCTGGGAGTAGCGCAGATTGAGCTTGGTGTACGCGTCGAAGACCCCGCGCGACAGGGCCTCCTCGTCGCGCCCTTCCGTCAGCACGTTCTGGCCGCGCTTGCCCATGACGATGGCGGTGCCGGTGTCCTGGCACATGGGGAGCACACCGGCCGCCGCGATGTTCGCGTTCTTCAGCAGGTCGAGCGCGACGAAGCGGTCATTGGGGCTGGCCTCGGGGTCGTCGAGGATCCGGCGCAGCTGGGCGAGGTGCGCGGGGCGCAGATAGTGCGAGATGTCGTGCATCGCCTCGGCCGCCAGCCGGCGCAGCGCCTCCGGCTCGACCTTCAGGAAGGTCCGCCCGTCGGCCTCGAAGGTGCTCACGCCCTCGGAGGTCACCAGACGGTAGGGCGTCGGGTCTTCTCCGAGAGGCAGCAGGTCCGAATAGGCAAACTCTGGCATCGCGGCCATTCCTCACTCGACGGGGGCTACGGCTGACATCGTCGACAGCGCGCCCATAAGCGTAGAACGGGGCCGCGGAGCCTGAGCTGTGAGGTAAGGCTCAGTGTCTCGACCCCTGGTCGCGATCCAGCCCCGGCTTGGTTCGCTGCCCTCGCGATGTTCGGCCCTGGGGCCTCACAGGCTTCGGGCCGCTGCGCCGGACTCCGTCCGCCGGGTCGTCTCGACCCCTAGTCGCGATCTATCGCGACTGGGTACTCTGAGCGCGTGGATGAGCAGCAGCCGGTGCCCTTGACCAAGTCCGCCCCCGTTCCCGCGCCTGCCCCGGCGGCGACGCTCCGGGCGTCCGACGCGGATCGCGATCGGATCGCGGACATCCTGCGGGAGGCCCTCGCCGAGGGGCGGCTTCAGCCCGAGGAGCATGCCGAGCGGATCGACGCGGTCTACCGGGCCAAGACCGTCGGCGAACTGGAGCCCCTGGTCCATGATCTGCCGGCCGCCCCCGTCCGCGGTGCCGCGTCGGCGGGTCCGGCGCGTGACGCGGAGGCCGGGGCCCGGCCCCGCACCTCACCCGGGGCGGAGAACCTGGTGGCGATCTTCGGCGGTGCGATGCGCAAGGGCCGCTGGCGGGTCAGGCGCCGTACGAACGTCTTCGCGCTCTTCGGCGGCGTCGAGATCGATCTCACCGAGGCGGTCTTCGAGCAGCGCGAGATCGTCATCCACGTCTCGGTCGTCTTCGGGGGTGTGGAGATCAAGGTCCCGGAGAACGTCACGCTGCACGGCTCGGGCGCCGGGATCTTCGGGGGCTTCGATGTCGCGACGTACGAGGCGCCGGACCCGGACGCGCCGGTGATCCAGGTCAGCGGCTTCGCGTTCTTCGGCGGGGTCGATGCCAAGCCCAAGCGGGGAAAACGGCTGAAGAACCTGCGGGCGTAACGCCTGAAGAACGGCCGTGCGGAGGGAATTTCCGGGCGGGGCAACAGTGTGCATAAGCGCGCGCACAGCGGGTAAGGCTTGGTGCATCGTCTCTCGTACGGCTGATGGGGGTGCTAAGGGGCCGTACGGCGCGAGGCGGGCAAGGGTGACCACCGGAGCCGTCGTCAGGAGTAGACCGTGCTGCAACCGCATCAGCCCCTGCTGGAAGCCGCCGTGCCGCCGCAGCGCATCCCCGCTCGGGAACAGGCCGGACCCTGGCACTCGGAGGCGGTGTGCCGCCGGGACGAGGCCGGGCTGTTCTTCGCTCCTTCCAAGGAGCCCACGGCTGCGAGGCTGTCGCGGGAGGAGGCCGCCAAGCGCGTCTGTGCGCGCTGCCCGGTCATGGTCGAGTGCCGGGAGCACGCCCTGCTCCAGCCCGAGCCGTACGGGGTGTGGGGCGGGTTGACCGCGGCCGAGCGCCGGGTCGTGCTGGCCCGCCGCCGGCGCCGGGAGTCGGAGCTGCAGCGTGCCGTGCGGGTCGCCGCCGCGGGGTGAACGTTTTGGTGACGGGCCGGGCTCCGCCGGGGAGGCGGGACCCGGCCCGTGGCATGTCAGCGGGGCGGATCAGCGGGCGCGCTCGAAGTCGACCGAGGCGTAGGCGCGCAGCTTGGACAGCCGGTGGGTGGAGTCGATCTGCCGGATGGTCCCGGACTTGGACCGCATGACCAGCGACTGGGTGGTGGCGGTCTCCGCGCGGTACCGCACCCCGCGCAGCAGATCGCCGTCGGTGATCCCGGTGGCGACGAAGAAGACGTTGTCCCCGCTGACCAGGTCGTCGGTCGTCAGCACCTGGTCGAGGTCATGGCCCGCGTCGATGGCGCGCTGCCGCTCGTCGTCGTCCTTGGGCCACAGCTTGGCCTGGATGGTGCCGCCGAGGCACTTGATCGCGCAGGCCGCGATGATGCCCTCCGGTGTGCCGCCGATGCCGAGCAGCAGATCCACGCCGGTGCCCTCGCGGACGGCCATGATCGCGCCGGCCACATCGCCGTCGGAGATGAACTTGATCCGGGCGCCCGCCTCGCGGATCTCCTTGACGATGCCCTCGTGCCGGGGGCGGTCGAGGACCACCACGGTCACGTCCTCGGGGCTGGACTTCTTCGCCTTGGCGATCCGGCGGATGTTGACGCCGGGGGGCGCGGTGATGTCGACGAACTCGGCGGCTTCGGGGCCGGTGGCGAGCTTGTCCATGTAGAAGACCGCCGACGGGTCGAACATGGTGCCGCGCTCGGCGACCGCGAGCACGGAGACGGCGTTGGCCATGCCCTTGGCGGTGAGCGTGGTCCCGTCCACCGGGTCCACGGCCACATCGCACTCCGGGCCGGTCCCGTCGCCGACGCGCTCGCCGTTGAAGAGCATCGGGGCTTCGTCCTTCTCGCCCTCGCCGATGACCACGACGCCGTTCATCGACACGGTGTGCACGAGGGAACGCATGGCCTTGACGGCGGCGCCGTCCGCGCCGTTCTTGTCGCCGCGGCCCACCCAGCGGCCGGAGGCCATGGCGCCCGCTTCGGTGACCCGGACGAGCTCCAGGGCGAGGTTGCGATCGGGAGCCGCGGGGCTGACCTCGAGCTGGGACGGCAGATGATGCTCGGTCATCGGAGCGCACCTTTCTGTACGGCGACGGCCGGAAGGCCCCTCCTCGCCGGAAGCGGGCCAGGAGGGAGAGGGTGCTCATGACTTTATCCGCTGATTGCGAAGGTGAGCAGTGGACCCCGCGAATGAGCACGGCCCTGTTGCGGGGCACGGCCAGGCCATGAGGGACGATAGGGGGCGTGGCAGGTATGCGAGGCAAAGAGACGGTCCGGGACATGGTGCTGTCGCTGGCGGCGATCGGCGTCGTCGCGGCGGGCATCTATGTCTTCGGCATTCCGCACGACGAGGGCGGCAGGGGCGCCGGCGTCAAGACAGTCGACTACCGCGTGGAGCTGGACACGGCCCGCCGTGCCGCGCCGTATCCGGTGGCAGCTCCCCAGCCCGGCGCGCTGCCCAAGGGCTGGCGTGCGACCTCGGTCACCTACCGCCCCACCGCCCCCGGCAGCGGCGCGGGCGAGGGCGGCGCGGTCTGGCACCTCGGCTTCCTGGACCCGGGGCAGCAGTACGTCGCGATCGAGCAGAGCGACGGCCGGGCGGTGCCGTTCATCGACGACGTCACCCAGCAGGCGCGGGAGACGAAGGAGAAGCGGCGGATCGACGGCAAGGAGTGGATCCGCTACGAGGGCGACAAGTACGACGCGCTGGTGCACCGGGAGCCGGGGGTGACCACGGTGGTCACCGGGACCGCGTCGTACGGGCAGCTGACGAAGATGGCCGCCGCGCTCACCTCCGAGAAGGGCTGAGCACGGCGGGGGGTTACGGCGGAGACCGTCAGACGGTGGTGACCACCTGGTCGTACGCCAGGCGCGGGCCACGCGGGTACCAGGCGTCCGCGCCCGGCTTACCGATGTTGATCACCATCAGCGGGGTGTGGTCGTCGTCCAGGAACTCCTTCTGGACACCGACGGCGTCGAAACCGGTCATCGGGCCGGCGGCCAGACCGGCGGCGCGGATGCCCAGGATGAAGTAACCGGCCTGCAGCGAGGCGTTGAGCGCAGCGGCCTGCTCACGGGCGCCGCGCTCGGCGAAGAAGAGGTCCTTGGCCTGCGGGAAAGCCGGGAAGAGGGCCGGCAGCTCCTCATGGAACTCGTTGTCCGCGGCGAGGATCGCGACCAGCGGGGCGGTGGCCGTCTTGGGCCGGTTGCCCTCGGCCATATGCGCGACCAGACGCTCCCGGGCCTCGGCGGAGCGGACCAGGACGACGCGCAGCGGCGACTGGTTGAAAGCGGTCGGCGCGTACTTGACCAGGTCGTATATCGCCTGCACCTGCTCCTCGGTCACCGGCTCGTCGGTGAAGGTGTTGGCGGTGCGGGCCTCGCGGAAGAGCAGGTCCTGGGCGGCGGGGTCGAGGGCGAGAGTCATGGCGAAAACCTTCTGCTCACGGTGGTGCTGTCAATGGCAGCACCCACTGTACGACGTTTAGATTAATGTTCAACTAAATGGGTGGGTGAGGTGTTTCGCATCACAGCCGCCCCCGCCGCTGCGGTCAGCCCTCGTCGGTGTCCTCGGAGCCGCCCCCGCCGTCCGACTCAGCCAGCGACGCGTCCAGCCGCGCCCGAGCGCCCTCCAGCCAGTGGCGGCACACCTTCGCCAGCTCCTCACCGCGCTCCCACAGCGCCAGCGACTCCTCCAGGCTGGTGCCGCCCGCCTCCAGCCGGCGCACGACCTCGACCAGCTCGTCCCGCGCCTGCTCATAGCCCAGCGGGGACTGCTCGTCCGCCTGCCCGGCCGTCTTCTCGTCCGTCTTCGCCATGCCCCTCACCCTATTCAGCGGGTCCGACAGCGACCCGCACCGTGAACTCGCCCTCGCTGACCCGCGCCCGCAGCTCCTCGTCCGCCGTCACCTCGTCCGCCGCCCGCACCACCGAACCGTCGCCGTGCTGCAGCACCGCATAGCCCCGCCGCAGCGTCGCGGCGGGGGAGAGCGCCACGACCCGGGCGTGGGTGTGCGTCAGCTCCGAATCCGCCCGGTCCAGCAGATGGCCCAGGCACCGCCGGGCGCGGTCGAGCACCGCCGCGATCTGCTCCGCACGCTCGTCCACCATCCGGTGCGGCTGCCGCATGCACGGCCGGGCCAGCGCCGCCGTGAGCCCCCGCTCCTCCCGGTCCAGCAGCCCGTTCACACTGCGCAGCGCACGCTCGCGCAGATGCTGGATCCGCACCAGCTCCTCGCCCACATCCGGCACGGTCTTCTTCGCCGCGTCGGTGGGCGTGGAGGCACGCAGATCGGCGACCAGGTCGAGCAGCGGCGAGTCCGGCTCATGGCCGATCGCCGAGACCACCGGCGTACGGCACGCCGCCACAGCCCGTACCAGCTGCTCATCGGAGAACGGCAGCAGATCCTCCACGCTGCCGCCGCCGCGCGCCACCACGATCACATCCACATCCGGCAGCGCGTCCAGCTCCTTGACCGCCTCGATCACCTGCGGCACCGCGTGCACCCCCTGCACCGCGACATTGCGCACCGCGAAGCGGACGGCGGGCCAGCGCAGCCGGGCGTTCTCCAGCACATCGCGCTCGGCGGCCGAGGCGCGCCCGCAGACCAGCCCTATCAGCTGGGGCAGAAAGGGCAGCGGCTTCTTGCGGTCGGCGGCGAACAGCCCCTCGGCCGCCAGCGCCTTCTTCAGCTGCTCGAGCCGCGCCAGCAGCTCGCCGACCCCGACCGGCCGGATCTCGGCGGCCCGCAGGGACAGCTGGCCGCGCGGCGCGTACCACTCCGGTTTGGCGTGCACCACGACCCGGGCGCCCTCGGAGACCGTGTCCGCGATCTTGTCGAAGACGGCGCGGAAGCAGGTGACGGACAGCGAGATGTCGTAACTGGGGTCGCGCAGCGTCAGGAACACCACCCCGGCCCCGGGGCGCCGGGACAGCTGGGTGATCTGCCCCTCGACCCACACCGCCCCGAGCCGGTCGATCCACCCCCCGATCAGCCGGGACACCTCGCCGACCGGGATCGGCTCCTGTGCGGACGTGTTGACAGCCATGCCCGCGAGGGTATCGGCCACCACCGACAGCACCCCCGGTCCGCGCCCCTACCATGGGGGACATGACTGCAACCTCCGCCCGCCGGGTCCTGCTCGCTGCCCCGCGTGGCTACTGCGCGGGCGTCGACCGTGCCGTGATCGCCGTCGAGAAGGCCCTGGAGCAGTACGGCGCGCCGATCTATGTGCGCAAGGAGATCGTCCACAACAAATACGTCGTCCGGACCCTGGAGAAGAAGGGCGCGATCTTCGTCGACGAGACGGAGGAGGTGCCCGAGGGCTCCATCGTGATCTTCTCGGCGCACGGTGTCGCGCCGGTCGTCCACGAGGAGGCGGCCCAGCGCAAACTGGCCACCATCGACGCGACCTGCCCGCTGGTCACCAAGGTCCACAAGGAAGCCGTCCGGTTCGCCAACGACGACTACGACATCCTCCTGATCGGTCACGAGGGCCATGAGGAGGTCATCGGCACCAGCGGCGAGGCGCCGGACCGCATCACCCTGGTCGACGGTCCGGACGATGTGAAGAACGTCGAGGTCCGCGACGAGTCCAAGGTCGTCTGGCTGTCCCAGACCACCCTCTCGGTCGACGAGACCATGGAGACCGTGGACGCGCTCAAGGAGCGCTTCCCGCAGCTCATCAGCCCGCCCAGCGACGACATCTGCTACGCCACCCAGAACCGCCAGATCGCGATCAAGCAGGTTGCCGCCGACTCCGACCTGGTCATCGTCGTCGGCTCCAAGAACTCCTCCAACTCGGTGCGGCTGGTCGAGGTCGCGCTCGGCGCGGGCGCCAAGGCCGGCCATCTGGTCGACTACGCGAGCGAGATCGACGAGGCGTGGCTGGAGGGCGTGACGACCGTCGGCGTGACCTCGGGCGCCTCCGTGCCGGACGTGCTCGTCGAGGGCGTCCTGGAGTGGCTGGCGGAGCGCGGCTTCGGCGATGTGGAGGTCATCCAGCCCATGCAGGAGAGCCTGACCTTCTCGCTGCCCAAGGAACTGCGCCGGGATCTGCGGGCCGAGGCGTCCCAGGCGGCCGGCGGCACGGCAGGCGGGTCCGAGCGGTGACCAGCGGAGGCGGCCCCACCGCGAGGGTGTTCGGCGTCGACATCGGCGGCTCCGGGATCAAGGGCGCGCCGGTGGACCTGGACCGCGGCGAGCTCGCCGAGGAGCGCCATAAGGTGCTCACCCCGCACCCGTCCACGCCCGACGCGGTCGTGGACGGGGTGGTGGAGGTCACCCGGCACTTCGCATGGTCCGGCGGGCCGGTCGGGGTGACCTTCCCGGGCGTGGTGACGGACGGGACGATCCGTACCGCCGCCAACGTCGACAAGAGCTGGATCGGCGTCGATCTGGTCGCCCTGCTCGGCGAGCGGCTGGGGTGCCCGGTCACGGTGCTGAACGACGCGGACGCCGCCGGGGTCGCGGAGATGACCTTCGGCGCCGGCCGCGGCCACAAGGGCACGGTGATCATGCTCACCTTCGGCACCGGCATCGGCAGCGCGGTCTTCACCCGCGGAGTGCTGGTGCCCAACACCGAGCTGGGCCATCTGGAGATCCACGGCCACGAGGCGGAGAAGCGCGCCTCGAGCAAGGTCAAGGAGGACCACGGCCTGAGCTGGTCGCAGTGGGCGGACCGGGTGCAGACCTACCTCCAGCACCTGGAGATGCTCTTCTCGCCCGAGATGTTCGTGATCGGCGGCGGGGTGAGCCGTAAGGCCCACAAGTTCCTGCCGCTGATCGAGGACGTCAGAGCCGAGATCGTGCCTGCGCAGCTGCAGAACAATGCGGGGATCGTGGGTGCCGCGATGGCCGCGGCCGAGTCTGCCGACGGCGCTGGGTGATCAGGGTGGCCCGGCGTACGACCACGATCAGCACCGTCAGCAGCGTTCCGGAGTAGAGCCAGCCGGCGTGCAGCGACAGCGCGGTGAAGACGCCCAGAGCCTGCCCGCTGACCCCCTGCGCGCCGTCGTTGATCGGCAGCAGCCCGACCGTGTAGGCGAGCGGCATCGTCACCGGCCCCGCGAGCAGATCGGCAGGGCGCACCCACAGCCCGCAGACCGCGCACGCCAGCAGGAAGAAGACGCTGTAGACGGTCGCGGAGCCGGAGAACAGCAGCCCGTCCAGGCACCCGAAGGCCAGCATGGCCAGCGTGGTCAGCAGCCCCGCCCCGAGCCCGGTGAGGCGGGGGCTGGGCAGCGTGCGGCCGCGCAGGGCGGCCCGCAGCGAGGCGGCGGCGCCGCCCGCAGCGGCCGGCCCGCCGCGTCGTCCCGGCGACGCCGGTGACGGGAAAGTACACAGCCTCTACGAAACCTGGCGCTACCGCGACATCGGGAAGAGCCAGCCTTCGCCGGATTCAC
>NZ_JBEXFG010000064.1:0-31851 GCF_040606675.1 Streptomyces sp. NPDC005393 | reverse complement strand
GGCAAGGGGCAGATCTTCGTCAAGGGCGAGGTCATCAAGACCGTGCCGGAGTCGAAGATCGTGGAGACCCTGATCGACGAGGCCATGAAGATCGCCGAGCAGATGGAGAAGGACGGCATTGCCTCCGGCGAGCCCCAGATCTCTGTCACTGGCTGACCGCCGAGCCGCATCCGTTCCGGCTGCTCGTCCCAGCGATGGCTGGGCCCGAGCCGAAGGGGCGCGCCGCTGTCGAAAGGGAGAGCGCGCGGAGGCCCCGAGGAACGAGGGGCCGAGCACGGTCGACGTCGACAGGGGTCCCCCCCGCCGGAGGCAGGGGGAGGCTTTAGCGCCCCGGAGGCGAACCGAGCCCTGAAAAAGGGGGCGGGGTAGAGTGCGGAGAATCGACTCCTCCGGCCTGCAGGCCAGCAACCGGTGAGGCAAACCGACACGTGCTGACGACGTCCACCACCAGGGTTCTCGAGCCCGACGAGCTCGACTCGGCCCTCGCGGTCCTCAACCGCGACCCCGTCTCCAATGCCTTCGTCGCCGCCCGCGTCCAGGTCGCCGGCCTGGACCCGTGGCGGCTGGGTGGCGAGATGTGGGGCTGGTACTTCGGCGGACGGCTCGAATCGCTCTGCTACGCCGGCGCCAATCTGGTGCCCATCTGCGCCACCCCCGAGGCCGTACGCGGCTTCGCCGAGCGCGCCCGCCGCTCCGGTCGCCGCTGCTCCTCGATCGTCGGCCCCGCCGACACCACCGCCGAGCTGTGGTCCCTGCTGGAGCCAAGCTGGGGCCCGGCCCGCGAGGTCCGCGCCCATCAGCCGCTGATGGTCACCACCACGATGCCCGCCGACGTCCCGCCCGACCCGCTGGTGCGCCGCGTCCGCAAGGACGAGTTGGACGTGATCATGCCGGCCTGTGTGGCGATGTTCACCGAGGAGGTCGGCGTCTCCCCGCTCGCGGGCGACGGCGGACTGCTCTACCAGGCGCGCGTCGCCGAGCTCGTCGCCGCCGGGCGCTCCTTCGCCCGCGTCGAGAACGGCCGGGTGGTCTTCAAGGCCGAGATCGGCGCGGCCACCCCGCACGCCTGTCAGATCCAGGGCGTCTGGGTCGCCCCCGAATACCGCGGCCGGGGCCTGTCCGAGACCGGCATGGCGGCCGTCCTGAACTACGCCCTGCACGAGGTCGCCCCCGTGGTCAGCCTCTACGTCAACGACTTCAACACCGCCGCCCGGGCCGCCTACCGCCGCGTCGGCTTCCAGGAGGTCGGCGCCTTCATGAGTGTGCTGTTCTGATCGCGAGGGGGTGCCATAGGGTGCCGGCCATGCTGCATCTGCCCGGGGGGACGCCCCCGGAACCCGAAGGCGTCGTCGTCGGACCGCTCGACCTCGCCGCGCGCGTGGAGGACGCCCTCGCCGTTCAGGCTGTCGCCTTCGGGCTGACGGATGAGGAGATCGGCGTACGGCGCCATATCGTGCTGCGCCATCTCACCAGCCCCGGCGCCCGCGCGCTCGGCGCGACCACCCCGGCCGGGCGGCTCGTCGGCTTCGTCTACGGCATGCCCAACGACCGTACGCACTGGTGGTCCACGGTCGTCCGGCCGTATCTGCGCGCGGCCGGGTGCGAGGACTGGCTGGACGACTCCTTCGTCATCACCGAGCTGCACGTCCACCCCGAGTACCAGAACCGCGGCGTCGGCCGACGGCTGATCACCGCCATCACCGACGGCGCCGACCAGCCGCGCTCCATCCTCTCCGCCATCGACACCGACAGCCCGGCCCGCTGTCTCTACCGGTCGCTGGGCTATCGCGACCTCGCCCGCCCGGTGCTCTTCCCGAGCGCCCCGAGCCCGTACGCCGTCATGGGAGCCCCGCTTCCGCTGCGCCGCTGAGGCCTGCGTCGGGCGGGGTGCGGGCAGGTGAGCCGGATCACGCATTTCCGGGATCCCGACCCCTGGGGCTAACCTCCTGAACATCCCATCGCACGCAGGAGAGACCCCATGGCCCACGCCGTCAACGTCCAGCGCATGTCCACGATGATGCTGAAGACGCTGCGCGAAGACCCGGCGGACGCCGAGACCGCCAGCCACAAGCTGCTCGTCCGGGCCGGATACGTCCGCCGCGCCGCCGCGGGCATCTGGACCTGGCTGCCGGTCGGCAAGAAGGTCCTGGAGAACGTCTCGCGGATCGTCCGCGAGGAGATGGACGCCATCGGCGCCCAGGAAGTCCTCCTGCCCGCGCTGCTGCCCCGCGAGCCCTACGAGACGTCCGGCCGCTGGGACGAGTACGGCGACCTGCTCTTCCGGATCAAGGACCGCAAGGGCGCCGACTACCTCCTCGGCCCGACCCACGAGGAGATCTTCACCCAGACGGTCAAGGACCAGTGCACGTCCTACAAGGACCTGCCGGTCATGCTCTACCAGATCCAGACCAAGTACCGGGACGAGGCCCGTCCGCGCTCGGGCGTGCTGCGCGGCCGTGAGTTCCAGATGAAGGACTCGTACTCCTTCGACACCACCGACGAGGGCCTGGCCGAGTCCTACCGGCTGCACCGCCAGGCCTACCAGCGGATCTTCGAGCGGCTCGGCCTCGACTACCGCATCGTCTCCGCGGTCTCCGGCGCGATGGGCGGCTCGGCCTCCGAGGAGTTCCTGGCCCCGGCGGGGGCCGGCGAGGACACCTTCGTCTCCTGCCCGAACTGCGACTACGCGGCGAACACCGAAGCGGTCACGGTCACCGTCCCGCCCGTCGAGGGCGCCGAGCACGGCCCCGTCGAGGAGCTGGACACCCCCGACACCCCCACCATCGAGACCCTCGCCGAGCACCTGGGCGTCCCGGCCTCGGCCACCCTGAAGAACCTCCTGGTCAAGGTCGACGGCGAGATCACCGCGGTGGGCGTCCCCGGCGACCGCGAGGTCGACCTCGGCAAGCTGGGCGAGCACCTTTCCCCCGCCGTCGTCGAGCTCGTCACCGCCGAGGACTTCGAGGGCCGCCCCGACCTGGTACGCGGCTACGTCGGCCCGCAGGGCCTGGCGGGCAAGTCCTTCCGCTACATCGCCGACCCGCGCGTCGCCCCCGGGACCGCCTGGGTGACCGGCGCCAACAAGCCCGACACCCACGCCCGCAACGTCGTCTGCGGCCGCGACTTCGAGGTCGACGAGTACCTGGACGTCGTGGTGGTCCGGCCGGGCGACCCCTGCCCCCAGTGCGGCGCCGGCATCGAGCTCGACCGGGCCATCGAGATCGGCCACATCTTCCAGCTCGGCCGCAAGTACGCCGACGCCTTCCAGCTCGACGTCCTCGGCCAGAACGGCAAGCCGGTGCGGGTGACCATGGGCTCCTACGGCATCGGCGTCTCCCGCGCCGTCGCCGCCCTTGCCGAGCAGACCCACGACGAGTCCGGCCTCTGCTGGCCCCGCGAGGTCGCCCCGGCGGACGTCCACATCGTCGCGGCCGGCAAGGCCCTCCAGACCGAGCTGGCCCTCCACATCGCCGAGAAGCTGGGCACGGCGGGCGTCCGGGTCATGGTCGACGACCGCGCGGGCGTCTCCCCGGGTGTGAAGTTCACCGACGCCGAGCTCATCGGCGTCCCGACCATCCTGGTCGTCGGCCGCGGCGCCAAGGACGGCCTCGTGGAACTGAAGGACCGCCGCACGGGCGCCCGCGAGGACCTCGCGATCGACGAGGCGATCTCCCGCCTCACCGCCTGACGGCGGGGAGACCGGCGCCTGCCCGCCCTGCGCCGCGCGCGGGCAGGCGGGCGCCGGGCCCCTGCCGAGGCGCGGCCGGGAACCGGTGGGGTGGCCCAGGGGCTTCGGCGGTACAGCGCGCGCAGGCGGTGGATGCGGTGGTCCAGGGCGCCCACATCGCCGCGTGCCTGGCGCGGCACGCGGGCGAGCCCTGTCCGCGATGCGTTCTTGATCCCACGCACCGCTCCATGCCGCGGCACCTTGCCCCGGGCGGGAGGGAAATCCAGCCCGTCCGGCGTTCGAGGACGCGCCCGAAGGGCGTGCCGGGAGTCCGGGGCGGGGCGGCGTTTGAGGAGCGGGGGCCGGGGCGGCGCCCCGGGTTCGGGAACGGCGCCCCCCGGCTACAGCCAGCCCGCGAACTCCAGGAGCAGCTCGGCCCGGCGCCGGTCCGCGGCAGCCGCACGGCGCAGGCCCGCCTCGACCGCGCGCCAGAGCGCCCAGCCCCGCAGCCGGTCGCGGTCGACGTCCAGGGAATCGGCCAGTTTGGTGACCCGGCGCCGGGCGGCCGCGGCCGGTCCGGACCCGGCGGCCAGGTCCTCGAAGCGGTCGAGCACCAGCCGCGCCAAGTCGTATGCGCGCTCACCCACCACCGGCACGGGGCCCACCGCGAGCCACGGCGCGCGCTCGCCCGCGAGCACCTTTCCCTGCCGGAAGTCGCCGTGCAGCAGCACCTGTTCGGGCGCCTCGGCGGGCAGCGCCTCCCGCAGTTCCAGCGCCTCGTCCACCAGCGGGCGCGCGTCCGCCGCCCACGCCCCCGCGGCGAGTATCCGCAGGACTTCGCGCTCCTCGTCCGTGCGCTCCGCGACCGTGGCGAAGGGGTGCCCCTCGGGCGGCGGGACCCACAGCCGCCGCACCGTGCCCGCGGCTTCCAGCAGCGCTTTCGCCTCGGGCAGGGAGCGCAGCGACACCGCGCTCTGGAGCCGTTCGAGCAGCAGCGCACCGGTGTGCGGGTCGGCGCGCAGCAGCCGGGCCGCGCCCCAGCCGTTCCAGTGTGCGAGGGCGGCCCGCTCATGGTCCGCGTCGGGCACCGGGACGGGGAACTTCAGCGCCGCCGGGGTGCCGTCGGCCTGCTGTACGAGGACGACGAGGCTGCTCAGACCGCCCGGGGTCGGCACCCGCTCCAGGGTGAGCTCCCAGTCGTCCAGCTGCCGTGCAACCGTCTCGGGCAGGGCGTCCAGCCAGTCGCGGACGGGTCCGGCCGGATCGTCGCTCAGCGCGTCCAGCAGCCGCTTCGGCGGTTGGACGGGGGCCGTGTCCCCGCTGCCGGGCCGCGGTGCCGATGCCATTCCCGAGCCGCCCCCTTCATCAAGATCATCAACTTCGTCAGCTTCATAAACGTCAGCGGCTTCGCACGCGCACTCAGAGTGCGTCCGACCCGCCGCTCGCCGACGCGGACGGCGCGGCGGGTGCGGCGTGCTCGGTGAGCCCAGGGAAGGCTACGCCGCCGCCTCGCCAGCGCACCGCCCGGACCGCCGCCTCGCGGAGCGCGCCCGCCGCCTGCCGGCGCAGGGACCCGTCCGAGGCCCGTACGAGATCGGAGTAGACGGCGGCGACCCGGTTCTCCAGCTCGGCGGCGAGCCGTACCGCGGCGGGCGCGTCCGGCACCGCGAAGGGCAGCGCGTAGGCCGGGGCCGCGCTCTGGGGCGTACCGCCGAGGCCGCGCACGGTGCGGACGAGTTCGTCCCGGCGAGCGCGGTGTGCGGCGTACCCCTCGCGGGCCTCCGCGAGCCGGTCGTCGCCGATCCGCCCGCCGACGACGCCGTATCCGTAGACGGCGGCGTGTTCGGCGGCGAGCGCCGCCTGGGCGGCCCTGAGCGCCACGGCGCGGTTGGCCATATCAGTACCCCTTCCCGGTGGTCATGAGCCCGCGTCACGCAGCGTGAGGAGGTACACGTGGGCGGCGCCGCAGGCCGCCACGGAGGCCAGCAGCCGGGCGAGCTCGGGCGGCGCGGTGACGAGCGCGGCGGTGCGGGTGTCGGCGGTGTGGCGCTCGGCCTGGGCGAGGGCGGCGAGCGCCTTCTTCTTGTTCTTGGGCACCTCGGGCGCCCGCACCCCGGTACCGCCCTCGTCCGCGGAAGCCGAAGCCGAAGCGGAACCGGAGGGCGCGGGCGACCGCGCCGCGGACGAGGCCCCGGCCAGGTCCTCGCCGCGGAACACGGCGGCGTGCCGGGCCGTCTCCTCCCGCAGCGGTGCCAGCCGCTTGGCGAGGGCGGGATGCGCGTCGGCGGTCGCGTCGTAGCGCGCGAGGAGCGCGACGGAGTCCCGTACGCCCCGCGCGCGCAGCTTCGCGGCGGCGGACGCGTCACCGTCCGTGCCGCGCCGGGGCTCGGAGCCGTCGGAGCAGCCGCCCAGCAGCACGACGGCCCCCAGCGCCCCGCCGCCCAGCAGCAGACTTCGCCGCCGTGGTGCCGCGGCGGCGGGCGTGGCGGATGCGTCGGACGAGGCGAATGCAACGGATGCGACGGATGTGACGGATGCGGACGCGGGGCGAGGTGGGGGATTCGTGATCGACACGTTCCTCTTTCCGGGCTGCGGCAGCTCCCGGCCGCCGTTAGTGATCACAGCAGGGGAGCGTACCCGCGCCAAGCCCATCTGCCCGGCAGCGGCCACCGAATCGTCAGCCCGCCGCCGGAACAGATAGGCTTTGAGCTGACACGCGACCTTCCCACAACAGCACACGCGGCCGAGGAGTCACCCGGATGAGCACCACCCAGAGCGAGAGGCTGCGCGGGCTGCTGGAACCGCTCGTCAGCGCCCGAGAGCTGGATCTGGAGGAGGTCGAGGTGACACCCGCCGGCCGGCGGCGTGTGCTCCGGGTCATCGTGGATTCCGACGACGGTGTGCAGCTGGACGCGTGTGCCGAGCTGAGCCGGGCGATCTCCCAGACGCTTGACGACACGGACGCGATGGGCCGGACCCCGTACGTTCTTGAGGTCACTTCTCCCGGCGCCGAGCGCCCCCTGACCGACCCGCGCCACTACCGCCGGGCCGTCGGCCGCCTTATGCGTGCGCGGCTCGCGGAGGGCGAGGAGCTGGTCGCCCGGATCACCGCCGTGGACGACGGGGGGCTCGATGTGGAGGTGCCCGGCGTGAAGGGGCGCAAGCCCACCGCCAGGCGGCTGGCCTTCCAGGAGATCTCCAAGGCCCGGGTGGAGATCGAGTTCAACCGCAAGCCCGCGGACAAGGGCGAGGGCGACGAGAGCCAGGAGGAGGCGTAGCCGTGGACATCGACATGAGTGCCCTGCGGGGTTTGGTGCGGGAGAAGGAAATCTCGTTCGACCTGCTGGTCGAGGCGATCGAGTCGGCCCTCCTCATCGCTTACCACCGCACCGAGGGAAGCCGCCGCCGGGCCCGCGTGGAGCTGGACCGCAACACCGGTCATGTGACCGTGTGGGCGCGCGAGGAGGCCGTGGACCTGGCGGAGGGCGAGGAGCCCCGGGAGTTCGACGACACTCCCTCCGGCTTCGGCCGGATCGCCGCGATGACCGCCAAGCAGGTCATCCTGCAGCGGCTGCGGGACGCCGAGGAGGAGATCACCTTCGGCGAGTACGCGGGGCGCGAGGGCGATGTCGTCGCGGGCGTCGTCCAGCAGGGCAAGGACCCGAAGAACGTGCTGGTGGACATCGGCCGGCTCGAGGCGATCCTGCCGGTGCAGGAGCAGGTCCCGGGGGAGGACTACGCCCACGGCACCCGGCTGCGTACCTACGTCGTACGAGTGGTCAAGGGCGTGCGCGGGCCCTCGGTGACCCTTTCGCGTACGCATCCCAATCTGGTGAGGAAGCTCTTCGCGCTCGAGGTCCCGGAGATCGCGGACGGCTCGGTGGAGATCGCGGCGATCGCCCGTGAGGCAGGTCACCGCACCAAGATCGCCGTCCGGTCCACCCGTTCGGGTCTGAACGCCAAGGGCGCCTGCATCGGCCCGATGGGCGGCCGGGTACGCAGCGTGATGGCCGAGCTGCACGGCGAGAAGATCGACATCGTCGACTGGTCGGACGACCCCGCTGAGCTGGTGGGGAACGCGCTGTCCCCCGCCCGGGTGAGCAAGGTCGAGGTGGTGGATCTGGCGGCGCGCTCGGCGCGCGTCACCGTGCCGGACTACCAGCTGTCCCTCGCCATCGGCAAGGAGGGGCAGAACGCCCGCCTCGCGGCGCGGCTGACCGGCTGGCGGATCGACATCCGGCCGGACACCGAACAGCCGGGTGATCAAGGCTGATTCCCGCCGTGATCACCCGGAATCCAGCCGAAAACGTGTGACTGTTCGATCACTCCCCCCAAGGGGTGAGGTTGGCGCAGGGAGGTAGACTTAAGCAGTGTCTGGCCGCACGCGTGCTCGTGCCTGCCCTGAGAGAACCTGTGTGGGATGCCGGGATCGGGCGGCCAAGGACGATCTGCTGCGCATCGTGGCGGTCGAGGGTGTTTGTATCCCCGATCGGCGCGGTACGCTGCCCGGTCGGGGTGCTTATCTGCACCTCACACGGGTCTGCCTCGACCTCGCGGTCCGCCGCCGGGCCTTTTCCCGGGCCCTCAGGGGGCCGGGGGCGCTCGACACCACGGCGCTGCGCCGGTTTGTCGAGCAGGGTGAGCAGGCAACACCGTAAGTAGTTGGAAGAACGGCACGGGACACCGTGCGGTCAGGTACCTCGCGAGTCGGAAGTAGGTCGAGATTGCGATGAGCACTCGATGAGTACGCGATGAGTACGCCCATGAAGTAGCGACGGTCCGGCGTAACCCGGACCTAAAAGGAGCGAAGTGGCTAAGGTCCGGGTATACGAACTCGCCAAGGAGTTCGGAGTTGAGAGCAAGGTCGTCATGGCCAAACTCCAAGAACTCGGTGAATTCGTACGGTCGGCGTCCTCGACCATCGAGGCGCCGGTTGTGCGCAAGTTGACTGACGCTTTCCAGGGTGGCAACGGCTCCGGCCGCGCCGCCGGTAAGCCTTCGGCGCCGCGTAAGGCGACGCCTGCCAAGCCCCCGACGCCGGGTCCGGCGTCGGCGGCCCGTCCCGCTGCCCCCAAGCCCGCGACGCCCGGCCCCAAGCCGGCCGCCGCCGAGGGCCCGAGCAGCACGCCGTCCGCGGCGCCCACTCCGGGCCCGCGCCCGACGCCCGGTGCCCGTCCGGCCCCCGGCCCCACGCCGGGTCCGGCCGCGCCCGTGACTCCGGCGCAGCCCGAGTTCACCGCCCCGCCGGCCACGCCGGGCCCCAAGCCCGCCGCGGCCAAGCCGGGCGCTTCCGCCAAGCCTGGTGCTACGCCCGGTCCGCGTCCCAGCGGCCGTCCGGGTGGTCCCGGCCAGGGCGGCCAGGGCCGTGACCAGGGCCAGGGCGGCCGTTCCGGCGCCCCGCGTCCGGGCCAGGAGCGCGCCCCGCGCCCGGGTCAGGAGCGCGGCCCGCGTCCGGGCGGTGCCCGTCCGGCCGGTCCCCGTCCGGGCAACAACCCCTTCACCTCCGGTGGCTCCACCGGCATGGCGCGCCCGCAGGCGCCCCGGCCCGGCGGCGCCCCGCGTCCCGGCGGCCAGGGTGGCCCCCCGCGTCCGCAGGGCGGCCAGGGCGGTCCCGGTGGCGGCCGTGGCCAGGGCGGTCCCGGCGGTGCCGGTCGTCCCACTCCGGGCCAGATGCCCCGTCCGCAGGGCGCCCAGGGCGGCGGCCCGCGTCCGGGCGGCGGTGCCGGCGGTCCGCGCCCGAACCCGGGCATGATGCCGCAGCGTCCCGCTGCCGGCCCGCGTCCGGGCCCCGGTGGTGGTGGCGGCGGTCGCGGTCCTGGCGGTGCCGGTCGTCCCGGCGGTGGCGGCGGCGGTCGTCCGGGCGGCGGCGGCTTCGCCGGTCGTCCCGGTGGTCCCGGCGCCGGTCGTCCCGGTGGCGGCGGCTTCGCCGGTCGTCCGGGTGGTCCCGGCGGCGGTGGCGGCTTCGGCGGCGGCGGTGGCCGTCCCGGCTTCGGCGGTCGTCCGGGTGGTCCCGGTGGCCGTGGTGGCACGCAGGGTGCGTTCGGCCGTCCCGGCGGTCCGGCGCGTCGTGGCCGTAAGTCGAAGCGGCAGAGGCGCCAGGAGTACGAGGCCATGCAGGCCCCGTCCGTCGGCGGTGTGATGCTGCCGCGCGGCAACGGCCAGACGGTCCGGCTGTCGCGGGGTGCCTCGCTCACCGACTTCGCGGAGAAGATCAACGCCAACCCGGCGTCGCTGGTCGCCGTGATGCTCAACCTCGGCGAGATGGTCACCGCGACCCAGTCGGTCTCCGACGAGACGCTGCAGCTGCTCGCCGACGAGATGAACTACGTCGTCGAGATCGTCAGCCCGGAGGAGGAGGACCGCGAGCTTCTCGAGTCCTTCGACATCGAGTTCGGCGAGAACGAGGGCGGCGAGGAAATGCTCGTCTCCCGTCCGCCGGTCGTGACCGTCATGGGTCACGTCGACCACGGTAAGACCCGCCTGCTGGACGCGATCCGCAAGACCAACGTCGTCGCGGGCGAGGCCGGTGGCATCACCCAGCACATCGGTGCGTACCAGGTGGGCACCGAGGTCAATGGTGAAGAGCGCAAGATCACCTTCATTGACACCCCGGGTCACGAGGCGTTCACCGCCATGCGTGCCCGTGGTGCCAAGTCGACCGACATCGCGATCCTCGTGGTGGCGGCCAACGACGGTGTGATGCCCCAGACGATCGAGGCGCTGAACCACGCCAAGGCGGCCGATGTGCCGATCGTGGTCGCGGTCAACAAGATCGACGTCGAGGGCGCGGACCCGACCAAGGTGCGCGGTCAGCTGACCGAGTTCGGCCTGGTGGCCGAGGAGTACGGCGGCGACACCATGTTCGTCGACATCTCCGCCAAGCAGGGTCTGAACATCGACAGCCTGCTGGAGGCCGTGGTCCTCACCGCGGACGCCTCGCTCGACCTGCGCGCCAACGCGGAGCAGGACGCGCAGGGCATCGCGATCGAGGCGCACCTCGACCGCGGCCGCGGCGCCGTGGCCACCGTGCTGGTCCAGCGCGGCACCCTGCGGGTCGGCGACACGATGGTCGCCGGCGATGCGTACGGTCGCGTCCGGGCGATGCTCGACGACAACGGCAACGCCCTGGACGAGGCGGGCCCGGCGACCCCGGTCCTGGTGCTCGGTCTGACCAACGTGCCCGGCGCGGGCGACAACTTCCTCGTCGTCGACGAGGACCGCACCGCCCGCCAGATCGCCGAGAAGCGCGCTGCGCGTGAGCGCAACGCCGCCTTCGCCAAGCGCACCCGCCGGGTCTCCCTGGAGGACCTGGACAAGGTGCTCAAGGCCGGTCAGGTACAGCAGCTCAACCTCATCATCAAGGGCGACGCGTCCGGTTCGGTGGAGGCCCTCGAGTCCTCCCTGCTCCAGCTCGACGTCGGCGAAGAGGTCGACCTGCGCGTGCTGCACCGCGGTGTGGGTGCGGTCACCGAGACCGACATCGACCTGGCGACCGGCTCCGACGCCATCGTCATCGGCTTCAACGTGCGCGCCGATGGGCGTGCCACGCAGATGGCCGAGCGCGAGGGCGTGGACGTCCGCTACTACTCGGTCATCTACCAGGTGATCGAGGAGATCGAGGCGGCCCTCAAGGGCATGCTCAAGCCGGAGTACGAAGAGGTCGAGCTCGGTACGGCGGAGATCCGCGAGGTCTTCCGCTCGTCCAAGCTGGGCAACATCGCGGGTGTGCTCATCCGCTCCGGCGAGGTCAAGCGGAACACCAAGGCGCGCCTCGTCCGCGACGGCAAGGTCATCGCGGAGAACCTCAACATCGAGGGTCTGCGCCGGTTCAAGGACGACGTCACCGAGATTCGCGAAGGCTTCGAGGGCGGTATCAACCTCGGCAGCTACAACGACCTCAAGGTCGACGACGTCATCGCGACCTACGAGATGCGCGAGAAGCCGCGCGGCTGACGCGCTGCCTCTCATCCGGGGCCGGTCGGCGGAGAAATTTCCGTCGATCGGCCCCGGCCATTGCGTGTACGGTTCGAGAAGCCTGGATACCTAAGGCCCCACGGGTGGCTTGACCCGGACCGCATGTATGTAGGGACGTTGTCCTTTGACCTGCTCCTCGGCGACGTACGGTCGTTGAAGGAGAAGCGCTCCGTCGTCCGGCCGATCGTCGCCGAGCTGCACCGCAAATTCGCGGTGAGCGTGGCGGAGGTCGGCGACCAGGACCTCTATCGCAGGGCCGAGATCGGCCTCGCGATGGTCTCCGGGGACGCGGGCCATCTCACGGAGGTGCTCGACCGCTGCGAGCGGCTGGTCGCGGCGCGGCCGGAGGTGGAGCTGCTGTCGGCGCGACGGCGGTTCCACGGCGGCGATGATGAATGAAGGCCGGGGCCGACGGTCGATGACCGTCCCTGACCATCGATGACTGAAGCGAAGAAGAGAGAAGAAGACGCATGACCGACACCGCGCGGGCACGCAAGCTGGCGGACCGCATCCGGGTCGTGGTCGCGGAGACCCTGCAGCGACGGATCAAGGACCCGCGGCTCGGCTATGTGACCATCACCGACACCCGGATCACCGGTGATCTGCGGGAGGCGACCGTCTTCTACACGGTCTTCGGCGACGACGAGGAGCGGGCGGCCTCGGCCGCGGCCCTGGAGAGCGCGAAGGGCGTGCTGCGGTCGGAGGTCGGACGGCAGACCGGGGTGCGCTTCACCCCGACCCTGACGTTCGTCCCCGACGCGCTGCCGGACAACGCCCGCACCATCGACGATCTGCTCGCCAAGGCCAAGGCGGCGGACGAACAGGTCCGGGAGGCGTCCTCGGGCGCCGCGTACGCCGGGGAGGCCGATCCGTACCGCAAGCCGGGCGAGGACGAGGCGGAGGACGACGAGGACGACGCGGCCGAGGGGCCGCGGACGGACGGCAAGGGCTCCTCGGACGTATGACGCGCAAGAGCAGGGCAGGATCCGGTGCGCCGGACGGCCTGGTGATCGTCGACAAGCCGGCCGGTTTCACCTCGCACGACGTCGTCGCCAAGATGCGCCGCTTCGCCGGGACCCGGCGGGTCGGCCACGCGGGGACGCTGGATCCGATGGCCACGGGCGTGCTCGTTATCGGCGTCGAGAAGGCGACCCGGCTGCTCGGGCATCTGGCGCTGACCGAGAAGGAGTACGAGGCCACCATCCGGCTCGGCCAGACCACCGTCACCGATGACGCGGAGGGGGAGATCACCTCTTCGGACGGCGCCGCCGGCATCGAGCTCGGCGCCGTCCACGCCGGGATCGGCGAGCTGACCGGAGACATCCAGCAGGTCCCGTCGAAGGTCAGCGCCATCAAGATCGACGGCAAGCGGTCCTACACCCGGGCGCGGGAGGGCGAGGAGTTCGAGATCCCGGCGCGGCCGGTGACCGTCTCGTCCTTCGTCCTCCACGGGGACCGCGAGGCTAAGGCGGAGGACGGCACCACCGTCCTCGACCTGGACGTCACGGTGGTGTGCTCCTCCGGTACGTACATCCGGGCACTGGCACGCGATCTGGGCGCCGCGCTCGGCGTCGGCGGCCATCTGACGGCGCTGCGCCGGACCCGCGTCGGACCGTACGGCCTGGAGACGGCGCGGACGCTGGCACAGCTCGAGGAATCCCTCCAGATCCTGCCCATCGCCGAGGCCGCGGCCGACGCCTTCCCGCGCTGGGACGTGGACGCGCACCAGGCCCGGCTGCTGGGCAACGGCGTACGCATCGGCATGGCGTCGGAGGAGGGAGCGCCCAGCGCGCGGGGGCCGGTCGCGGTCTTCGGCCCGGAGGGGCGCTTTCTGGCCCTGGTGGAGGAGTCGAAGGGCAAGGCGAAAAGCCTGGCCGTCTTCGTATGAGGCCGCCGTGTGAGCGGCTGTGAGGCCGTCTCGCGGCCACGTCGGGCCGCCCCCGACCCAGTAGGCCGTCCCGCACCGCGGGGCGGCCTGCGCCGTCCTGCGGTGCGTTGCGACCCCCCAATCAACCCCCTTACGGTGTCTTTCCGCTGCGGGGCCCGAATTCACCCCACCGTGCGGGCGCTCTGAGAGCATCGTGGGAGTGAAAGGGGGCGCGAGGCGCCTTCAGATACCCCTGACGACCGCAGTGGACGGCCGTGGCGACAGCGAGCCGGGCGCCCGGAGCGACCACCGATGCACGGTGCGCCCCGACGGCATGGCAGTCTTAGACCTGCGAAGTCGACAGACAAAGGTTCGGGCGAGGAGCGGGCAAAGTGCAGCGCTGGCGTGGCTTGGAGGACATCCCCGAGGACTGGGGACGCAGCGTCGTCACCATCGGCTCCTACGACGGGGTGCACCGAGGACACCAGCTGATCATCGGCCGTACGGTGGCACGGGCGCGTGAGCTGGGCGTACCGGCGGTCGTGGTTACCTTCGACCCGCACCCGAGCGAGGTCGTACGGCCCGGCAGCCATCCGCCGCTGCTCGCCACCCATCAGCGGCGTGCGGAGCTGATGGCGGAGCTGGGCGTGGAAGCGGTGCTGATCCTGCCGTTCACGACGGAGTTCTCCCGGCTGACCGCCGGCGACTTCGTGGCGAAGGTGCTCGTCGACAGGCTCCACGCGCGCGTCGTGGTGGAGGGCCCCAACTTCCGCTTCGGCCACAAGGCCGCCGGGAACGTCGCCGTCCTGCGCGAGCTCGGCGCCACCTACGACTACGAGGTCGAGGTCGTCGACCTGTACGAGCGCGGTGAGGCGGGCGACGGCGAGCCGTTCTCGTCCACGCTGGTGCGCAGGCTGGTCGCGGACGGCGACGTCGCGGGCGCGATGGAGGTCCTCGGACGGCCGCACCGCGTCGAGGGCGTGGTGGTGCGCGGCGCCCAGCGCGGCCGTGAGCTGGGCTTCCCGACGGCCAATCTGGAGACGCTGCCGCACACCGCGATCCCGGCCGACGGCGTTTACGCCGGCTGGCTGACGGCGCAGGGCGAGGTGATGCCCGCGGCCATCTCGATCGGTACGAACCCGCAGTTCGACGGGACCGAGAGGACCGTGGAGGCGTACGCGATCGACCGGGTCGGACTGGATCTGTACGGCCTGCATGTCGAGGTGGACTTCCTGGCGTATCTGCGGGGCCAGGAGAAGTTCGACTCGATCGAGGCGCTGCTGGAGCGCATGGCGGTCGATGTGAAGCGGGCGCGCGAGCTCGTGGAGGAGCACGACAGCCGCTGACATACCTCTGAACAGCGTTTCGCCCCGTCGGACCGGATCATTCGATCACCGGTACGACGGGGCGAAGCGCTGATCTGGCTACTGCTGGGGCCCGGCGGGGGGCTGCTGCTGCCAGGGCTGCCCCGGCTGGGCGGCCTGCGGGTGCTGCCAGGGCTGCGCAGGCTGGGGCTGCTGCCCCGGGTGCCCCGGCTGGGGTTGCTGCTGCCCCTGCTCCTGTGCCTGCTGCGGCGGCTGGTGCCAGCCCGGCTGAGGACCGGGCTGCCCCGGCTGGCCGCCCTGGTGCGGATATCCGGGCTGAGACTGCGGGTATCCGGGGTGCTGCTGCGGCTGACCCTGCTGGGGCGCGTACGGCCCCGGGTAGGGCTGCTGCGGCTGGCCCTGGCCCTGGCCATGGCCCGGCATCGGCGGGGCCATCTGCGGCGGCTGGGTGCCGCCGCCCGCCGTCCACAGACCCTGTGCCTGCTGGGCGCGCGAGAAGTCCTCCGCGACCAGCGCCGAGAGGTGGAAGTACGCCTCACGGGTCTTCGGCCGCATCATGTCCAGGTCCACCTCGGCGCCCGCCGACAGATGCTCGTCGAACGGCACGACGACCACCCCGCGGCAGCGGGTCTCGAAGTGCGACACGATGTCATCGACCTTGATCATCTTCCCCGTCTCCCGGACCCCGGAGATGACCGTAATACTGCGCGAGACCAGATCCGCGTAGCCGTGCGCGGACAGCCAGTCGAGCGTGGTGCTCGCACTGCTCGCGCCGTCCACGGACGGGGTGGAGATGATGATCAGCTGGTCGGCGAGGTCCAGCACACCGCGCATCGCGCTGTAGAGCAGACCGGTGCCCGAGTCGGTGAGGACGATCGGGTACTGCTTGCCCAGGACGTCGATGACGCGGCGGTAGTCGTCGTCGTTGAAGGTCGTCGAGACCGCCGGGTCCACGTCGTTGGCCAGGATCTCCAGACCGGACGGCGCCTGTGAGGTGAACCGCCGGATGTCCATATAGCTGTTGAGATACGGGATCGCCGTGACCAGGTCGCGGATGGTCGCCCCCGTCTCACGCCGCACCCGCCGGCCGAGCGTGCCCGCGTCGGGGTTGGCGTCGATCGCGATGACCTTGTCCTGACGCTCGGTGGCCAGGGTCGCACCGAGAGCGGTGGTCGTCGTGGTCTTGCCGACACCGCCCTTGAGACTGATCACCGCGATGCGGTAGCAGGAGAGCACGGGCGTACGGATCAGCTCCAGCTTGCGCTGCCGCTCCGCCTCCTCCTTCTTGCCGCCGAGCTTGAAGCGCGAGTTGCCGACGTTGTTCTTCTTCGGCTTCTGCTTGCCCCGGATGAGTCGGTCCGAGGACAGCTCGACCGCGGCGGTGTACCCGAGCGGAGCCCCCGCGCCACCAGCCGGCCGCTGCCGCTGGTCCGGCGTAACGGTCGGCCAGCCACCGGTCCGGGGATCGGCGGGCGCGGACGCGTTGGCATCGGCCTGCGGATACCCGTAACCGTCCTGCGCCCCAGGCCCCTGGCCCGGCTGGGCGGGCGGCACACCGTGCGGCCCGGCCCCGGCGGGCGGCTGCGGGAATCCGTAACCGCCCTGCGGGCCTGCCGGCCCGGCCTGTGGGGGTTGTGCGGCGGGGGCGCTGTCGGCGGGCGGTTGCGGGAACCCGTAACCGCCCTGCGGGCCTGCGGGCCCGGGGTGTGCGGGGTGCGGGGGTTGTGCGGCGGGGGCGCTGTCGGCGGGCGGTTGCGGGAATCCGTAACCGCCCTGCGCGGGCAGCGGACTCTGGCCGGGACCGGCGGGCCCGGGTGCGGGCCGAGCCGGGTTGGCCCCGGGCGCACCGGGGTGCGGGTAGCCGTAGTGCGGAGCCTGCGGAGGAGGCGGGCCCTGCGGATTGGGCGGGCCCTGGGGGTTCGGCGAGCCCTGTGGGTAACCACCCTGCGGGGTGGGCGCGTTCGCGGCCGGAGGCTGCGCGCCGGGAGCCCCGGCGCCCCCCTGATGCGGGCCCGGGACCGGGGCCGGACCAGGCCGCCCGGGGACCGCCCCGGGCGTACCGTCGCCAGGCCGCGGATAGCCGTAGCCGCCGCCCTGCGGCCCCGGAGCGGCAGGAGCGGACTGGCGGCCCTGCGTACCGGGCGCCGGAGGCGCCCAGGAGGCGCCCTGCGACGGCACGGGCCCACCCGCGCCGGGAGCGCCGGGCCCGTCCGTGCGCTGCTCGGGAACCGGAGCCGAGGCGCCGCCGCCCTGCGGTGCGGGCGGAGCGCCCGCCCCACCGTCCGCGCCCTGCGCGGCAGGCTGGAAGTCCGGCGGCAGCGGCGGCAACCCGGACTGCGGAACCGGCGGCGGAGCCCACGCGGTGGCGGGCTTCTCACGGGAGGCGTACAGCGGCGGCTGCGGTGCCGGCGGCTCCGGCGACGGCACGCCCGGCTGCGCCGCGTCCTCGGGAATCGCGTCCTGGGGCTCGGCGTCGGACGGCTCGGCGTTCTGACTCTTCCGCTCCTCCATTTCGCGCCGCAGCGCGGCCGTGGAGAAGCGTAGGGTCCCTTCGCTGCGCACATCGCCGCTCGTACGGTCGCCCGTATCCGCGGGACCAGAAGCAGAACCAGAACCAGAACCAGGAACGGAATCGGAAGCGGATCCGGACGCACCCGCAGCGGACTGCCCGGGAACGCCCTCGGCACCCTCGCCTTCGCCCTTGCGTTCGGCCATCTCGCGCCGCAGTGCGGCGGTGGAGAACCGCATGGTGGAGTTGCTGATCACATCGCCGCTGTCACCCCCGGCGCCCGCGCCGTCGGTGTTGTCGGCGGTGTCCCGCGTGGATAGGGCGGGCGCCAACGCGTAGTCGTCGTCGGCCGGGGCCGCAGGAATCCCGACCGCACGCTCCTCGGCGTCGTTCGCTTCCCGCTCCTCTTCCGGCTCCACGCTCTTCGACGTGACGTCATCCGTCGCGGCGTCAGCCACGTGCGGAGTCACCGGGTCGGGGCTGAAGTTGGGCAAAGAGGGCACGGCGGTGATTCCGCCGGGATGTTCCTCTCCCGGCTCCCTCGGCCGCGCCTCCTCCTCGGCCTCGGCTTGCACATGCGCCTCGTCCACTGTGGGTTCGTCCACTGTGGGTTCGTCCACCGTGGGTTCGTCCGGCGCGGGCTCGGCGGAAGGCGTCACGGGCGGCGGCGCCCATGTGCGGGGGAAGTTGCTCGGCTCCGGAAGCCCGGGCGCGGAGACCGGGTTGCCCGTGGGCGGCGGAGGCGGGGGAGGCGCCCCCGCGTCGTCGCCCGGGCCGGTCGCGTCGGAACCGGCATCCGGCGCAGAGGCCGTCGAGGCCGACGAAGCGTTCTGCGTGTACCAGGCGGGAGGGGTGTAGTCGATGGTGAACTCGCCCGTGTGCTCGGTCTCCGCGTCGGACCGATCATCGCCGGGGGGGTTTCCGCCCGTGCGGATCTCGTCCCGATCGCTGCTCACAATGCCTCCTGGTGTGGTCGAACACCCTTGAAATTCTTGGCGAGGCCGATCTGATACCGATCGCTACTGTCGTCCGACCGTTCGGCTTTCCCCTTTTGTGACGCCGGGGACCCCTGAACAGGTTCTCCACCGCGCACACCAAGACTAATCACCATGAGCGCCGCAAGGGCAGGCCCGTCCCGGCACCAGCGGCCGACCGATACGTCACCGTGCCTTACGGCCGTACGTACCCGTGCAACCAACGGTGGAGACTCATGCGTCCGGTGGTACAAAGAGTCCCCGCTCGAAAGCCGTTGCGCAGCGGGATCTACGACCGAATCGCTCCTTTCCGGCAGGCCCAGCCAGCCGGATGGCGGGGGGAGGCCGACGGTCGATGGACCCGCATAAGAGGTAAGCGCTGATGTCGCAGCCGCCCCACCCCCCCAACCAGCCGCCGTCCGGCGGCTTCGGCGCGCCACAGGAGCCCTCCAAGGGTGGCTTCGGCACGCCGCAGCAGCCCCCGACTCCGCCTGCACCGCCCGCCGCCCCTCCGACCCCTCCGACCCCTCCGGCACAACCTCCGACGCCCCCGGCCGCTCCGCCAACACCTCCGGCCGCTCCGCCGACGCCCCCGGCGGGTCACGCACCGCCCCAGATATGGGACACCGGTGTCCACCCGCCGAGCCCGCCCGCGCCGCCCGGCGTGCCCGGAGTCCCGGGCCCTCCGCAGCCCGACCCCTCGAATCCGTACGCGCAGGCGCATCCTCAGCCCGGATTCGGCGGCCCGTACGGCACGCCGCCGGGCCAGCCGTACGGTGCGCCTCCGCCCGGGGGCGGCGGTCAGGACAAGAAGCGGAAGGCCCTCATCATCGGCGCGGCCGTGGCGGTCCTGCTCGCCGCGGGCGGCGGGGTGTACGCCGCGGTGGGCGGCGGGGACGACGCCAAGAAGCCCAGGGCCACGTCGACCACGGCCCCGGCCAAGCAGAACAAGCAGGACCCGACCACTCAGCCCACCGGCGATGACAACAACGCCGGCGGTCGCGACGGCGGCGACAACGACCCCAACGACGCGCGCCAGGGGGGCGAGGCGAAGCTCCTGTACCAGACCCCCGCGCCCGAGGTGACCAAGAGCGGCGTCGATGTGCCCGGCTTCTGGGTGATGAAGGGCTTCGTCGTCAAGACTGTCCAGGACAAGGTCATCGCGTACAAGGACGACGGCAGCAAGAAGTGGACGCTCTCGCTCCCCAAGGCCGTCTGCGCCGCCCCCAATTCCCAGACGGACGGCAAGGTCGTGGTCGCCTACGGGGGCAACCGGAAGGACTCCTGCAGCCAACTCGCCCTGCTCGACCTGAACAAGGGCACCAAGCTCTGGGACCATGACGCCCCCGAGGCGGGCCCCTTCGGCAGCGACTACAACAGCATGGGCATGTCCCAAAGTGGCGACCTCGTCGGCCTCTCCTGGTTCGGCGGCTCGGCCATCGTCAAGGTCGGGGACGGCAAGGAGGTCTCCCCCGGAGAGCTGAGCCCCGCCTGCTCGGTGGACGGCTTCGCGGGTGGCAAGGCTCTGCTGCGCGCCTACTCCTGCAATGACGGCACCGCCAAGCTGCAGAAGGTCACCCCCAACGGCAAGATCAAGTGGGCCTACACCGTCCGTAAGGGCTACAAGGTCAGCAAGATCTTCTCGACGAGCCCCGCCGTCATCGCCCTCAGTAACGAGGACCGCAAGTCCGGCGGCATCCTCGCGATCTCCGAGAGCGGCAAGGAGCGCTCGGTGCTCGACCTGGGCAAGCAGTCCTACCAGCCGCAGTGCGGGCTGGACATCTTCGGCACCAATATGGGCGGCTGCCAGGGCGTCGCGGCCTCCGCGGACACCTTCTACCTGCCCACCGAGATGAAGCAGGACAGCGGGTCGGGTTCGATGACCGAGATCCACGCCTTCGACCTCAACAGCGGCAAGAAGAAGTGGGCGGTCACGGTGGACGGCCGGATGCTGCTCCCGCTGCGCGTCGACGGCAAGAACCTCATCGCGTACGAGGAGCCCTCGTACGACCACGCCGGCCTGGTCGTCAGCATCGGCCCGGGCGGCGGCAAGCCGAAGACGCTCCTGCAGCTGCCCCAGGCCACACGCGGTGAGGAGGACGGCTTCTACTCCGCCACCCGCACCTACGAGGACGGCACCTTCTACATCGCCTCGAACCGCCTCACGGGCAACACCAGCGGGGAAAGCGAGAAGCTCCTGATGGCTTTCGGCTCCTGACCGGTAGCGCGTAACGACCGGTAGCGCACAACCGGTAGCGCACAACAAGGAGGGGGCGGACGCCGGCCGGCGTCCGCCCCCTCGCTCATGCTCCTCAGCGCAGGTCGAACTCGCCGTCCCGCGCGCCGAGTACAAAGGCGCGCCACTCGGCCTCCGTGTAGCGCAGCACCGTCTCGGGGTCGGCGGAGTTCCGCATGGCCACTGCCCCGTTCGGCAGGTAGGCGATCTCTACCCGGTCTTCGGAGGTGCTGCCAGGCGCGCTGAGCCACTCGACACCGGAGATGTCGAGGGCGTACAGCTCAGCCTTCTCTTTGGCGTCGGCCATCGGTGGAGAATCCCTTCGGGTACCGCGGAACAAACCCGCCCAGTGCTTGGCTGACAGTGTCGTCCCACCGTGCGTGCGGCGGCAATCGAACACTGTCAGTCGGACGTGGACCAGGCAGGCGGTTGCCATCGGGATTGCCAGGGAGGTAATGGCGATCTCGCGGCGGGCACCGGCACCGGCGCCGGCCCCCGTCCCCGACGCTGGTACGCTGTGTGACGGTCGTTTGTGTACGCGCCCCCGGAGCCTTCCCGAAGGGTCTGGAGACAGCGCCCAGCGGACCTCGCCTCCCGAGTCACGGAAGCTCCCCTGAGACACCGACCAGGGGCACTCGGCGGCTGAAATGACGTACCAAGGAGTATCGCGTGTCGCTCGACGCCGCTACGAAGAAGCAGATCATGTCCGAGTTCGCCACCAAGGAGGGCGACACCGGCTCCCCCGAGGTTCAGGTCGCGCTGCTCTCGCGCCGCATCTCCGACCTGACCGAGCACCTGAAGACCCACAAGCACGACCACCACTCCCGTCGGGGCCTGCTGCTTCTGGTCGGCCAGCGCCGCCGGCTGCTGCAGTACCTGGCGAAGAAGGACATCACGCGCTTCCGTGCGCTGGTCGAGCGCCTGGGTATCCGCCGCGGTGCGGCGGGCGCCAGGTAGGACGCCGTGAAGGGAGCGGTTCCCGTGCCAGGGGCCGCTCCCTTCGCCGTACGTGTTGCCGTAGGTTTCAGCGCCGTACGGTTTCGGCCATCCGCCGCCCCCTACGAATGTCGCACGGAGCGCGTCGCGTTCGCTACGCACCGTGCACACCAGACAGTCCAGCCGTCGTGATGACGGCCGAAGCTTTGTAGTCTGGTCCCAACAACGCCATAACGAACGAGGAGGAGCGCCTCCTTCCCGCCGCACCGGTGCCACAGGAGCCGGTCCTCGGTAGTGGCTCCCGGAACTGGTAATTCCGGTAGCTTCGATCGAAGACCGGCCCGGCCGCCGGATCACAGGCCAGGGGCGCTGCTCCACCACCGTCCCCCGTCACACGGACGAGGGACGCAGAAGAGGAGATTTTCCTGGTGGAGAACGAGACCCACTACGCCGAAGCTGTCATCGACAATGGCGCCTTCGGCACCCGCACGATCCGTTTCGAGACGGGCCGCCTGGCCCGTCAGGCCGCCGGCTCCGCCGTGGCCTACCTGGACGACGACACCATGGTGCTGTCGGCCACCACCGCTTCCAAGAACCCCAAGGACCAGCTCGACTTCTTCCCGCTGACGGTCGACGTCGAGGAGCGGATGTACGCCGCCGGGCGCATCCCCGGCTCGTTCTTCCGCCGTGAGGGCCGCCCGTCCGAGGACGCGATCCTCACCTGCCGCCTGATCGACCGCCCGCTGCGCCCGTCCTTCAAGAAGGGCCTGCGCAACGAGATCCAGGTCGTCGAGACGATCATGGCGCTCAACCCCGACCACCTCTACGACGTGGTCGCGATCAACGCCGCCTCCTGCTCGACCCAGCTGGCGGGCCTGCCGTTCTCCGGCCCGATCGGCGGCACCCGTGTCGCCCTGGTCAAGGGCCAGTGGGTGGCCTTCCCGACCCACTCCGAGCTCGAGGACGCCGTCTTCGACATGGTCGTCGCCGGTCGCGTCCTGGAGGACGGCGATGTCGCGATCATGATGGTCGAGGCCGAGGCCACCAAGCAGACCATCCAGCTGGTCAAGGACGGCGCCGAGGCGCCGACCGAGGAGATCGTCGCCGCGGGCCTCGAGGCCGCGAAGCCCTTCATCAAGGTGCTGTGCAAGGCGCAGTCGGACCTCGCCGCCAAGGCCGCGAAGCCGACCCGCGAGTTCCCGATCTTCCTCGACTACCAGGACGACGTCCTGGAGGCGATGACCGCCGCCGTCCGCGACGAGCTCGCCCAGGCGCTGACCATCCCGGGCAAGCAGGAGCGCGAGGCCGAGCTGGACCGCGTCAAGGGTCTGGCCGCCGAGAAGCTGCTGCCGCAGTTCGAGGGGCGCGAGAAGGAGATCTCGGCCGCGTACCGCGCGCTGACCAAGACCCTGGTGCGCGAGCGCGTCATCAAGGAGAAGAAGCGCATCGACGGCCGCGGCGTCACGGACATCCGTACGCTGGCCGCCGAGGTCGAGGCGATCCCGCGGGTGCACGGCTCGGCGCTGTTCGAGCGCGGCGAGACCCAGATCCTCGGCGTCACCACGCTGAACATGCTCCGCATGGAGCAGCAGCTGGACACGCTCGCGCCCGAGACGCGCAAGCGCTACATGCACAACTACAACTTCCCGCCGTACTCCACGGGTGAGACCGGCCGCGTCGGCTCCCCCAAGCGCCGCGAGATCGGCCACGGCGCGCTGGCCGAGCGGGCGCTGGTCCCGGTGCTGCCGACCCGCGAGGAGTTCCCGTACGCCATCCGCCAGGTCTCCGAGGCGCTCAGCTCCAACGGCTCGACCTCCATGGGCTCGGTCTGCGCGTCCACCATGTCGCTGCTGAACGCCGGTGTGCCGCTGAAGGCCCCGGTCGCGGGCATCGCGATGGGCCTGATCTCCCAGGAGATCGACGGCGAGACCCACTACGTCACCCTCACCGACATCCTCGGTGCGGAGGACGCGTTCGGCGACATGGACTTCAAGGTCGCCGGTACCAAGCAGTTCGTGACCGCGCTGCAGCTGGACACCAAGCTGGACGGCATTCCGGCGACCGTGCTGGCCGCGGCCCTCAAGCAGGCCCGCGACGCCCGGCTGCACATCCTCGATGTGATGAACGAGGCCATCGACGTCCCGGACGAGATGTCCCCGAACGCGCCGCGGATCATCACCGTCAAGATCCCGGTGGACAAGATCGGTGAGGTCATCGGCCCCAAGGGCAAGATGATCAACCAGATCCAGGAGGACACCGGCGCCGACATCACCATCGAGGACGACGGCACCATCTACATCGGTGCCGCCGCCGGCCCGGCCGCCGAGGCCGCCCGCGCGACCATCAACGGCATCGCCAACCCGACGATGCCCGAGGTCGGCGAGCGCTACCTGGGCACGGTCGTGAAGACCACCACCTTCGGTGCCTTCGTCTCCCTGCTCCCGGGCAAGGACGGCCTGCTGCACATCTCGCAGATCCGCAAGCTCGCCGGTGGCAAGCGCGTGGAGAACGTGGAGGACGTGCTGGCGGTCGGCGCCAAGGTCCAGGTCGAGATCGCCGAGATCGACCAGCGCGGCAAGCTCTCGCTGATCCCGGTCGTCGAGGGCGACGAGAGCGCGGACGACGAGGCGAAGGACGAAGCTGCCAAGTGACGTCCCGCGCTGACGTGGCGACGGCCCGCCCCTCCTCGGAGGGGCGGGCCGTCGCCCGTACCCAAACGCTTCTCAAGGGAGAGAACGGCATCGGTACGGTCCGCAAGACCACCCTCCCCGGCGGCCTGCGCGTCGTCACCGAGACCCTGCCGTCCGTCCGCTCCGCGACCTTCGGTATCTGGGCGCACGTCGGCTCGCGCGATGAGACCCCGACGCTGAACGGCGCCACCCACTATCTGGAGCATCTGCTCTTCAAGGGCACCGAGCGGCGCAGCGCGCTCGACATCTCCGCCGCCATAGACGCGGTCGGTGGCGAGATGAACGCCTTCACGGCCAAGGAGTACACCTGCTACTACGCGCGGGTGCTCGACACCGATCTGCCGCTGGCCATCGATGTCGTCTGTGACATGCTGACCGGCTCGCTGATCGACGCGGCGGACGTGGACGCCGAGCGCGGCGTCGTCCTCGAAGAGATCGCGATGACCGAGGACGACCCGGGCGACTGTGTGCACGACCTGTTCGCGCACACCATGCTCGGCGACACCCCGCTCGGCCGCCCGGTCCTCGGCACCGTCGACACCGTCAACGGGCTGGGCCGGGACCAGATCGCCCGCTTCTACAAGAAGCACTACGACCCGACCCACCTCGTGGTCGCCGCCGCGGGCAATGTGGACCATGCCACGGTCGTGCGTCAGGTGCGCAAGGCCTTCGAGGAGGCGGGCGCCCTGTCCCGTACGGACGCGGTCCCGGTCGCCCCGCGCCACGGTTCCCGGACGATCCGCACCGCGGGCAAGGTCGACCTGCTCGGCCGCAAGACCGAGCAGGCGCATGTCGTCCTCGGCATGCCCGGCATTCCGCGCACCGACGACCGGCGCTGGGCGCTCGGGGTGCTCAACACCGCGCTCGGCGGCGGTATGAGCTCCCGGCTCTTCCAGGAGGTCCGCGAGAAGCGCGGGCTCGCCTACAGCGTCTACTCCTACACCTCGGGCTTCGCCGACTGCGGCCTCTTCGGCGTCTACGCCGGCTGCCGCCCGAGCCAGGTGCACGACGTCCTCAAGATCTGCCGCGACGAGCTCGACCAGGTCGCGCGGGACGGCCTCACCGACGAGGAGCTGCGGCGCGCCGTCGGCCAGCTCTCCGGCTCCACGGTGCTGGGCCTGGAGGACACCGGCGCGCTGATGAACCGGATCGGCAAGAGCGAGCTGTGCTGGGGCGAGCAGATGTCGGTGGACGAGATGCTCACACGGATCCAGGCGGTCACCCCGGACGAGGTGCGCGAGGTGGCGCGCGATGTACTGGGTCAGCGTCCTTCGCTGTCCGTCATCGGCCCGGTGAAGGACAAGCAGGCGGCCCGTCTCGACGACGCCATCGCATAGAGCCGTCCCCAAGCGTCCTCAAGTCGCCAGAGTCGAAGGAAAAGGAACGATGAGCAAGCTGCGCGTGGCCGTCCTCGGTGCCAAGGGCCGGATCGGCTCCGAGGCGGTACGGGCGGTGGAGGCCGCCGACGACATGGAGCTGGTCGCCGCGCTGGGCCGGGGCGACCAACTGGAGACCCTGGTCGAGGCGGGCGCCGAGGTCGCGGTCGAGCTGACCGAGCCCGGCTCGGTGATGGACAACCTCGAGTTCTGCGTCCGGCACGGCATCCACGGCGTCGTCGGCACCACCGGCTGGACGGACGAGCGGCTCGCACGGCTGCGCGGCTGGCTCGAGGCCTCGCCGCGCACCGGTGTGCTCATCGCGCCGAACTTCTCCATCGGCGCCGTGCTGACCATGCGGTTCGCCCGCCAGGCCGCCCGTTTCTTCGAATCGGTCGAGGTCATCGAGTTGCACCACCCGAACAAGGTGGACGCCCCCTCCGGCACCGCCGCCCGCACCGCCCAGCTGATCGCCGAGGCACGGCGGGAGGCCGGCTGCGCACCGCAGCCGGACGCCACGGCCACGGGTCTGGACGGCGCGCGGGGCGCGGACGTGGACGGGGTGCCGGTGCACTCGGTACGGCTGCGCGGCCTCCTCGCCCATCAGGAGGTCCTGCTGGGCGGTGAGGGCGAGACGCTCACGATCCGCCATGACTCCCTCCACCACAGCAGCTTCATGCCGGGCATTCTGCTCGGCGCGCGCCGCGTGGTGACCACCCCCGGCCTGACCTTCGGCCTGGAACACTTCCTCGATCTGGACTGAGGGCACACCGGTGCGCGCAAAGATCACGTATTTCGTTCTCGCGGCCGTCCTGGTCGTCTACTTCGTCCTGGTCGGCAGCCGCGGGGTGCTGCTCATCCGGGAGGGCACGCCGGTGACCGTCGTCTTCGGGGCGGCCGTCCTGGTGCTGCCCTTCATCGGCGCCTGGTTCCTCTGGCAGACCACGCGGTTCGCGCGCAGCGCGAACCGGCTCGCGCGCGAGCTGGAGGCCGAGGGCGGGCTGCCGGTCGATGAGCTGGTACGGACGCCCGGCGGGCGTATCGACCGGGACTCGGCGGACGCGGTCTTCGCCAAGCGGCGGGCCGAGACGGAGGAGTCGCCGGAGGACTGGCGGTCCTGGTTCCGGCTCGCCGTCGCGTACCACGACGCCCGGGACACGGTGCGGGCCCGTAAGGCGATGCAGCGCGCCATCGCCCTGCACGACGGCAAACCGGTACGGACCCGGGGCTGACCGGCCCCGGGTCCGTACGGCTCAGCGGTATGCGGCCGCCCAGCCCTCCATCGCGTCGGACGCCGTGTCGAATCCCTCCGGGCGCCCCAGGAAGTCGGCGCTGTGGCTGGTGATCAGGGTGAGCGGCGCTCCGCCACGTGCCGGTTCGGCGAGCACCGCCTGCCCCTGGACGGTACGGGGAAGGCCCAGCCACCGGACCGGCTGCTGGGCCGTGCGGATCGCGGCGATGTCCGGCCACTCCACCGTCGTACTGCTGAGGAGGCCGGTCTGCCGCAGCCCCCGCGCGCTCACCTGGACACCGGCCCGCACCAGCCGGACGGCGCACACGATCACCAGCGCCGCGACGGCGACGCATATGCCGGCCGCGGGCACCGACCCCGCAATCGCGATGATCATCGCGGAGAAGAGGACGTAGGAGGCGAGCAGCAGCAAAAGCGCCGCGCCCCCGACCCTCCAGGGGCCCGGCCGGTACGGACGGCGCCAGCGGTCCCGGTCCTCGTAGGCGAACGGGTCTGCTCCGGCCGCCGCCTCGTCGTCGTCAAGGGCGCGGTCGGCTGTCAGGAAGGGCAGGGGCACGGAATGTCCTCACTCACACACACGTCCAAAGGGCTGTGCTGGGTGAGGCTATCTCAGCGCGAGTCGGCGCTCAGCGCCCGTTCGATGCCTCCGACTGCTGCATCTGGCGGGTGGGGTGCGACTGGCTGTCGAGCGCGGGCATGCCGAACATCAGCGAGCCGACGAAGCCGGCGATGATCGTGAGCCCGATCAGCGTCCGGCCGGCTATCTGGGACGGCGTGGCGCGGGGGCGGGGCGGTGGGGTGACATTGCTGCGGAAACGGTCGGCTTCGGCGACAAAGGCGAACGGAACAGGCTCTCGCCGGCGGGACATCAGGGGGCTCTCCTAGGAACCTCGTACATGGGTACTTCAATGGGTAGGACGTGCGAACGGGGAGTTGGGTGCCCTGTTCCGGCAACTTCATTCAAGATTTTCCGTGATCGGGGCTGTCGGCGGGGGCCCGTAAGCTGGGCGCCGCCCCGAGCGATGGATACGTGGAAGGACCCTGCCGGTGACCGAGACCCCCGCCGAGACCGAGAAGGCCAGTTTCCGCAGCGATGTGACCGTCGAACTGGTCAAGCACAGCGCTGCCGACTCCGACGTCCTGTGGGCCGCGCGGGTGTCCACCGCGGGTGAGCAGTCCCTCGACGAGCTCACCAAGGACCCCGAGCGCTCCAAGGGGCTGATCAATTTCCTGATGCGCGACCGGCACGGCAGCCCGTTCGAGCACAACTCGATGACCTTCTTCATCAGCGCCCCGATCTTCGTCTTCCGCGAGTTCATGCGGCACCGGGTGGGCTGGTCGTACAACGAGGAGTCCGGCCGGTACCGCGAGCTCCAGCCGGTCTTCTACGTTCCGGGGGAGGCGCGCAAGCTGGTCCAGGAGGGCCGCCCGGGGAAGTACGAGTTCGTCGAGGGCACCCCGGCGCAGCACGAGCTGACCGGCCGGGTGATGGAGGACGCGTACCGCTACGCGTACGAGGCCTACCAGGAGATGCTGGCCGCCGGGGTGGCGCGCGAGGTGGCCCGCTCCGTCCTCCCGGTCGGCCTGTTCTCCTCGATGTACGCGACGTGCAACGCCCGCTCGCTGATGCACTTCCTGGGCCTGCGCACCCAGCATGAGCAGGCCGCGGTGCCCTCTTTCCCGCAGCGGGAGATCGAGATGGTGGGGGAGCGGATGGAGTCCGCCTGGGCCCAGCTGATGCCGCTGACACACGCCGCCTTCAACGCCAATGGGCGGGTGGCTCCGTAGCGCGTCGAGCTCCCGGCCGGGTCTCGTGAGCGAAGTGTCCGTATTGCGGCGGTTCGAGAAGTTCATCTAGGCTGAACAAACGGGCCCGGCACTGCTTGAACCCCCGAGCAGGCAGTGCCGGGTCCCATCTCTTCGCTCTGTCCGCCGCCCCGCGCGAGCACCGTGGGGCGCGCTACGAGTAGCGTGGGGCCCATGGCACCGACATCCACATCGCAGACCCCTTTCGGGCGGGTGCTGACCGCCATGGTCACGCCATTCACCGCTGACGGCGCGCTCGACCTCGACGGCGCCCAGCGACTCGCTGCCCATCTGGTGGACGCCGGCAATGACGGCCTGATCGTCAACGGCACCACCGGCGAGTCCCCGACCACCAGCGATGTGGAGAAAGCCCAGCTCGTACGAGCCGTGGTGGAGGCGGTCGGCGACCGCGCCCACGTCGTAGCCGGAGCGGGCACCAACGACACCAGGCACAGCGTCGAGCTCGCCCGCGCGGCCGAGCAGGCCGGCGCCCATGGGCTGCTGGCCGTCACGCCGTACTACAGCAAGCCCCCGCAGGAAGGCATCTTCCGGCACTTCACCGCCATCGCCGACGCCACCGGGCTGCCGGTCATGCTCTACGACATCCCCGGCCGCAGCGGCGTCCCGATCAGCACCGAGACCATCGTCCGGCTCGCCGAGCACCCGCGCATCGTCGCCAACAAGGACGCCAAGGGCGACCTCGGGCGCGCCAGCTGGGCCATCGCCCGCTCCCGCCTCGCCTGGTACTCCGGCGACGACATGCTGAACCTGCCGCTGCTGTCGGTCGGCGCGGTCGGCTTCGTCTCCGTGGTCGGCCATCTCGTCAGCCCCGAGTTGCGCGCGATGCTCGAGGCCCATCTCGCGGGCGACGTCGCGAAGGCAACCGAGATCCACCAGCAGCTGCTCCCGGTCTTCACCGGGATGTTCCGTAACCAGGGCGTCATCACGACGAAGGCCGCGCTCGCCCTCCAGGGCCTGCCCGCGGGGCCGCTGCGCCTGCCGCTCGTCGAGCTCACCCCCGAGGAAACGGAACAGCTCACGCGCGATCTCGCCGCCGGCGGGGTACAGCTCTAATCAAAGATGCGATTTTTCGCACCTTCATACTTCACAACTGCATACAGACATATCAGCAAGTGCACGAATGTCATGCGCGCCATGTGCCCCAGGGGCACGTGGCGTGTGTGGTGAGGAGAGTCTTTTGAGTCATCCGCATCCTGAGCTCGGCTCCCCGCCGAAGCTCCCCAAGGGCGGCCTGCGCGTCACCCCGCTCGGCGGACTCGGTGAGATCGGCCGCAACATGACGGTCTTCGAGTACGGTGGCCGGCTGCTGATCGTCGACTGCGGAGTGCTCTTCCCCGAGGAGGAGCAGCCCGGAGTCGACCTGATCCTGCCGGACTTCACGTCCATCCGGGACCGCCTGGACGACATCGACGGCATCGTGCTCACGCACGGCCACGAGGACCACATCGGTGGCGTCCCCTTCCTGTTGCGCGAGAAGGCCGACATCCCGCTGATCGGCTCCAAGCTGACCCTCGCCCTGATCGAGGCCAAGCTGCAGGAGCACCGGATCCGCCCGTACACCCTCGAGGTCGAGGAGGGGCACCGCGAGCGGATCGGCCCCTTCGAGTGCGAGTTCGTGGCGGTCAACCACTCCATCCCGGACGCCCTCGCGGTCGCCATCCGGACCCCGGCCGGCATGGTCGTGCACACGGGCGACTTCAAGATGGACCAGCTGCCGCTCGACGGCCGCCTCACCGACCTGCCCGCGTTCGCGCGGCTCGGCGAGGAGGGCATCGACCTGCTCCTGGTGGACTCCACGAACGCCGAGGTCCCCGGGTTCGTACCGCCTGAGCGCGATATCTCGAATGTGCTGGGCCAGGTCTTCGCGAGCGCCCAGAAGCGCATCATCGTCGCGAGCTTCGCCAGCCATGTGCACCGCATCCAGCAGGTCCTCGACGCGGCACACGAACATGGGCGGCGGGTCGCCTTCGTCGGCCGCTCGATGGTCCGCAACATGGGCATCGCCCGCGACCTCGGCTATCTGCGGGTGCCGGCCGGTCTCGTGGTGGAGGTGAAGACGCTTGACGACCTTCCGGACGACGAAGTCGTGCTCGTCTGCACGGGCTCCCAGGGCGAGCCGATGGCCGCGCTGTCCCGCATGGCCAACCGGGACCACCAGATCCGCATCGTCCAGGGCGACACGGTGATCCTCGCGTCGTCGCTGATCCCCGGTAACGAGACCGCGGTCTTCCGGGTCATCAACGGGCTGACGCGCTGGGGCGCCCACGTCGTCCACAAGGGCAACGCCAAGGTGCATGTCTCCGGCCATGCCTCAGCCGGTGAGCTGTTGTACTTCTACAACATCTGCAAGCCCAAGAACCTGATGCCGGTACACGGTGAGTGGCGCCATCTGCGTGCCAACGCCGAACTGGGCGCCCTGACCGGGGTGCCGAAGAACCGTTGCGTCATCGCCGAGGACGGTGTGGTGGTCGACCTCGTCGACGGCGTCGCCAAAATCGTCGGCAAGGTGCAGGCGGGATACGTGTACGTGGACGGCCTCTCGGTCGGCGATGTCACGGAGACCTCGCTGAAGGACCGCCGCATCCTCGGCGAGGAGGGCATCATCTCGGTCTTCGTGGTCGTCGACAGCACGACCGGCAAGACCGTAGGCGGCCCGTACATCCAGGCTCGGGGATCCGGGATCGAGGATGCCGCCTTCTCCGCGGTCATCCCGAAGGTCGAGGACGCCATGGCCAAGATGGCCTCCGACGGCGTCGCGGACCCGTATCAGCTCCAGCAGATCGTGCGCCGCACCGTGGGCAAGTGGGTCTCCGACAACTACCGTCGGCGCCCGATGATCCTCCCGGTCGTCGTCGAGGTCTGACGCGCCCTCAGCGCCCACCCGGCGCTGAACACCCAGCGGGGCTCCTCGATTTGCATCCAGGAGCCCCGCTCCAGTACGTTTACGTCTCCGCCAGAGGGGGAACCCGGAGCGCTCAACGGCCTCCGGAGGAGCCCGACAGCGGGGTGGAAATCGACTCAGAGAAATTCTGATAAAGTCGAGGAAGCCGAAAGGCAAGGCCCTCCAACGGCCACGGGAAACGTAATTCGGACCGGAAACGGAACGGAAAACGGATCTGGTAGGGTTGGAAACACGAAAGACCGAAGGGAAGCGCCCGGAGAAACCGGTGATACGGTTTCAAAGGAAGCGTCCGTTCCTTGAGAACTCAACAGCGTGC
>NZ_JBEXFG010000063.1:0-32786 GCF_040606675.1 Streptomyces sp. NPDC005393 | reverse complement strand
GAGGACATCGTGGACGCCGTCATCGCCGCGGGCAGTCCCGACCGCGTGTTTTTCGAGGCACCCCGCAAGGACCAACAGGCCTGGTTCGTCACGCGCACCGGGCCCGTCCGCCGTACCGTCACCGCCGTCGGCCCGTCACCGCCCGTCGAAGACCACCGGCGCGTCAAAGGCCGCCCGGCGCGTGGCGCGGCGCAGCGCCCCCAGGATCGGGCCGCCGAGGGTGAGCGTCAGCACCACCGTCACCACGGCGCGCGGCAGATCCCAGCCGAGCGAGGTGGCCAGGCAGTACGCGACAAAGCGGGCGAGGTTCTCGCCGAGCGGATCGCCCGGCACATAGCTGATCCCCGAGGCCATGCCCTGCATCAGCGTCCAGCCCTGGAGGTTCATGGCCGTCCCGTAACAGACCGACGCCACCGCCCCGTACCCGGCGAGCAGCAGCAACTCGCCCCGGCCACGCAGCCGGCCGGGGGCGGGCAGCAGACCCGCGCCCATCGCGACCCACCCCATCGCGAGCATCTGGAACGGCATCCAGGGCCCCACCCCGCCCGTGAGCAGCGCGGACGCGAACATCGACACGGCGCCGAGCACGAATCCGAAGCCGGGGCCGAGCACCCGCCCCGACAGCACCATCAGGAAGAACATCGGCTCGATCCCGGCCGTCCCGGCGCCCAGCGGCCGCAGCGCCGCGCCCGCAGCCGCCAGCACGCCGATCATCGCGATGGCCTTCGCGTCCAGACCGGTGTCCGCGATCGTCGCCACCACCACGGCCAGCAGCAGCGGCAGCAGCGCGGCGAACAGCCATGGCGCGTCGGCGGCGTGGGTGGTGATACCGGAGTCCCCCGGTGCGAACAGCGGCCAGCCGAAGGCCACCACGCCGATCGCGGAGACGAGAGCCAGGGCCGTGATCGAGCGCGGGCCGAGCCGGACGGCGCGTATCCGGGGCTTCCGGGGCTTCCGGGGCTTCCGGGGCTCGGCCGCGCGGCCCTCGCGGGCCCCGGCCGCACCGCTCATGGCGCCGCCTCCAGTGCCTCGCGCACCTGCGGGACCGTCAGCCACGGCAGCGGCGCCAGGACCTTCGCGACCTGCGGGGCGAAGGCGGGGGAGGACACCACGACCTCCGCCGTCGGTCCGTCCGCGACCACCTCGCCGTCGGCCAGGATGACGACACGATGGGCGAGTTCGGCCGCCAGCTCCACATCGTGCGTGGCCAGGACGGTCGCGTGACCCTCCGCCGCCAGCCCGCGCACCACCTCGACCAGTCGCGCCTTCGCCGCGTAGTCGAGACCGCGCGTCGGCTCGTCGAGCAGCAGCAGGGGCGGGCGTGCGGTGAGGATCACGGCCAGGGCCAGGGCGAGCCGCTGCCCCTCCGACAGATCGCGCGGATGGGTGGCGTCCGCCACGTCCGGGAGCAGCCGGCTGACCAGCTCACGGCAGGTTCCCGGGGCCGCGCCCGCGTCCTGGTCGGCCGCCGCGCACTCGGCGGCGACCGTGTCCGCGTAGAGCAGATCGCGCGGCTCCTGCGGTACGAGGCCCACATGGCGCAGGAGTTCGGCGGGCCGGGTGCGATGGGGTACGACGCCGCGCCCCGGGGGTCCTCCCACGCGCACCGATCCGGCGGCCGGCTCACGCATCCCGACCAGGCTCGCCAGGAGCGTCGACTTGCCGGCCCCGTTGCGTCCCATCAGCGCCACCGTCTCGCCCGGCCGTACCGACAGGTCCACGCCGCGCAGGGCCTCGATCCGCCCATGGCGTACGGACAGCCGCGCCACCTCGACGACCGGCTCGCCCGGCGCCGGATCGGCCACCGGGCGCGGGGCGAGCGGCGCCAGCCGCTCCCGCAGCGGCCCCGCCTTGCGGCGCGCGTCCCGTACGGACAGGGGGACCGGCGACCATCCGGCGAGCCCGCCCAGCGCCACCACGGGCGGCTGGACGGGCGAGACCGGCATGATCTCGGCCGGCTCGCCGACCAGCGGGGCCGCGCCGGGGGAGGGCAGCAGGATCACCTGGTCCGCGTACTGCACCACCCGCTCCAGGCGGTGTTCGGCCATCAGCACGGTCGTGCCGAGGTCGTGCACCAGCCGCTGGAGTACGGCCAGCACCTCCTCGGCCGCCGCCGGGTCGAGCGCGGAGGTCGGTTCGTCGAGGACCAGGACCCGGGGGTGGGTGGTGAGCACCGATCCGATCGCGACGCGCTGCCGCTGCCCGCCGGAGAGCGCCGCGAGGGGGCGGTCGCGCAGCTCGGCGAGGCCGAGGAGGTCCAGCGTCTCCTCGACCCGGCGGCGCATGGTGTCCGGGGCGATGCCGAGCGACTCCATGCCGTAGGCGAGTTCGTCCTCGACGGTGTCCGTGACGAAGTGCGCGAGCGGGTCCTGTCCCACGGTGCCGACGACGTCGGCCAGCTCACGCGGCTTATGGGTACGGGTGTCCCGGCCGGCGACCGTGACCCGGCCCCGCAGGGTGCCGCCCGTGAAGTGCGGCACCAGGCCGGAGACGGCGCCCAGAAGTGTCGACTTGCCGACTCCGGACGGGCCGACGAGCAGACACAGTTCCCCCTCGGGGACGGTCAGATCCACCTCCCCCAGGGCGGGCCGCGCCGCGCCGTCGTAGGTGACGGACACCTGCTCGAAACGGATCACTGCGCGGCCTCCTTCGGAGCTCCTGGGTGTGGTGAGGATGGCGGGGCAGCGGACGGGGCCGGGGCCACGAGCGCGGGGAGCAGCCCGATCAGCACCCCCGCCGCCGGCCACAGCGGCAGCGTCGGCGCCGTGAGCGGGACGACGGGCGGCTGCAGGGCCTGCGGTACGGACGAGCCGGCCCAGATCATCAGCGCCGCGACCGCCGCCCCCGACCCCGACACCAGCCACGCCCTGACGCCCCACCGGTCCGGCCGGTAGCGGCTGCGTACCGAGCGGCGGCCGCCCAGCCACAGCCCGCCGAGCGCGGCGGCGAGCCCGGCGAGCAGCAGCGGCAGCCCGTAGCCCGCGCCCTGCGCCGCCAGCAGTCCGTACGTACCGCAGCAGACGCCGAGCAGCCCGCTCAGAGTCAGCGCGGTGGTGGTGCGGCGTACGGCGGGCGGGACCCGCGCCGTACGGCCGTAGCCACGCGCGTCCATCGCCGCCGCCAGGGCCACGGACCGTTCCAGCGCGCCCTCCAGCACCGGCAGCCCGACCTGGAGCAGCGCCTTCGGCCCGCGGTCGGGGCGGCCGCGCAGCCGGCGGGCCGCGCGCAGCCGCTGGACGTCCGCGACGAGGTGGGGCGCGAAGGTCATCGCGACGACGACCGCGACGCCCGCCTCGTACAGCGCGCCGGGCAGGGACTTGAGCAGCCGGGCCGGGCTGGCGAGCGCGTTCGCCGCGCCGACGCAGATCAGCAGGGTCGCCAGCTTCAGCCCGTCGTACAGCGCGAAGACCAGCCCCTCGGCCGCGACCCGGCCGCCGATCCGCACCCCCTGCGCCCAGTCGGGGAGCGGGACTTCGGGGAGCGTGAACAGCACGCGGGTACTGGGGATCGGCGAGCCGAAGAAGACCGCGAAGAACAGCCGGATCGCCAGCACCACCAGGCCGAGCTTCAGGAAGGCGGTGTACGAGCGGGCCCACGGCGCGTCCGTGCGGCGCACGGCGACGACATAGCCCGCGACGGCGATGAGCAGCCCGAGCAGCAGCGGATTGGTGGTCCGGGACGCGGCCGTGGCCAGCCCGAGCGCCCACAGCCACCAGGCGCCGGCGTGGAGTGCGTTGCCGCGGACGGGGGTGTGTGCCGTGGCGGGGGCGCGGAGCCGGGTGCGAGGCGTGCCGTCGGCGGTCCGCGGTGCCGTCGCGCTCATGTCCGGCGGCGGCGCGTCTGCCACACCGCCGCGGCGCCGAGCCCGACGACGAGGGCCAGCCCGCCGATCAGCCCGGCCGACGGGCCGCCGTCGGTGCCGCCGCCGCTCTTGTCGTCCTCGCTCTTGTTACTGCTCTTGCCGTCGCTCTTGTCGCCGCTCTTGCTGATCTGCTCGCCGCAGCCCGAGCTCGGGTATCCGGCGATGGCGCACAGCAGGGCGGCGGAGTCGTAGCGCAGCGGCTTGGCGACGGCGGCCAGCGCGTCCCCGGCCGTCGCGTCCTCGCCGACCCGCGCGCACTCCGTACGCGCCTTCGGCGGGGTCCGGCCGCCCGGCGCGTCCGCCGCCGTGCCGAAGTCCAGGACGACCGCGATCCGCTTGGTGCCGCCCTTGGCGGGCGTGTCCGCGCAGATCGCCTCGAAGGAGGCCGTACCGCGCGGTCGTACGGCGTCCTGGGAGTCCTCACTGACCGCGAAGCGGAAGCCGATCATGTCGCCGTCGCCCGGCCGCGCCGACGAGGGCCCCTGCGTCGCGTACGTCCAGCCGCCGCCGTCCCCGCCCCGCTGCCAGAACGACCAGTAGCGGTACCCCTCGGCGGCATGCGCCGGGGCCGCGCCGAGCGTGAGCAGCAGGAGGGCAACCGGCAGCAGGACGACGGCAGGCAGCCGCGGGAGGAGGACGGCAGGCGGCCGCCGCGTGGCAGGGGAGCCGCCCATCAGAGCCGCTGCTTCTTCCGGCCGCTGAGCAGGAAGCCGATGCCCATGCCCGCGGCCGCGCCGGCGCCCACGATCCACCAGACGCTGTTCATCCCGCCGTCGCCGTCGCCGTCGTCGTCCTTTTTGTCCTTGGTGGCCGACTCCGCCCCCGAACCCGCCGCCGCTTCCGGCTTCGGCCCGGTGGCGTTGAGCTGCCGTACGAGGTCGACGCCCCCGAAGTCACGCGGATCGCCACCGGCCGCGTGCGCCGCGAGGATCAGCTTGGCGAGCGCCCCCGGCTCGCCCTTCGACCACGCCGCCGCGCCGCTGTCCTTGCTCTGCAGCCAGTGGAGCGGCTTGCCCGCGGCCGCGCTGTGCTCCCCGGCGGCGAGTGCCACGACCGCGTCGGCGGTGGCGCCGAAGTCGGGCTGGTCCGTGGCGCCGGCCATCGAGGACATCAGGCGCATATCGTGTGCGGACAGGGCGAGGGAGAGATGTGCGAGGGCGGCCTCGGTGGCGTCCTGCGGCGTACGGGCCCTGCCGGCGTCCTTGCAGTCCAGCGGCTTGGGGTTCTTGTGGTTGTCCTTGCCGACGGTCTCGAAGACGAAGCCCTTGCCCTGAGTGGCCAGCGCGGCGCTCACGGTGGCCATGTTGTTCGCGGCGAGCTTGTCCTTGTCTCCGCTCTTGTCCGGTTGGTACGCGAACGCCCCGCGCTGTCCCGTCTTCGCCGCGCACCCCAGTTGCAGCCCGAGCAGCGCGTCGTACGGGCTCTTGCGGCCCTTCGCGGAGGCGGTCTTCGCCGGGTCCTGGGCCGCCGCGGCGAAGGCGCCGACCGCGACCGAGGTGGAGTTGGCGTCGCTCGGCCCGCCGGGGTTCATGCCCCAGCCGCCGTTGTCGTTCTGGTTCCGCTTCAGCCAGCCGATGCCCTTCTCCACCGCATCGGACCGCCCGCCCACCGCCGCCAGCGCCTGGACGGCCGCCGAGGTCGCGTCGGTGAACTCGCCCGTCTTCGGTCCGCACGCCTTCGCGGGGTCCGCGCGGTACGCAGCGAAGCCGCCGTCCGCGCACTGCTGCCCGGCCAGCCAGTCGACGGCCGACTTCGCCGGGGTGACGCCCACCGCGTCCTGGGCGAGCAGCGCGAGCGACTGCCGCCACACGCCGTCGAACTTCGGATCCTTGGCGCCGTACAGCCCCTTCGGACGCGCCGAGTCGTCGGCGAAGGCGGCAGGCGCGACGGCTGCGCCGCACAGGGCGGCGGAGACGGACAGAGCCGCCACGGTGCGGCGTACGTTCATGGCTGTGGTGCCTCTCGGTCATGTCGTTGCGGTGGGACAGGCGGATCGACGTACGGACGCGGCCGCGCACGGCTGACCACCCACGCGCGGAACGATCCGCCCCGCGACGACACGAAGACACCCGGCTCAGCTCCGCATACCTCGACGGTGCCGCCCCCGGTACCCCGGACGGCGGGAGCCTGCGTCGCGCCCGCCCAGGTGTTCCGGCTCGTACGCCCCGGAGGGGGCTCGTACTCACGGTTGCGGGTCAGCGCCGGATTCCCACCGACTTCCCCCGAACGGGCGCGAATGAAGTTTTACGGACACCTTATCCGGCGGCCGTCTGCCGTCGGCCTACCCCCCCCGGCCGCCTCAGGCCGGCGCTCCGGTTCCTTAGGACCGCCCCGCCCGCCCCGAACGATCCGCATGTCCTTCAGCGTTCGTGCCGGGTCCGTTGCGGATCATTCATGCGCATTGCACGGCCTCTTCGTGACACATGCGACTGTTCCGCTTCGGTCGTGGCGTGGAAGTCTTCGTGCCACACCGCGAACCGGCGGTGCCCCTGGGCTTCGCCGTTGCTCCGGGCACCCGGTGCGCGGGCGGGCGCCGGCCGACCGCGGGCCCGGCCCGCGCCTGTCTCACGGCCGGCCGGGTGGCGGGCGACCGGGCCCGCCGTCTGTCCGGCTACCCGGCCGGCGCGCGGGGCCGGCTCATCACGCCGGCCCGCGCCTGTGCCTCACCGCGCGCCTCACCCTGGCTCGCTCCGTCGCGCGCCTTGGCCGTGGTCGCCTTACGGACGGACGTCGGGCCCACTCCTCGCGGCGTGGGACGCGCGGTCGGCCGGTCAGACCCACCCCGCGCCCCGTGAGATCCGTATGGCGTCCACACGGTTGCGGGCCCCGGTCTTACGCGTGATGGCGGCCAGGTAGTTGCGTATCGTCCCGTTGGACAGATGCAGGGTCCCGGCGATCTCCGCGATCGAGGCGCCGTCGGCGGCCAGTGACAGTACGCCCAACTCACGGTCGGTCAGCGGGATTTCGGCGGCCTGGAGAAAGCCGTAGCCCAGCGAGTCATCGACGAACCGTTTTCTCTTCGCCACATGTCGTATGCCGTCCAGGAGATGCTGTGGCGGGGCGTTCTTGTCGATGTAGCCCAGTGCCTGGGCCTCATGGGCGCGGCGCAGCGGGCCGGGGCGCCCGGCGTGGGCCAGCACGAGCAGTCCGCACGCGCCGTCCTCGCTCGAGGCGGAGCTCACGATCTTCCCTAAGTCGCCCTTGTGTGCCACCCCGTCGGGACCCGCGGACTCCGTGTCCACCACGCACACGTGCGGTTGTGAGGAACGGGCTCTGCTACGCGCGTCACGCCACGAGGACGCGATCACCTCGATGTCTGGTTCGGCCCGTATCAGCGATGCCAGCGCCGAGCGCAGCAGGCCTGAATCGTGTACCAGAAGTACCCGGATCACGAACTTCTCCACCCCCTGTGATGTCTTGCTTCAGTCGCACGCGGTTGCCGCTCTGCCACGCGCCGTTCATGAATACCGGGATTGCCCATGCCGCGAACACGGAATTCAAGCCAATGGGGGGCGTGCGGGCGCACAATCAAACGCCCCCGCGCCAAAAGGGGCACAATGAGCGCCGCGTGCGCCCCCGCGCGCCGACTTAGTGAGACGGAGTCGGAGCGGTGAGGTCGATGAGGCGGCAGACCGTCTCGATGTCGATCTTGACCTGGGCGATCGAGGCGCGTCCCGAGAGCCAGGTGATCAGCGCAGAGTGCCAGGTGTGCTCGATGACGCGGACGGCGGAGAGCTGCTCGGCCGTCGGCGGGCCCTCCAGCCCCATCGCGTCGAGGATGATCGCGGTGGTGAGCCGGGAGACGGTGTCCACCTCCGGGCTGACCGAACGGTCGGCGAAGGTGAGCGCCCGTACCATCGCGTCCGCCAGATGGGGCTCGCGCTGCAGCGCGCGGAAGGCGCGCATCAGGGTCTGCGCGACCCGGGCGGCCGGATCCTCCTCGGTCGGCGGGCGCTTGCGCAGCGTCTCGTGCATATGCTGCAGCTGGTCCTGCATGGTCGCGACCAGCAGATGGACCTTGGACGGAAAGTAGCGGTAGAGGGTGCCGAGCGCCACGCTGGAGTTCTCGGCGACCTCGCGCATCTGGACCGCGTCGAAGCCGCCGCGGCCGGCCAACCGGGCGCTGGCGTGCAGGATGCGCCGGCGGCGCGCCTCCTGCCGCTCCGTCAGCTGCAGGGAGGCTGGCTTGACTTCTGCGGTCATGTGTCCCACTTCGGGTGTGTTGCGTCTGCGGGTCGTTGACAAGCCGACATCGTGCATGATGGCAGGACCGGCCCGGCCGTGCGAGTCAGTGAAACTCGTTCTAGGCTAGCGCGGCGGATGGCCGTCGCACCCGTGTCTGCGCAGTTGAGGCAGGTTGTTGCCGTCCGGGGTCGGGCGGGGGTCGGGACGGTCCCGGGACGCGGGCGGTCGGGCGTGGATCCAGGGGGGGGCGCGCGGGGCCCGGACGGGGCCCCGCGGCCGCACGTCCCGGTCGCTCTTGAGGAAATTCGTAGCGATATCACCCCGGTCGCTCCGCGGTCCCGGACCGGCCCCGGCTGCCGAGTGGTGGGGATCACCCGGCCCTGCCCTGGAGAGGGCCGCCGGGGCGGGTATCTTCGAGATCTCTCGGGGGGATCCGATAGTGAAACTTGTTCTAGATAATCGGAAGCGGTTACGCTCCCGCTGAACTGCACCAAGGAGGGGGCGCGAGTGACCGCAGAGGCCGCGCAGGAGACCGGGGCCGAGCAGCTTCGAGACCCGCTTCGAGCGGCGCCCCCCGCCGCCGCCGACGGATCGCTGCGCATCGCGCTGCTGAGTTACAAGGGGAACCCCTTCTGCGGAGGCCAGGGCGTCTATGTACGCCATCTCTCCCGTGAACTCGCCCGGCTCGGTCACACCGTCGAGGTCATCGGCGCCCAGCCGTACCCGGTGCTCGACGCCGAGGAGGGCGTGACCCTCACCCAGCTGCCCAGCCTGGACCTCTACCGCCAGCCCGACCCGTTCCGTACGCCGGGGCGCGAGGAGTACCGGGACTGGATCGACGCGCTGGAGGTCTCCACCATGTGGACCGGCGGCTTCCCCGAGCCGCTCACCTTCAGCCTGCGCGCCCGCCGCCATCTGGCCGCCCGGCACGGGCAGTTCGATGTGGTGCACGACAACCAGACCCTCGGCTACGGGCTGCTGGGCCTGGAGCGGCTCGGCTTCCCGCTGGTCACCACCATCCACCACCCGATCACCGTCGACCGGCAGCTGGAGCTGGACGCCGCGGACGGCTGGAAGCGCCGCGCCTCCGTACGCCGCTGGTACGGCTTCACCCGGATGCAGAAGCGGGTGGCCCGGCGGCTGCCCTCGGTGCTCACCGTCTCCGGCTCCTCCCGCCGGGAGATCGTCGACCACCTCGGGGTGCGGCCGGGGCGGGTGCATGTGGTGCACATCGGCGCGGACACCCGGCTGTTCTCGCCCGACCCCGCCGTGCCGGAGATACCCGGGCGCATCGTCACGACATCGAGCGCGGATGTGCCGCTCAAGGGCCTGGTGTATCTCATCGAGGCGCTCGCGAAGGTCCGTACAGAGGCCCCCGAGGCGCATCTCGTGGTCGTCGGCAAGCGGCCGGAGAAGGGCCCGGTGGCCGCCGCCATGGCCCGCTACGGGCTGGCGGGCGCCGTCGAGTTCGTCAAGGGCATCAGCGACGTCGAGCTGGTGGACCTGGTGCGCGGTGCGCAGATCGCCTGTGTGCCGTCGCTGTACGAGGGGTTCTCGCTCCCCGCCGCCGAGGCGATGGCCACCGGCACCCCGCTGGTCGCCACGACCGGCGGCGCCATCCCCGAGGTCGCGGGCACCGACGGCGAGACCTGCCTCGCCGTACCGCCGGGCGACGCGGGGGCGCTCGCCACGGCCCTCCTACGGCTGCTGGGCGACGCGGACCTCGGACGACGGCTCGGCGCGGCGGGCCGCGACCGGGTGCTGCGGCGCTTCACCTGGGAACAGGCCGCCCGTGGCACCGTCGAGCACTACCGCGCGGCCATCGGCGCGCGGCACCCCTGAACGCCGTGACCCCACCCACCCCCACGATTCCGCCTGACGAAAGCAGACTCCGTGCTGACCGTCGATTTCTCCCGCTTCCCGCTCGCCGCCGGTGATCGCGTTCTTGATCTGGGCTGTGGCGCCGGCCGGCACGCCTTCGAGTGCTATCGGCGCGGTGCCCAGGTCGTCGCGCTCGACCGCAACGGTGAAGAGATACGCGAGGTCGCCAAGTGGTTCGCCGCCATGAAGGAGGCCGGCGAGGCCCCCGCGGGCGCCACGGCCACCGCCATGGAGGGGGACGCGCTCGCGCTGCCGTTCCCCGACGACAGCTTCGACGTCGTGATCATCTCCGAGGTGATGGAGCACATACCGGACGACAAGGGTGTGCTCGCCGAGATGGTGCGGGTGCTGCGCCCCGGCGGCCGGATCGCGGTCACCGTGCCGCGCTACGGTCCGGAGAAGGTCTGCTGGGCGCTGTCGGACGCGTACCACGAGGTCGAGGGCGGCCACATCCGGATCTACCGCGGCGATGAACTCCTGGAGCGGATGCGCGAGGCCGGGCTGCGGCCGTACGGCACCCACCACGCGCACGCCCTGCACAGCCCCTACTGGTGGCTCAAATGCGCCTTCGGGGTCGACAACGACAAGGCGCTGCCGGTGCGCGCGTACCACAAGCTGCTGGTCTGGGACATCATGAAGAAGCCGCTCGCCACCCGGGTCGCCGAGCGGGCGCTGAACCCGCTGATCGGCAAGAGCTTCGTGGCGTACGCGACCAAGCCCAACGCGCCGCTCGAGGTCCGGCCGTGACGGCGTCCGACCGCCGCCCCGGCCCCGGTACCGAACGGCTCGTCCTGCCGGGAATCCTCACCGCCGAGGAGGCGCTGCGCACGGTCGAGGGCATCGCCGCCGTACAGCGCGAGGACGGCGCCATCCCGTGGTTCCGCGGCCACCACCTCGATCCGTGGGACCACATCGAGGCAGCGATGGCGCTGGACACGGCGGGCGAGCACGAGCGCGCCGAGGCCGCCTACCGCTGGCTGGCCGACCACCAGAACCCCGACGGCTCCTGGTACGCGGCCTACCCCGACACGGCGAGCGGAGTGGCCGCCGCCGCGCCCACCGACCGGGCCCGCGAGACCAACTTCTGCGCGTACATCGCCGTCGGCGTCTGGCACCACTACCTGGCCACGGGCGACGACGCCTTCCTCGACCGGCTCTGGCCCACCGTCTTCGCGGCCGTCGAGTTCGTGCTCGGCCTCCAGCAGAGCGGCGGCCAGATCGGCTGGCGGCGCGACGAGGACGGCACCGCGGACCCCGACGCCCTGCTCACCGGCTCGTCCTCCATCCACCAGGCGCTGCGCTGCGCGCTGGCGATCACCGAACACCGCGAGGAGCCGCAGCCCGACTGGGAGCTGTCGGCCGGGCTGCTCGGCCATGCGATACGGCACCACCCCGAGCGCTTTCTCGACAAGGGCCAGTACTCGATGGACTGGTACTACCCGGTCCTCGGGGGCGCCCTCACCGGCGCCGCGGCCAAGGAGCGCATCGAGGCCGGCTGGGACCGCTTCGTGGTGCCGGGGCTCGGGGTGCGCTGCGTGTCCACCAACCCCTGGATCACGGGCGGCGAGAGCTGCGAACTGGCGCTCGCGCTGTGGGCGATGGGCGAATCCGACCGCGCCGTGGACATCCTGCGGTGGATCCAGCCGCGGCTGCGGGCCGAGGACGGCATGTACTGGACGGGGTACGTCTACCGGGACGACGCGGTGTGGCCGGAGGAGCGGACGACCTGGACGGCCGGATCCCTGCTGCTGGCCGTGGCGGCGCTGGGCGGCGACGAGGCGACGACGGCCGTCTTCGGCGGCGAACGCCTCCCGTGGGGGTTGGACTCGGACTGCTGCGGATAGGCCGGAACTCCGCCCCGGAGCCCGGGGCGGAGCTGTGGTGGGGTGACGGGGTCAGCCCCGTCGGATGCGTCCGGCCAATGCGTGTCCGATAAAGAGGTAGACCAGCGCCGGCAGGCCATAGTTGAGAACCGTCCTCAGCCACTCGACATCCATGGTGAACAGGTCGTGCGACCAGCTCGCGAGCCAGCGTGCGGCGTCGTGGACAAAGTTCACGAGGTCATTGGCGCGGTTCGCGTCGAGGAGCGAGAAGAGAATCCAGAGGCCGAGGATGAACGCGGTGACGTCCGCGACGACCGCAACGACGGTCGCCGCCTGGTTGCTTCCGTTGCGATAACTTCGGGACATGCCGCTCGTGTTGCCCCGGTAGGCGGGCCCAAACCCAAGAGGGCCGAAAGTCACGCGGGCCCGCCCCTCAGACCCCTCAGCCGCCCAGCTCCGCCAGCACCCGCAGCTTCTCCACGTCCGGCGTCAGCACCAGCAGATCGGTGACCGGGCCCTTCCGCCACCGCTCCAGCCGCTCCGCGATCCGCTCCCGTGGGCCGACCAACGAGATCTCGTCGGCGAAGGCGTCCCGCACCGCGTCGATCGCCTCGGCGCGCCGCCCCGCCAGAAACAGCTCCTGTACGCGGCGCGCCTCGGCCTCGTAGCCGAAGCGGGCCATCAGATCGGCGTGGAAGTTACGGGCCGCGTGGCCCATGCCGCCGATGTAGAAGCCGAGCATCGCCTTGACCGGCTTCAGTCCCTCGGTGACGTCGGCGCGGACCCGCGCCTGGGTCATCGGCGCCACCAGGAACCCGTCCGCCCGCCTCGGCCAGCGCCGCCTCGTACATCTCGCTGCGCGACGGCGACTAGTACAGCGGCAGCCAGCCGTCGGCGATGCGCACGGCCCTCGGCGCCGAGGAGGACGGGGAGGTCGGGGCGGAGCGGGTGGACGATCGGCTTGAGGGGTGTGCCGATCCCGGTGGCGTCCGGTCCGGCGTACGGAAGCGCGTGGTAGCGCCCGTCGAGCCGCACCGGCGCCTCGCGGCGCAGCACTTGGCGGATGACCTCCACATACTCACGGGTGGCGGTGAGCGGGCTCTTCGGGAACGGCCGTCCGTACCAGCCCTCGACCACCCGCGGTCCGGACAGCCCGAGGCCGAGCATCATCCGGCCGCCGGAGAGATGGTCCAGGGTGAGCGCCTGCATCGCGGTGGCGGTGGCGGTGGGGGTGCGGGCGGCCATCTGCGCGACCGCCGTGCCGAGTTTGATGCGGCTGGTGTGGGCGGCGAGCCAGGTGAGCGGGGTGAAGGCGTCCGAGCCCCAGGACTCGGCGGTCCACACGGAGTGGTAGCCCAGCCGTTCCGCCTCCTGGGCGAGTGCGAGATGGCGGGGGTCGGGGCCGCGGCCCCAGTAGCCGAGCGCCAGGCCGAGCCGCATGATGAGCCCCTCCCACCTCTCGCCGGTCAGTGCTTCGCGCACCCGGCCGGACTGTACGGGCGGGGTGCGCGAACGACAATGGCCCCTCGCCCGGTTCCGAAGAACCGGGCGAGGGGCCTCACGCACGTCAGGCGTCAGCTTTCGGCGTCAGCCGCGCTGGATCCCCGTGGTGTCCTGCAGCACGCCACGGCGGCCGTCCTGGGTCTGGGCGACCAGCGCCTGACCGCGCTGCTCCACCGCGAGGTACCAGGTGCCGGGGGCCAGTTCGGCGATGGTGTTCGACGAACCGTCCTCGGCGTACAGCGGCCGGGCCACCGGAACCGCGAACCAGAACGGGGCGAACTCGCCGCCGCCGGCCGGAGCCGGCGCCGGGGCCGGGGCCGCCGGCTGGCCGCCGAAGGACTGGGGGCCGGGCTGGGGGGGCTGCGTACCGTACGGCGCCGGGGCGCCGGGCTGGGCGCCGCCCGGACCCGGGTAGCCGTAACCCGGCTGCGGGCCGCCGTACGGGGCCGCGGCCGGACCGGTGGCGCTCATCAGCGGGGCCTTCAGGGCCGGGACGCGCTGGGTGAGCAGCGCGACGGCCGCCATCGCCAGGTTGGCGATCAGGCCGAGGATCTGCCCGACGCCCTTGTCGACATGCTCAGGGCCACCGATGATCGTCCACAGCGAGCCCCAGGCGGCGAACACCGCGAGCGCGGTGCCCCACTGATCGAGCGTGAGCCCGAACATGTTGCGGCCCGCGGGCTGGAAGCGCGCGGAGACGATCAGCACCGCGGCGATCACGCCGGCGAGGAAGATCGACGGCAGGACGGGGAAGAAGTCGGACTTCCATCCGTTCTCACCGGCGTCCCTGCAGAAGTCGCTGCCACCGCAATCCACGGTGTAGAAGTCGAGGAAGGAGGCGATGAACAGCAGCACCGCTGCTCCGATCACCACGCCGTCGCCTCGAGTGAGCGAGCGGATGTTCAACGTGAGGTCCTTTGTCGGTTTCGTCGGTACTAGCGCTGCCGCCAGGCGCGTGGCGCGAAGGCGTCGGGGGTGGGCCCCATCGTACGGGTGAATCACGTCGCGGAGACCGGGGGTGTCCCATCGGTATCCCGGTCGTGACCTCCCGTTCGGTTGCGGGAGCGCTACTCGTTCAAGAAGTCCGTAATGCCCTGCGCGATACCGCTCGCCGCGCGCTCGCGCCACTTCGCGTCGGTCAGTTGGGCCGCGTCCTTCGCGTCGCGCATATTGCCGCACTCGATGAACACCTTGGGCACGGTGGAGAGGTTGAGCCCGCCGAGGTCGCCGCGCACGTTCAACCCGCTGCCGTCGCCGATGTAGTCGGCGGGCTCGCTGCCGGTGGCCTTGGTGAACCGGCTGAGCAGCCGCTCGCCGAGATGGCGGGACGGGGCGGCGATCGCCGAGGTGTCCGCGCCGCCGCTGTGCACCGACTTGGGCAGGATGACATGGAAACCGCGCTCCCCGGCGGCCGCGCCGTCCGCGTGGATGGAGACGACCGCGTCGGCGTGCGCCTTGTTCCCCATCTGCGCGCGCTCGTCCACACACGGCCCGTACGGCCGGTCGCCGTCCTGGGTGAACCTCACCGTGGCGCCCCGCGCTTCGAGCAGGGCGCGGGCGCGGCGTGCGACATCGAGCGTGAACGACGCCTCCGTGTAACCGGAGTTGGTGGCGGTGCCGGTGGTGTCGCACTCCTTCTTTTTGGTGCCGATGTCGACGAGGCGGGAGATCCGGGACGGGTGGTCGCGGTTATGGGGGTTGTGGCCGGGGTCGAGCACCACGACCCTGCCCTTGAGGGGTTCGCCGGAGGGGGCCAACGACGATCCGGGCGAGGACGGCGACGACGGTGGCGGCGGGGACGAGGTCGACGACATCGTGGGCGCGCCGGACGCGCCCTGGCCGTCGCCCCTCCCCTCGCCCGCCCCCACGGAACTCCACAGCAGCCAGCCGACGAAGCAGGCGGGTATCAGCGCGACGAGGACGATGGCGAGAGTGCCGCCGCGGCGACCGGGCTCGGAGAAAAAGCTGCCGTTGGACACGGTGGCGATGGTAGTCGTGCCGCCGGTGCCGCTCAGGTCCCGGGACCGCCCGCGCGGCTCAGACGGCGGGCGCGGTGGGTGCCGCCCCGGTCGTACGGCGCAGTACGCGCAGCGAGCGGACGGCGGAGACCTCGGTGAACGCGCCCGAGGCGAGGGCGCGGCGGTAGATCCGGTACGGCGCCTGACCGCCGTCGGCCGGATCGGGAAAGACGTCGTGGATGACGAGCAGCCCGCCGGGCGCGACATGCGGCGCCCAGCCCTCGTAGTCGCCGCTCGCATGCTCGTCGGTGTGCCCGCCGTCGATGAACACCAGCCCGACCGGACGCCCCCAGACCGCCGCCACCTGCGGGGACCGCCCGACGACGGCGATGACGTGGTCCTCCAGACCGGCCTGGTGAAGGGTGCGCCGGAAGGTGGGCAGCGTGTCCATCCGCCCGATCTCGGGATCGACCACGTCCGGGTCGTGATACTCCCAGCCCGGCTGCTGCTCCTCGGAACCGCGGTGGTGGTCCACCGTGACGGCGACCGTGCCGGCGGCGCGGGCGGCGTCGGCCAGCAAAATGGTCGACCGCCCGCAGTAGGTGCCGACCTCCAGCAGCGGCAGCCCCAGCCCGGCGGCCACGCCACGGGCGGCGGCGTACAGGGCGAGCCCCTCGTCGAGCGGCATAAAGCCCTTCGCGGCCTCGAAGGCGGCGAGGGTCGCGGGGCCGGGGGCGTCGGGGGCCGTGCGGGCGGCGGCAGGCTGGGGCACCCGGCCATCGTGCCGTATGGCCTCGCCGGCCGGGCGTGGGGGGGCTGGTGCTCCTGGCTGATGCGCGCCCCTCGAACTGCCGCCACCTCGGGCGCGGCCCGTCCGAGTCCGGTCCGGTGGCGGGGCAGGTCAACATCTCACGGCAGCTCGGCAGCTCGGCAGCTCGGCAGCTCGGCAGCTCGGCAGCTCGGCGGCGCGCTCGGCGTGACCGTGCCGCACCGTGGCCACGGGGATTATCGCGGTGGCGGTGCCGCTGATGGCGGTGCTGTTGCCACATGCGCCGCCCGCCGTCACCGCGAGCGGCGCGGAAGACCGCTCCTCACAGCCAGCCGTTCTGGCGGCCCGCCCTGACCGCCTCCATCCGCACCTTGGCCGCTATGTCGGCGACCGTCGCGCCGTCCACCGCCGCCGAGAGCACATCGCGCTCGCGCTGGGTCAACGGATCGGGGCCCGCGCTCAGCGCGGCGGCGACCAGGCCCGGGTCGACGACGCGCACCGGGCGGCTTCAGCCGCTCGATCTCCCTTGCGCCGGCACACATGGCTTGAGCTTACGGAGACCCTCGTGAGCTGGGCAGATGCGGATGTCGGGGGATGGCCACGGCATATGGCCCATGCCTGCCCCGCGTCTGTCGCCCACCCCCGGCCCAGGCAAAGCTGACGGCTTGTCAGCACTCTTCCCTCTCAGGAGGGATTGGGCTATACATGGGTGCCATCGGCTAGAACGCGTTCTACACGCGGCGCGGGTCGGCCGACCAGCGAGGACCCCGGCACGGCCGACGGTGCGGACGGGCGGGCCGGGGTCTTCGGATCGTGGCCAAGCGACCAAGGAGTGTGCTGCCGCCCTATGCCCATCGATGCCACCAGGGCCGTCTCGGCCGAACCCCGGACCACGGCTCTCGCCTGGGGACACAAGGACATCCAGCTCTACCACCTGGGCATCGGCGCCGGGACCCCCGCCACCGACCCCGATGGGCTCCGCTACACCCTGGAGAGCGCGCTGCATGTCCTGCCCAGCTTCGCGACCGTCGCGGGCGGTGGGATGGCGCTCGCGGGCGGTCTGAGCGCACCCGGTATCGACGTCGACCTCGCGGCCGTCCTGCACGGCGGCCAGACCGTCGAGCTGTACCGGCCCATCCCGGTACGCGGCGACGCCACCCAGCTGTCGAAGGTCGCGGCGGTGTACGACAAGGGCAAGGCCGCGGTCATCGTGCTGCGCACCGACGTGGCCGACGCGGACGGGCCGCTGTGGACCTGTGACACCCGGATCTACGTACGCGGCGAGGGCGGCTTCGGCGGTGAGCGCGGGCCCTCCGAGCGCGTCGAGCCCCCGGCCCGCGAGCCCGACCGCACCGTGGAGCGCGCCGTCCGCGAGGACCAGGCGCTGCTCTACCGGCTGTCCGGGGACTGGAACCCGCTGCACGCCGACCCCGAGTTCGCCAAGCTCGCGGGGTTCGAGCGGCCGATCCTGCACGGGCTGTGCTCGTACGGGATGGTGCTCAAGGCGGTCGTGGACACGGCGCTGGGCGGGGAGGTCGCCCGGGTGCGCTCGTACACCACCCGCTTCGCCGGGGTGGTGTACCCGGGCGAGACCCTGCGCATCCGGATGTGGCAGGACCAGGGCCCGGACGGCGCGGGCCGCATCCAGGTGGCGGCCACGGCCGCCGAACGGGATGACGCGCCCGTCCTCACCGACACGACCGTCGAGCACGCCTAAACCCAGCACGCACGCTTGACCCGACTTCGAACTCCCGGAGGACGGCCGCCTCGACGCGCTCGGCCCCGGGCATGTGGCCCCGCTGGTCGGCTATCTCGTGTCACCGCGTGCGGCGAAGGCGAGCGGCCAGGTGTTCGTGGTCCACGGCGGGATGGTGGCGATCGTGGAGCGGCCGAGGGTGGCGGCGAAGGTGGATGCCGCGGGGGACGCGTTCAGCTTCGCGGAGCTGGACGGGGTGCTCACACCGTACTTCGCGGAGCGGGGCGGGGAGAGCTTCGCGGCCGTGGAGGTACTGGGCCTCAAGCGGGGCCAGGAACCGCCCCCGACGCCGGACGGGCCGGATCTTCCAGGAAGATCCGGCCCGTCCGACGATCGAGGACCACCTCGGGGCGTTACGCCCGCACGGACCCGTTCTCGCCCGGGCGGCGGTGGCGGCCGTGGACCGGCGCCTGGGCCTCCTCGGACGCGGCCTGCCCCCGGTGCTTGCCCTGAGCGGCATCGGCCTGGGCCGTGGCTGCCTCCCGCGGGCGCGCCTGGGTCGTGTCGATGTGGGTTTCGGACATGTGGGAAGTCACCCCGTCAAATCGCTCCGTACTGTGCGAGAGGGGCTGGCCAGGATGTCACTACGCACCACCCGAAAACGCCCCGCGGGTGTACGGAACGCATGGCTGCGCAGCCCCTGCTCGATGTTAACCAAGGTGCTGATCTCTGACCCATCGGGGTGGGCGGGCCTGCCGGGGCCGGGCGAGCGGTGCCTGCTGGAGCGGTACGGGCCGCAGGGCGGCCGCGGACCCGGCCCCCGCCGCCACGGGCTCCGGGCCGTGGTCGGGGTCGGGTCCGGTCTCCTGCTCGACCCCGGCCCAGGACCCCGTCCCGCCCCACGGCTCGACCCCGGACCTGGCATCGCTCTCCGGCCGGGGCCCGGGCGCCGGGGCCGGCAGCGGCCTCGATACGGCGCGACCTGTGAACCCGGCCTCGGCCCCGCCCTCGACCCGTGTCCACGGGGTGATGCCGGCCGTGGGTGTCGTACGAGGCGTCGTACGGGGCGGCGGTGCGCCGGGCGCCGTACGGGCCAGCGCACGAGGCATCTGGACCACCCTCCGCGCCGGAACCCGAACCGCCGCCGGAACCCGAACCGCGGCCGGAACCGCCACCGACGCCGCCCCCGGTGCCTCCGGTGTCCCCGCCGCCCCCGGCGGCCGCACCCCCGCCAGCCCGCACGGCACCTGCCGCGTCGCATACGGCAGCCGCAGCTCGCCGTCCCGCGTCCACAGACCCGCGCCCGGAAGCCAGCCCTCGGGGGCCGAGAACTGGCGCAACTGCCGCTCCGCCGGGCGCCATACGCCCAGCCACGGCCGTCCGGTCCCGGCCGGGCCGTCGATACGGAAGGCGACCCAGCACCCCTCCGGCGTCAGCACCTGCCCCGGCTGCACCGCGAACGGCGTGGCCTCCGACTGCGCCGCGGGCCGCAGACAGTCCGGGAACCGGACCGGCCGGGCGCTGCCGAGGACGCCCCACCCCAGCCGCTCGTCGCCAGGCGCGTCGGACCGTACGAGCAGCAGACCGCTGTCGGGGTCGGCGAGCAGCAGCCGGTCGTTGCTGCGCTCGGTGATCTGCAGCAGCGGGCTGGTCTCGCCGCCGCGCCGCAGATCGACGACGACGGTCTTGGTGCGGCCGTCGAGCTCGCGGTCGAGGGCGAGCAGCCGCCCCGTACGGTCCAGCCAACTGCCGCCTGTGCAGCGGCCGGGCACCTCGGCGAGGCGCTGCGGCCCGAGGCCGCCGCCGTGCACCAGCCAGATCGAGGTGGACCGCGGCCCGCGCCCCAGCGCGAAGGCGCACAGGCCCCCGGGCGCGGGTGGCAGCAGCGAGACATCGGCCCGGTCGATGGCGCCGAGCGGCCGCTCGCCGGTGCCGGGCCCGGTCGGGTAGATCAGTGAGAAGGCGTGGTGGCCGGCCACCCGGCGGTGGATCAGCACCTGCCCGTCGGCCAGCGGCAGCAGCTCGCTGTCCGGCTCCTCGGGCTGGGCGGCGGGCAGCGGCACGGCGTAGGGCTCGGGTCCGTCCAGCGTCCAGCGCTCCGGGTACCAGCAGCCCGGCTCGCCGCCGAGCGCGAGCCGCGCGCCGTACGAGCGGTCCGAGGCGATGGTGAAAACCCCTCGTGGCCGGGTGCTGACGCCCGCGGTGATGGCGGTGTCGAAGGCACAGGCGGTCATCGTTCAGTCACCTCCGGCAACTGAACGTAGTTTTCGTACTCCCTGCCGAAGGGCGGTAAGGGGGTCGATCCACCCGTACGTGTGGCTGTTGCCCGATTCGACTGAGAGGTCGCGGATAAATGTGCTGTAGGCAACGGCGCGGTCCCGATCCACCCCCTGGGGCACCCGATGTCCCTACGCCGTCGCGGCAGTGCCGCCCTCGCCCTTGCCCTGGCGGGGGCGCTGTCCCTCGCCGCTTGCGGGCCCTCGGACGGCGGCGCCAAGGACGGCGCCAAGGACGGCGCCAAGGACGGCGGCAAGGACGGCGGCAAGGACGGCGGCAAGGACGGCGGCAAGGACGGCGGCAAGGACGGCGGCAAGGACGGCGGCAAGGACGGCGCCAAGGGCGACGGCGGGGGCGGGAAGTCCGTCGCCCAGGGCGGCAAGGACAACGAGACCTGGTGCCTGGGCCTCGGCGTCACCGCCGCCTACCTGGTCCTCGACGACCTGCGCGGCTCTCTGGTCCGCTGCTCCGGGACCTGTCCCGCCGGCGTGTTCCGGGCGGCTTCCGGAGCCGTCGCGGACCGTAGCCGGGAGTGAAGGCGTGGGCAAGGCTTCCCGGTGATCCGGGAGGTAGCCTTGCCCCGTGCCCGCACTCATCGACGTTCTCACCGCCCTCGACGCACTCTGGCCGCCCGAGCGGGCGGAACAGTGGGACGCCGTCGGCACGGTGTGCGGCGACCCCGGAGCCGAGGTCTCCCGTGTGCTGTTCGCCGTGGACCCCGTCCAGGAGGTCGCCGACGAGGCGGTGAAGCTCGGCGCCGATCTGCTGATCACCCACCATCCGCTCTATCTGCGGGGGACGACGACGGTCGCCGCCTCCACCTTCAAGGGGCGGGTGGTGCACACCCTGATCAAGAACGACATCGCGCTGCATGTCGCGCACACCAACGCCGACAGCGCCGACCCCGGCGTCTCCGACGCCCTCGCCGGTGCGCTCGATCTGCGGATCACCGCCCCGCTGGTGCCCGATCCGACCGATCCCGCGGGCCGCCGGGGCCTCGGCCGGATCTGCGAGCTCGACCGCCCCGAGACGCTGCGGGAGTTCACCGAGCGCGTCGCCGCCCGGCTGCCCGCCACGGCCCAGGGGATCCGCGTCGCGGGCGACCCGGACCGTACGATCCGTACGGTCGCGGTCAGCGGCGGCTCCGGCGACAGCCTCTTCGACGAGGTGCGCGCGGCCGGGGTCGACGCGTATCTCACCGCCGATCTGCGCCACCACCCGTCCTCGGAAGCGCGTGAGCACAGCGATCTCGCACTGCTGGACGCCGCGCACTGGGCCACCGAATGGCCCTGGACCGAACAGGCCGCGGCCCAGCTCGACGAGATCTCCGACCGGCACGACTGGGGTCTGCGTACCCATGTCTCCCGTGCGGTCACCGACCCGTGGACGGCCCACGCAGCGGCCCCCGCCCCCTCCGCTTAAAGTCCTCCGTCCGTCAACCACCCCTGGGAGCCCCACGCTGAACGCCGCGCCCGCCGACCAGATCCGCCTCCTCGACGTCCAGGCCCTCGATGTCCGGCTCTCACAGCTCGCGCACAAGCGCCGGACGCTGCCCGAGCACACCAAGATCGAGACCCTGATCGCCGACCACACCCAACTGCGTGACCTCCTCGTCGCCGCGCAGACCGAGGAGAGTGACACCGCCCGCGAGCAGACGAAGGCGGAGCAGGACGTGGACCAGGTGCGCCAGCGCGCCGCCCGTGACCAGAAGCGTCTCGACTCCGGGGCCGTCACTTCCCCGAAGGACCTGGAGAACCTGCAGCACGAGATCGCCTCCCTCGCCAAGCGCCAGGGCGCTCTGGAGGACGTCGTCCTGGAGGTCATGGAGCGGCGGGAGTCCGCGCAGGCGCGGATCACCGAGCTGACCGGCCGGGTGGAGTCTCTCCGGACCGAGATCGGCGAAGCCACGGAGCGGCGGGACGCGGCGGCCGAGGAGATCGACGCCGAGATCGCGACCATCACCAAGGAGCGCGAGGTCATCGCCGGTACCATCCCCGCCGATCTGCTGAAGCTTTACGACAAGCTGCGTGAGCAGCAGGGCGGCGTCGGCGCGGCCCGGCTCTACCAGCGGGCCTGCGACGGCTGCCGCCAGGAGCTCGCGATCACCGAGCTCAACGAGGTGCGGGCGGCAGCCCCCGACACGGTGGTGCGGTGCGAGAACTGCCGCCGGATCCTGGTCCGTACGCTCGAGTCGGGGCTGTAAGCCGATGGCGCGTCGCTTCATCGTCGAGGCGGACGGCGGCTCCCGGGGCAACCCGGGGCCGGCCGGCTACGGCGCGGTCGTCCTGGACGCGGACACCGGCGAGCCGCTCGCCGAGGTGGCCGAGTACATCGGCACCGCGACCAACAACGTCGCCGAGTACAAGGGCCTGATCGCCGGTCTGCGGGCGGCGTACGCCCTCGACCCGGAGGCCCAGGTCACGGTGCGGATGGACTCCAAGCTCGTCGTCGAGCAGATGTCGGGCCGCTGGAAGATCAAGCACCCGGACATGCGGCCGCTCGCCGCCGAGGCCAAGTCGATCTTCCCGCCCGGCCAGGGGACGTACCAGTGGATCCCGCGCGAGAAGAACACGCACGCGGACCGGCTCGCGAACGAGGCGATGGACGCGGGCAAGCGGGGCGAGCAGTGGCGGCCCAAGGTGCCGCCGGGCGGCACGCTCGCGACGGGCGCGCCCGAAGCCCCCGCCGACGACGCCCTCGCCGAGCCCACCGTCACGGCCGGCCCGGCGGTGGGCTGGGGCTCCGCCGACCTCGGCACGCCCACCACGTTCGTCCTCCTCCGGCACGGTGAGACGCCGCTCACCCCCGAGAAGCGCTTCTCCGGCAGCGGCGGCACCGACCCCGCCCTCTCGCCCGCCGGCCGCCACCAGGCCGAGCGCGTCGCGGCGGCGCTCGCCGCACGCGGCACCATCCAGGCCATCGTCACCTCCCCGCTGCGGCGCTGCCGCGAGACCGCCGATGTGGTGGCCGCCCGCCTCGGCCTCGACGTCCGCGTCGACGAGGGGCTGCGCGAGACGGACTTCGGCGCCTGGGAGGGCCTGACCTTCGCCGAGGTCAAGGAGCGCTACCCGGACGACCTGGAGGCCTGGCTCGCCTCCTCCAAGGTGGCCCCCACGGGAGGCGGCGAAAGCTTCGCGGCGGTCGCACGGCGGGTCGCGCTCTCCCGCGACAAGCTGATCGCCCGATACGCGGGCCGTACGGTGCTCCTGGTCACTCATGTGACCCCGATCAAAACGCTGGTCAGACTGGCCCTGGGCGCCCCGCCGGAGTCGCTGTTCCGGATGGAGCTGTCGGCGGCGTCGCTGTCGGTGGTGGCGTACTACGGCGATGGCAACGCCTCGCTGCGGCTGCTGAACGAAACGTCACATCTGCGGTAGGACCCCGGCTCGGCAGCAGCCCCAGCCGTAGTCCTGCGCGGACCCACCCGGGGAAGTCCCAGCCGGTGTCAGGCGCGGAGCGCCGCCGCCTCGCGGGCCAGGGACTCGACCCGCGTCCAGTCGCCCGCCGCCAGCGCGTCCGGCGGGAGCATCCAGGTGCCGCCCACGCAGCCCACGTTGGGGAGAGCCAAGTACTCCGGGGCGAGGGAGGCGTTGATGCCGCCCGTGGGGCAGAAGCGGGCCTGGGGGAGGGGAGAGGCGAGGGACTTCAGGTAGGCCGTGCCGCCGGCGGCCTCCGCCGGGAAGAACTTCATCTCGGTCCCCCCCTGCTCCAGCAGCGCCACGACCTCCGACGTCGTCGAGACCCCCGGCAGATACGGCACGCCCGACGCGCGCATCGCGCCCAGCAGCCGGTCCGTCCACCCGGGGCTGACCAGGAAGCGCGATCCGGCCGCGACGGCCGTCTCCACATGGTCGGGGGTGAGGACGGTGCCGGCGCCGACGACCGCCTCCGGGACCTCGTCGGCGATCGCCCGGATCGCGTCCAGGGCGGCCGGGGTGCGCAGGGTGACCTCGATCGCGGGGAGGCCGCCCGCGACCAGGGCGCGGGCCAGCGGCACCGCGTCGGCCACGTCGTGGAGGACGACGACGGGGATGACGGGGGCGAGGTCGAGGAGGGAGGTGGCAGGGGAGGGCGCGGTGCTCGTCACGGCGGTCATCCTGCCCATCCCTGGGCACATTGTGCAATGGGGGTTGCGCATGTTGCAACGCCAGCTGCCGGGCCGACGGACCACCCCCTTCGAAAACGCTTGACAAGGTAGTTGCGCCAGATCAACCGTTTTTTGGGGCTACCGGAACCCCGGCGGCGAGCCCCACCGGGAGCCCCACCGGCCCCCGCCGGCGACGGCGCGGTGCCCGCCTCCTCCGCCGCCGCCGCTGCTGTCGGCCTGCGGCTACAGCTCCGTCACCACCACATCCAGCGCCCACGCCCGACCCGCCCGCTCCGGCGCCGTGGCCTCCACCGCGTACCCCAACTCCCGCAGCGCCTCCACCAGTTCGCCCGGTCCGCTCGGCGTGACCCCGGCGATCAGCAGATCCCGTACCAGCCGCCCCTTCGTCGCCTTGTTGAAGTGGCTGACGACGGACCGCTTCTCCACCCCGGCCACGACCTTCGACTGCAGCACCCGCACCGTCGCCGTCCGCTCCGCGACCTCCCCCTTCGGCTTCCACGCCGCCGCGTACGCCGCCGACCGCAGGTCCAGCACCAGCCCGTTCCCGGCGGCCTCCGGCACTACGTCGGCCAGCGGCGTCCGGGTCCGCCAGTACGTGCCGAGCGCGCCGAGCCCCGGGAGCCGCACGCCCATCGAGCAGCGGTAGGAGGGGATGCGGTCGCCGATCCGTACGGCGCCCCACAGCCCGGAGAACACCAGCAGCGAACGCGCCGCCCGACGCCGGGCGGCGGCGGGCAGCGTCACCAGGCCGAGCGCGTCGTAGAGCACACCGGTGTAGATCTCCCCGGCGGGCCGCGTCCCGGCCTCCCGCAGCGCCGCGTTCTTCGCGATCTCGCCGCGCAGCCCCTCGCTCAGCCCCAGCACCTCCGCGGCCTTCGCCTCGTCGCCCGAGCACAGCGCCACCAGCTCGTCCAGCACCTCCGCCCGCGCCTCGCCCAGGCGCGGCAGCGACAGCGATCCCAGGTCCAGCGGGGACCGGGAGCCTCCCGTGGCCTTTCCCTCGGACGGCGGCAGCAGGACGAGCACGGATTCTCCTCAGAGGTCGGGGCCGGATACCGGGCGAAAACGGTACGGGGCGGGCCCGGGGACAGGCACGCCCCGCGCAGCCTACGGCCACAGCAGCCAGACCGTCGTATGCGGTGGCACCTCGTCACCGGTGAGCGGCCCGCTGCTCAGCATCACCTCGCTCCCGGCCGGCAACTGGACCGGCCGCGCCGAGAGGTTGCTGAGGCACTGCCAGCCGTTGGAGCGACGGAAGTGCAGGACACCGGCGTGGGGCTGCCCGACCGAGTCCAGCCATTCCAGCCCCTCGTCGCCGAGCAGCTGCCCGCGCAACCCCAGCGCCTCCCGGTAGAGCTCCAGCGTGGAGCCCGCCACCCCCTCCTGGGCCTCGACGGACAGCTCGCCGAAGGACTCGGGCTGCGGAAGCCAGGAGCCGCCGTCGCCGAATCCGTACGACGGCCCGGAGCGCGTCCACGGCAGCGGCACCCGGCAGCCGTCCCGGCCCTTGACCTGGTGGCCGCTGCGCTCCCAGGTCGGGTCCTGGAGCGCGGACCGGGGCAGATCGGCGACCTCCGGCAGCCCCAGCTCCTCGCCCTGGTAGAGATACGAGGAGCCGGGGAGGGCCAGCATCAGCAGGGTCGCGGCGCGGGCGCGACGCAGTCCCAGGGCGCGGTCGGCCACCGGCTCGCGGCCGTCGGCCAGCAGCCACGTTTCCCGGTCCGCCCTGCTCAGCTCGTCCGGGAGCGCGAGCCGGCTGGCGTGCCGGATCACATCGTGGTTGGAGAGCACCCAGGTCGCCGAGGCGCCCGCCTCGCGGGCGGCGGACAGCGCGCCGTCGATGACGGCGCGCAGCGCGGGGGCGGACGGCGGGGCGTTCAGGAAGTCGAAGTTGAAAGCCTGGCCCAGCTCGTCGGGGCTGGCGTACGGCGCCCGGCGGGCGTCCCGCACCCACGCCTCGGCCACACCGATCCGCGGCGGATCGTACTCGTCGAAGACCTTGCGCCATTCGCGGAAGATCCCGTGCACCTCATCGCGGTCCCACAGCGGATGGCTGCCGTCCTCGGGTAGATCCTCCGGGTCGTAGCCGCGTACGTCCCCGATGTCCCGCAGCGGATCGACGAGGTCCTTGGCCAGACCGTGGGCGACATCGACACGGAAGCCGGCCACGCCGCGGTCGGACCAGAAGCGCAGCGTGGTGAGGAAGTCGGCGCGCACCTCCGGGTGGTCCCAGTTGAGGTCGGGCTGTTCGGGGGCGAACAGATGGAGGTACCACTGGCCGTCGGGCAGGCGGGTCCAGGCGGGGCCGCCGAAGCAGGAGACCCAGTCGGTGGGCGGCAGGGCGCCGTCCGGGCCGCGCCCCGCGCGGAAGACATACCGGTCGCGGGCCGGGTCGCCGGGCGCCGCTCGCAGGGCCTCCTGGAACCAGCGGTGGTCGCTGGAGGTGTGGTTGGGCACGATGTCGACCATCACCTTCAGGCCCAGCCGGTCCGCCTCGGCGATCAGCCGGTCGAAGTCGTCGAGGGTGCCCAGGCGCGGATCGACATTCCGGTAGTCGGCGACGTCATAGCCGCCGTCGGCGAGCGCGGACGGATAGAAGGGGCTCAACCAGACGGCGTCCACACCCAAGTCGGCCAGATAGGGCAGCCGGGAGATGACACCGGGCAGGTCGCCCACGCCGTCCGCGTCGGAGTCGGCGAAGCTGCGGGGATAGATCTGGTAGAAGACGGCCTGCCGCCACCAGTGGGGGTCGGAGGGCTGATCGGTCACAAGATCCTCGCGGTGGTGTGTACGGACAGCGGTGGTGTGTACGGGCGCTCTGACAGCGTTTGCAAGCTAGGGGGGCGCATGGCCGGTGTCAACGGCAGGTAAGGCAAACGCTGCATGCAAAAGACCTGTGATCTTCGAATGACAGCGTTGCCAGAAATCGTCGACCCGGGAGCGTGCCGGGGACCGACGCGCGTGCTAGCGTCCGGGCCATGTCCGCAGCATCCGACGGTCCGGCCGGCCACGACGGCGAGGCCACGATGGCCGATGTCGCCCAGCGGGCCGGCGTCTCCGTCTCGACGGTCTCCCGGACGCTGCGCGGTCTGTCCAGCGTCTCCCCGAAGACCCGCGGCCGGGTCGAAAAGGCCGCCCGCGAGCTGTCGTTCGCCGTCTCGCGCAGCGCGTCCAGCCTGGTCACGGGGAAGACGCGGCGGGTGGCCGTACTCACGCCCCACCTGGACTCATGGTTTCTGGGCGCCGCCCTGTCCGGGGTGAGCGCGGTGCTCCGCGAGGCCGATCTCGATCTGCTCGTCTACAGCGTCCCCGACCTGGCCGAACGCACCGCGTTCTTCGACCGGTTGCCCGCCCGCCGCAACGCCGACGCCCTGCTGGTGGTCTCCTTCGACCTGACGACGGAGGAGCGCGCACGGCTGGACGAGCTCGGGATGCCCGTGATCTTCGTCAGTCAGCACGCCCCCGGCCGTCCGAGCGTCTACATCGACGACGCCGAGGGGGCGCGGCGCGGTATGCGCCATCTGCTCAACCTCGGCCATCGGCGCATCGCCTTTCTCCAGTCCAGCGATGACACCGGCTTCTCCTGGAGCTCCCAGGCGCGGCTGACCGGCTACCGGCAGGCGCTCGAGGAGGCCGGTCTCCCATACGACGAGGAGCTGGTGCACTACCCGGTCGTCCGCCGGCGGCGCGGTATCGGCGAGGCGGTCGGCCACCTGCTGAGCCTGCGGCATCCGCCCACGGCCGTCTTCGCCGAGTCGGACGAGGTGGCGATCGAGGTGATCAGCGTGTTGCGGGCGGCCCGTATCGACGTACCCGGCCGTATGTCCGTCCTCGGCTTCGACGACCACCGGCTCGCCGAGTGGCTCGACCTGACGACAGTCGCCCAGCCGGTGGTCGACATCGGCCGCGCCGCCGCCGAGCTGGCCCGGTCGATCATCGAGGCCCCGGACGCCGACCCCGCCCGGCATCGCGTCTTCCCCACGCGTGTCATTCCGCGCGGGAGCACCGCCCCGGCTGCCGCACCGACGGAGGGAGCGCGGAGAGAAGCAGGCGCGGCTCGTCCGCATGACATCTGACGGTACGGACGCGGATGCTCCTGCCCCGGGGCTCCCGGGAGCCCCGGTAGCCCCGGGAGCCCCGGTCCCGTCCGGAGAGCGTCCGAGATCGTCCGCGTGGCCTCCTCCACGCGCGGATCGTCGGGCGCGGCGTCGGCGATCGCATCGCGCAGCCGTACACCCGATACGACAAGGTCAACGCCCGGTCTGCCCCGGCGCGTGGGCTTCTGTGCCACGATCGAGTGCGGAAGACTCTTTCCGCGAGGTGCCGACCCCCTCGGTACCTGGGCTGGCGGCGAAACAGGGAAGAGGGTGGCATGAGCGCGATGGCGCACGAACCGCTCACGCAGGATGAAGTTCTGCTGGAGGGTTTCTTGGCCCTGGATACGCCGGAAGGCTTCCGGGCCGAGCTGATCGAGGGGGAGATCGTCGTGACACCGCCGCCGGACGGGGACCACGAGGACCACATCGGACTGCTCGTGAACCAGGTGGCCAGGAGGGCCGCTATGGATTTGCAGTTCTCCGGCAACAAGGGCCTCAAGGTCCCGCGCGGTGGTCTGTGCGTACGGAACCATGTAATCCCGGACGGCACCTTCGCACCCACCGAGCTGCGGCTCTTCCGCGGCGCCGAGCCCTGGATGCCCTGCGAGGGCGTGGCCATGGTCACCGAGGTCACCGCGACCAAGCCGGAACGGGACCGCACGGCCAAGCGCCACTGTTACGCCCGCGGCGGGATCCCTCTCTACCTGCTCATCGACCGGGACAGCAGCGATGTGACGCTCTTCAGCGACCCGGAGGGCGCCGACTACCGGCAGCACGTCACGGTCCCCTTCGGAAAGCCGCTCGACCTGCCCGCGCCGTTCTCCTTCTCGCTGGAGACGACCGACTTCGTCTGAGCCGCCCCGGACCGCCGGGTATCATGGTGGTTACGGCGGACGAGCCGGCCGGGCGGCCGCGTCGGGGCCCTTTCGGGGTCCCGCCGAGGAACGTCCGGGCTCCACACGGCAAGGTGGTGGGTAACGCCCACCCGGGGTGACCCGCGGGACAGTGCCACAGAAAACAGACCGCCGGAAGCCGCAAGGCATCCGGTAAGGGTGAAACGGTGGTGTAAGAGACCACCAGTGCCCAGGGTGACCTGGGCAGCTAGGTAAACCCCACCTGGAGCAAGGTCAAGAAGAGCCGCCGCACGGCGGCTCTGCGCGGACGATCGAGGGCTGCCCGCCCGAGTCCGCGGGTAGACCGCACGAGGCCGACGGCAACGCCGGCCCTAGATGGATGGCCGCCTCCCCGCGGGCCGCAAGGCCCACGGGAGACAGAACCCGGCGTACAGGCCGACTCGTCCGCCCCTTTCTCATCTGACCTGGTCAGCGATGCGGGCGCGCGATCATCCGGACATCTGGCCCGGACCGCGCCACGTCCAGCAGCTCATATCGGAGAATGTCGTCCATCGTCTCGATGGTGCCGCCCTCGAGCCCGCTCTTACCGCGGCCGAGGAGCGCGGGCGCGATGTAGGCGATGATGCGGTCCACCAGCCCGGCCGACACGAAGCTGGCGGCGAGGGTGGGCCCGCCTTCGAGGAACATGCCGCGCACGCCCCGGTTGGCCAGCTCGCCCAGCAGCGCGTGGAGGTTCAGGCCCTCCTTCGCCCTCGGCAGTCGGACGACGGTCGCGACGTCGTCCAAGTGCCTGACGTCCGCATCGTCGGCGACGGCGATGATCGTGGGCGCGGCATTGTCGAGAACCCGGGCGTTGGCCGGCGTACGCGCGCTGCTGTCGACGATGACCCGCCACGGCTGCTCATCGACCGGTACGGCCACCTTCAGCTTGGGGTCGTCCTGCGTTGAGCGCACGGCGAGGTGCGGATTGTCGGCCTGCTGGGTGCCGGATCCAACGACGGTCGCCTGGCAGGCAGCGCGCAGCGCGTGGACCTCAGCGCGGGACTCAGCGCTGGTGATCCACTGGCTGGTGCTGTCCGCCGCTGCGATCCGTCCGTCCAGCGTGGCCGCGTACTTGTAGACGACGTACGGCCGCCCTTCGGCGGTGTGCCATTCGTCAGTGCCGACCAGTTCGCTGATGTGCATGGGCCCCTCTCCAGGCAGATTTGGTACCGGGAAGCCTAATCACGCCGCCGCGATCGCCTCGGTGAGGTTCCTCACCATCGCGGTACGCCGCCATGCCGCGAGGCCGGTGACGACTCGGCGGAGTTCTTCCGTAGTGCGGCGCGACTCCGTCTCACGGCTGATCTCCAGCGCTTCCATGGCGGTGGCACAGGCCGCATCCGGAGAGCGGTCGGCGGCATGCGCGTTGGCGAGCCGGGCCAGGTGCAGGCCGCGCTCACGTTGGTATATGGCGGGCCAGTGGTCGAGGGCCTGCTGATAGGTGGCCACGGCGTCGGCCGGCCTGCCCAGGCGCAGGTAACACGTCGCGCGCTGAGCATCGGCGTAGGAAGGGACGCAGTAACCTCCGAGGCGATCGGGGACGGCGTCGTCTCCGTCGACGAGCTCACGGGCGGCGTCCAGCGCGCGCACCGCCGCGGTTTCGTAACGGGCGAGCGCGTGGCCGTGTGCCTCCTGGAGGTGGGCGGAGGCGCGGATGCGTGCGGGCACGTCGCCGCGGACGCGCAGTGCGGCCGACGCCAGGCCGACTGCCCGCTGCTGCTGCATCAGACTGACGGACTGCTGGGACTTGCGCATCAGGATGAACGCCTGTCGCACGGGGTCGTCGGCTTCCTGAGCCCATTCCATCGCGCGGTCGGACCACCAAAGACCTTGGTCGGGGCGGCCTAGATCTTCGTAGAGCCAGCCGGCGAACTCGGCCCACTCGGCACCGGTTTCGAGAATACGGCGGCGGAGGGGCCCGGCGGCTGCGGGAAGTAACTGGCGCTCGAGGACGGTGAGGTGATCGTGGACGGTGCTGATGACGCAGTGAGGCCCGTAGAGGCTGTCCGACTGGACGAGCGTTGCGCGGAGGTGGCGGAGGTGGCCAACAACGGCCGGGTTGATCGAACGGCGGACTGTGGCGCCGGCCGGTGTGGGGAGCACGCCGAGCCCTGCCGCCGCTGCCGTGGCGCCCAGGAAGTCGCGACGATTCACCTGAGCGTTGTGCGGGGTGCCTTCTGCCAGACCCACCTCAGAGGGGGCCATGCCGAGACGGTCGGCGACGAGTGCGAGCACATCGACATCGCGGGCAGACTGGCGGCCGCGCTCCAGACGGCTGATGGTGCTCTGGCTGTACCCGCACCTATCGGCCAGCTGCTGCTGGGTCCAGCCGCGTTGGCGGCGGGCGGCCGAGATGGCCTCTCCTGCGCTGCGGTGGTGTGCTGACTGCCCCATGTCCGGTCCCGGTCTGTGATGGCGCGCTCGATAAGGAATACCCACAGTAGTCGCCCCGTCGCATGTGTATGCAGGTTCTGCATACGCACAGCGTCTGATGCATGCGTCGCAGACGTCACCCTGAGGCGCGCGTTTGGCTGGTCGCACAAGGCGAGACGCACCGCTGGAGGCATCGATGACGTTTACTCAGCCGACGGCCGCGCCGTGGACACCGCCATCCGCAGAAGGCGTGGAGCTGTTACCGGTGGGCCGCTGGTGGGATGCCGTGAGCGCGCCCACCGCAGTCGGAGACCGTGCCCTGCAGACGCTCGGCGAGGCCTCGGCCGCCGTCATCCAGGACGACACCTACGGCAAGCTGTACTGGCTGATCGAGAAGGACACCGCACGGAGCTGGTGCCTCCGCCAGGTCCGCGTCCTCACCGCGCTCATCGATGAAACCATCCTTCTCGGTGTGCCTCCGGCGGACTGGGTCAGGGGGCATCACACGTACTGGCGGCTGCCCCTCGCTCACGACCGGTACATGACCGACGCCTGGCGTCTGCACGACGCCCTCGCGCAGGCGATCAGTGACGTCCTGGGCCCCGCCCCGAGCGGCCGACAACTCTGTTATCGCTGCCAATTACCCACCGACGAGCCGATCCCGGTAGTGATGGAGCACAGCGGCAGCGTCGGCGGCGCGACGATCTACGCCTGCCCCAAGCATGCCGCCGGCTACCCCCAGCAGCTGCGCCCGCCCGGCGGTTTCGGCTGGGGGACATGCTCCAGGGCGCGGCGGAAGGGGTCATCGTCGTGATCCTGTCGCAGCCACTCGCCCAGCGTCTGCCACGGCGCGGAGTATCCAGCGGACAGTTTGCGCAAGGCTTTTCGATTCAGCCCTGTCGTGCCATCGGCTGTGGCCTCTCTGAGGACGCTTTGGAATTTTTGGATGTTCAAGAGGTGCGGCTCTGACACCGCCCTCGTCTACGCCCTCGGACATGCCGCGCTGCAGAACCCCGATCTGCTCCAGGCGCTGCGCGCCGCGCTGATCGAGCATGAGGTGAAGGAGATCCGCGCGATGGTCCGCAGGGGCGTGGAGCGCGGCGAGGTCGCCGAGGACAACCCGGCGGTCGAGTTCGTCCCCACCCAGCTGATCGGCGCGATGCGGGTCCGCCCCCTGCTCGAGGGCCGGCTCGCCGACCGCGCGTATCTCCTGCGCTTCCTCGAGTCGTCCGTCTTCCCGGCCCTCGGGCTGGCCCCCTAGCGCCAACGCCGTTCAGTTAGGCGTGGGGACTGTTCGTCAAGGCTGGTGAACGAGGCAGCGGAGCTGCTGTAGAAGAGGTTTGTCCTCCAAGACATCC
>NZ_JBEXFG010000062.1:0-33422 GCF_040606675.1 Streptomyces sp. NPDC005393 | reverse complement strand
CTTGAGGTACGCCTCCACCTGCCGATTGCCTTCCAGCCGTTGGGCCAGGCATTGCCAGCATCCGGTGACGTCCGGCACCAGGTAGGGGCCGGTCCAGACATCGGCGCCGTTGGGCTTGGCCAGCAGCCAGGGTATGCCGGCACCGCGCAGGCGGGCGTCGACAGCGGCGAGTTCGGGGTTGCAGTAGTCGTCGGCGAGCACGACGGCCAGGGTCGGAGCGGTGGCACCGGCTGCGGCGGCGGTGACCGGCCGCACCTCGATGCCGGTCGTCCGCAGCGCGGCCACCACTTCCGCCTCGTCCACCGCGCCCACCGAGGTGATCTCCACCTGGGCCTCGTCCAGCCGCCGGGTGGCCTCGGCGGCGTGCACGCCCTGGGCCTCCCAGAAGGCCACCGAGGCACGGTCGGTCCCGACAGGCCCCTCGGCGAGGTGGTTGAAGCGCTGGAACTTGCTGATAGCGAAGACGACTTCACCCAGCGTGAACCGGTCGGAGAGCTTCTGGGCTATCTCGGCGATCGAGTGGGTCCCGTCCAGGAAAGGCACCACCTCGGCGACCGCCTTTCCCTGGACCAGATAGTGGCCTTCCTCCGACACCAGGAAGACCCGATCCGGGCTGACGACCTGCGGGACAAGGTGTGCCTTGAAGCGAGGCAGATCCACTGCGCCCTCCAAAAAACATCTCGACGTGGTCCGACACTTTATTACCCGCCGGGATAGGTAAAGCAAGGAATTCAGGGCGACCGTCAGCTATTCTTTCGGCGCCCCTCGACTGCACCTACCGGGTGGCCTTCTTATCTATAGGGGGGCGTCCCCCTACCCCTACGGGCCGCTCGCTTCCGACCGTCCTGAGCTGCAATAACGGCATGGGGAGGCAGGTTCTGCGGATACGGGTGCGACCCCAAAAAGATGGGACCACAATGGAAAAGATCGCAGTTGACTTACAGGTGGTCGACTCTGAATGATTTCCGCATCCACCCGAAGCCGGCTTGACCCGGAATCGACAAGCAATAAGGGGGACCCATGGAGCCCAGAGAGAGGTCGGCGTTCGTCAGCTCTTACACCAAGGTGCTGACGGCTGCCTGGTCGAACGATGACTACGTGACGCAACTGGAGAGCAACCCGCGCGCCGCGCTGGCCGAGCAGGGCCTGGAACTGCCGGCGAACGCAACCGTGCGCATCATCCGGAACATCGGGGGTGACCCCGACCTGGAGGCTCAGGTGGCCCTCTGGGAAACCGGCAAGACGACTGGTGTCTACGAGCTGAGGGTGCCGAGCTCACCCCAGATCGAGGACCGTGAGCTGTCCGAGGCCGACCTGGAGGCCGTAGCAGGCGGCGACACCTACTGCTGCTGCTGCTCACCGTGCTGCTGCTGCACCTGATCTGATGGTGGACCGCCTGAACCCGCTGGCCGTAGCGGACGAGTTCCTCGTTCGTTACGGCCAGCGGGCCCGGCAGAGCCGGGCAACGCGACCGAGACTGGGAAGAGTTCGAGAAATGACGTCAGCCGACCTGCCGGCCGGGCTCAGCCCGCCCTCTGCCGTGGCTGAACGGCGCCAAGTGCACCTGGTCGAGATGACCGTGATGCCCGGCGTCCGCTACAGCACCGTGCTGGGCTACCTACAGGCCGCCGCCGAGGCGGCCCCGGCCCTCGCTGAAGCCTGTTCCTTCACCAAACACGTGTACATGCAGGGCGGGGACGCTTTCGAGGCCGCCTGCGCCAAGGTGCTGGGCGCGCTGCAGGATCCCCTGGCGGTCGCCTTCACCGTCTACTTCTGGAACCGGCCCAGCACGCTTGAACTGGCCCGGCGGGTCAAGGAGCGCTGGCCCCGCTGCCGCATCGTGATCGGCGGAAACGATGTGACGCACCAGCAGGTGGTGTTCACCGAAGCGCCCTGGGTCGACGTCCTCGTCCACGGCGAGGGAGAGTTACGCTTCCGCGACCTGCTGCGCGTATTCCTGCGCCATGAGGAGCCGACCACCGCCGACGGCGAGTTGGCTGCCCTGCCCGGCATCAGCTACCTCTCCGCCAATGGCGAGGTGGTCACTACCCCCGAAGCCCCCCGGATCGCAGACCTTGGCGAGTTGCCCTCGCCGCTGCTCGGGAACACCTGGACCGACGAGGACATCGCGCAGTCCCGGATGCTGGTGTACGAAACCAACCGGGGCTGCCCCTATTCCTGCGCCTTCTGCTACTGGGGCGGGGCCACCAACTCCAAGATCCGCCAGTTCCCCATGGACCGCATCCAGGAGGAACTGGAGCGCATCGTCCGGATCGCCGCCAACGGCACCCAACTGTTCATAGCCGATGCCAACTTCGGCATCGTCGCGCGCGACGTGGACATCGCACGCCACATCGTGGAACTGTGCCGGCGCCACAACAAGCGGTTGCTGGTGATGACGAACTGGGCGAAGAACACCAACGGCCGTGTGGTGGAGATCGCGGGGATCCTGTACCGGGCCGGGCTGACCGGGGCCATCACTCTCTCGGCACAGTCCTTCGACGCCAAGGTGCTTCAGATCGCCAACCGCCGCAACATCCGGGTCGACAACTACCGTCGTATGCAGACCCAGTTCCGGGCCCAGAACATCCCCACCTACACCGACCTCATCTGGGGCCTGCCCGGCGAATCCCGCGCCACCCACCTGACCGGGATCGAGGAGGCAATCGCCTCGGGTGGCTCACCCGTCATCTACCCTCTGCTGCTGCTCAACAACACCGACTACACGCACGACCGCTTCCGGGACGATCACGGTCTGCGCACCGGGTACATGCCCTGCGACCCCGGGAACACGGACCTGATGGCCGACGTCGTGATCGAGCACTCCCGGATGACGTTCGAGGACTGGCTGAGCGGGATGGCTTTCCGGATCCCGCTGACGCTCTTCCACAAGTGCCTGCTCCGCTCGACGTTGAGAGTCCTCGCCGAGATCTCTGGCGTGCGCACGGTGGACCTGGTGGAACTGCTCGGCCCGTTCCTGCGCGAGGGGGGTGGGGACGACCCCTTGACCTCCTTCCTGATAGCCGACTACGCCCGTGCCTGGCGGGAGCCCGCCAGCTTCAACCGTGACCTGCTGTACGGGTACGTCGGGCGCCCCGTGATCCACGAAGAAGTCCACTACCAGGCAATTCTACGGCGCATGGTGGGCGATGAGGGCCGTGCCGCCCACTACGCCCGGGCCGCCCTGGACTTCCTGTACGAAGCGCTCACGTCCCAAGGGCGCCCGCTACCGGACCGCGCCGACCTCGACATGGTCACCGACCTGGACCTGGCGGCGGCAGCCGTGTTCCGTGCGGGGATCCACGGGAAGGCGGAGCAACGCGACCTCGCCCTGCCGGAAGCTCTGTTCGACTTGCTGAGGCGTTACGGCGACGTGCCGGGCGGAGCGCCCGCGGCCGTTTCCAGCGAAAATCTGGTGCATGTCCGGATCGAGGTGCCCGAGTCGAGAACGCGGTATCCTTTCAGCGCATACGCGCTCTCGGTCTGGCACGGCAGCGGACGGCCTCTCCACGATGTCGGCATGCGCCTCGACGTTCACGCCCGCCGGACGGGGAGGCTGTCAAGACGATCGCGGTATCACCCAAAGCCTAGGAAGCCCCCGGCGGCTCCTGCCGCTGGACCCACCCCTCGGGAAGGATCCCCGCCGTGAACCGAAACCTGCGCAATGCCATCCCGGCCGTCTATGCGGCGCTCATCCTCTTAGGCTTTCTCATCAACACCACCGCCGGAATCATCGTGGTCATCGTCGGCGGCGCACTCATGAGCGTACTGTACACCGTCACCAGGGGCGGCCGTGCCGCGGACGCCACACCGCGCCGGGCCCGTCGGCAGCGCAACCGCCGCTGAGGCGGCACGGCCGGGAGACAGACGCGAGCACGGCGGCCGCCTCCCGGCAGGCCCTGGACCGCCGCCTCGTCGTGCTTCTGACTGAACCACAGGTCGTTGCCGTTGTCGTCCGCGATCAGTGCTGCCTCGCCGTAGCGAGATCACCGATGGCCCAAGCCGCGAGCATGACACAAGCGGTGTGGTGTCCCCATGCGCCGCGGGGCAGGGAACCCCATGGGGTGCTTGGAAACCTGCGGCGCGGGGCGGTTGAGGACAGCAGACCAGGAGGCATTGTGAGCAGCGATCGGGACTACAACCGCGCGGGCGGGGCCGGTCCTGACGACGACCAGTCAGGGGCCGACCTCACCGATGAGGGCACGTATGAGGTCACGTACGTTGGGCCGCGGCTGCAAACCTGGTACACGGTGACCGCGGCGGACGCCGCCGAGCCGGAGAGCTGGGAGCCCCAGGAGGAGGTGCCGGGGCCGTCGGTACCCGGTGCCGTAACGCAGACGCAGGAGCCGCAGGCCCAACACGAGCCCGGTCAAAGCGGTCACGGCTTCCCGCAGCCGAACCACCCCGGCCGGCCCGTAGCGCCCGTCTGGCCCGTGCCGCCCGGTCAGCCGGTACCGCCGATGGGCGCCCCGCAGCCGAACGCCGTGCCGGGCGACCCGCGGGCCCATCAGCCCGAAGTGCCTCAGGGCTATGGCGCTCCCGCGGATTCGCGGGTCGGCGACTCGCCGACGGTCATGCCGGACCAGCGGCAGCGCACCGGCCAGGGCGGCACCCCGCTCGGCCACACCGCGGCGGTCGAGCTGAGTTCCGATCGCCTGCTGCGCAACCAGCCCAAGGCGAAGAAGCCGGGGGCCAACGCGCGGCCGAGCCGCTTCAAGCTCGGCGCCAAGAAGGAGGAGGCGGAGCGGCAGCGCAAGCTGGACCTGATCCGCACCCCCGTCCTGTCCTGCTACCGCATCGCGGTGATCAGCCTCAAGGGCGGTGTCGGCAAGACCACGACAACCACCGCCCTGGGGGCGACACTCGCCAGCGAACGGCAGGACAAGATCCTGGCGATCGACGCCAACCCGGATGCGGGCACGCTGGGCCGCCGGGTGCGCCGTGAGACCGGTGCGACGATCCGTGAACTCGTGCAGGCGATCCCGTACCTGCGCAGCTACATGGACATCCGCCGGTTCACCTCTCAGGCGCCCTCCGGCCTGGAGATCATCGCCAACGACGTGGACCCTGCGGTGTCGACGACGTTCAACGACGAGGACTACCGGCGGGTCATCGAGGTGCTGGGCCGTCAGTACCCGGTGATCCTCACCGACTCGGGCACCGGCCTGCTCTACAGCGCCATGCGCGGAGTGCTGGACCTGGCCGAACAGTTGATCATCGTGTCGACGCCGTCGGTGGACGGCGCGTCGAGCGCGAGCACCACCCTGGACTGGCTGACCGCGAACGGCTACGCCGAACTGGTCTCCCGCAGCATCACCGTGATCTCCGGGGTGCGCGAGACCGGCAAGATGATCAAGGTCGAGGACATCGTGGCGCACTTCCAGACCCGTTGCCGCGGGGTGCAGGTGGTGCCGTTCGACGAGCACCTGGCGGTCGGCGCCGAGGTGGACCTGGACATGATGCGGCCCAAGACACGGGAGGCATACATCAACCTCTCGGCGATGGTGGCCGAGGACTTCGTGCGGGCGCAGCAGGCGCAGGGCCTGTGGACCGGCGACGGCGGCAACCAGCCGCCGGTGCAGCCCCCGCCGATGCCGGGCCGGTACGCGGCGCCCGGTCCCTACGGAAACGCTGTGGCCGGTTACCCGCAGCCGTACGGGCAGGGCCTGGGCCCGCAGCAGTTCCAGCCACCGCCCTCGCAGCCGCAACAGGGCTACGGCTACCCGCCGGCGCCACCTCAGCCCGAATCCAACGGCTGATTTCGGAGTGATCGTTTCGGGTTGTGCAGGCCGTGGCGGGACCGGGCTGCGGGTTCGGGCGTGGGGTGCTCGGGGGGACGTCCCCGCGAGCGGTCCGGGTCACCCGAGGAAGCTCAGCCGCACCTGACGGTCGGGGTTGTCCTTGTTCGTGTCGACGAGGCAGACCGACTGCCACGTGCCCAGGGCGAGCCGGCCGCCGAGGACCGGGAGGGTCGCGTGCGGGGGGACGAGGGCGGGGAGGACGTGGTCGCGGCCGTGGCCGGGGCTGCCGTGGCGGTGGCGCCAGCGGTCGTCGGCGGGGAGGAGGTCGTGGAGGGCGGAGAGGAGGTCGGTGTCGCTGCCGGCGCCGGTCTCCAGGATCGCGATGCCGGCGGTCGCGTGGGGGACGAACACATTGAGCAGGCCGTCGCCGCCGCCCGCCACCTCCCGCAGATACGCCTCGCAGTCGGCGGTGAGGTCGGCGACGGTCTCGGTGGAGCCGGTGGTGATGTTGAGGATCTGGGTCCGGAAGGTCGTGGTCATGGACCCATCCTCATACGCCCGTCCGCAAAACTCCCGCAACAAAGGTCCGAGTGGCAAGACACCGTTGACCGTTTCTGGACGCCTCGCTACGTTCAAAGGCATGTCTACGTCAGCCTGGCTCACCACGCGCGGTCATATCGACCTGCTGCGGGTGGCGTCCGCCGCCTGTCCCAGCGGCCGCTGAACACTGAGACGCTGACCCCTTAGGCACCCCCTTCCCCGCTTCCGCCTCCGCCTCCACCCACCGCTGCCGTACCGCGCCGACCGCCGTCGGTCGCGTGTCGTACGGCGCCGAGGCGTACCCCTTGTCATGGAGCCCCCATGTCCCCGGTTCTCGAACCGGTCGTGCCGCTGTCCGCGCGCCGCCGCGCCGTACCGCGCTGGCTGCGCCGCACGACCGGTCCCCTTCTTCTGTTGGCGCTCTGGCAGGTGAGCAGCGCGACCGGTGCGCTGCCCGCCGATACGCTCGCCTCGCCCGGCACCATCGCCCGTACCGCCTCCGACATGGTCCAGGACGGCACCCTGCCGCACGCCATGCTGGTGTCGGTGCAGCGGGTGCTGATCGGGCTGGTGCTCGGCGGGGTCGTCGGCATCATGCTCGCGCTGGTCTCCGGGCTGTCCCGGCTCGGCGAGGATCTCGTCGACGCGAGCGTGCAGATGCTGCGCAGCATCCCGTGGGTCGGCATGATTCCGCTGTTCATCATCTGGATGGGCATCGGCGAGGCCCCCAAGATCGCGCTGATCGCGCTCGGTGTCACCTTCCATCTCTATCTGAACGTCTACGCGGGCATCCGCGACGTGGACGCGCAGCTGACCGAGGCGGGGACCTCGCTGGGGCTCGGCCGCTGGGGGCTGATCCGCCATGTGGTGCTGCCCGGCGCCCTGCCCGGGGCGATGACCGGGCTGCGGTACTCGCTCGCCACCGCGTGGCTGGCGCTGGTCTTCGGGGAGACCATCAACGCCGATGACGGGATCGGCTTTCTGCTCAACCGCGCGCGGGAGTTCTTCCAGACCGATGTGATCGTGGTCTGCCTGATCGTCTACGCCGCCCTTGGCCTGCTCGCCGATTTCATCGTCCGCACTCTGGAGAGGCTGCTGCTGCAATGGCGACCGAACTTCACCGGCAAGTGACCCCCGTCGAGACGGCAGACGCCGCGGTACGGGTCAGCTCCCTCACTCGCGCCTTCGACGGCCGCACTGTCATCGACGAGCTCGAACTGACGGTAAAGCCCGGTGAGTTCGTCGCGCTGCTGGGCCGCAGCGGCTGCGGCAAGTCCACCCTGCTGCGGGTGCTCGCCGGGCTGGACCGGGAGATCGAGGGCGAGGTGCTGGTGCCCCGGCGCAGGGCCGTCGCCTTCCAGGCGCCGCGGCTGATGCCGTGGAAGAAGGTCTGGCGCAATGTGCTGCTCGGTCTGGACGGCCGTCCCGGGCGGGCGGTCGCGGAACGGGCGCTGGAGGAGGTGGGCCTCGGCCATCGGACCGACGCCTGGCCCAAGACGCTCTCCGGCGGCGAGGCCCAGCGCGCCTCGCTCGCCCGGGCGATGGTCCGCGAACCCGATCTGCTGCTGCTCGACGAGCCGTTCGGCGCGCTCGACGCGCTCACCCGGATCACCGCGCAGCAGCTGGTCGCCGAGCTGTGGCAGCGGCGCGGCTGCGCGGTGCTGCTGGTGACGCACGACGTCGGGGAGGCGCTGCTGCTCGCCGACCGCGTCCTGGTGATGGACGGCGGCGTCATCGCGCACGAGACGCGGGTACGCCGCGACCGGCCGCGCGATATCGCCGATCCGCACCTGGCCGAGCTGCGGACCGAACTCCTGGACCGGCTGGGTGTGTCCGCCCCCTAACCGGCCGTCCACGAAGCCGCGTAGCGCTGTCATCGGCCGCTCTTACGCGCACGGCCTCCGGCCGCGCCTGTCCTCAAGCGCCGGACGGGTTTTCCCACCACCTTTACGAACGGACCCTGCTGACATGACACGGCGTATCGTCCTCGCCCTGTTTCTCCCTCTCGCCCTGCTGCTGTCCGCATGCGTCAGCTCGTCCTCGGCCGACAAGTCCGGCGCCTCCGGCAACACCGACGGCAAGGGCGATGTGACCCTGAACGTCGGCGACCAGAAGGGCAACGACGAGGCGGTGCTGCGCGCCGCCGGTGAGCTCACGAACCTCCCGTACAAGATCAAGTGGTCGACGTTCACCTCCGGTCCGCCGATCCTGGAGGCGGTCAGCGCCAAGGCGGTGGACATCGGCGGCGTCGGCAACACCCCGCCCGTCTTCGCCGCGGCCGCCAAGTCCAAGATCAAGGTCGTCGCGGCGAAACACGGCACCGCCGACGGCGAGGCGATCGTCGTCAAGAAGGGCTCGTCGCTGAAGAAGACCTCCGACCTCAAGGGCAAGTCGGTGGCGGTCGCCCAGGGCAGCTCGGCCCACTACCAGCTGGTCGCCTCGCTCGAGAAGGCCGGGCTCTCGATCAAGGACGTCAAGGTCAGCTTCCTCCAGCCGGCCGACGCGCTGGCCGCCTTCAGCCGCGGCCGGGTGGACGCCTGGGCCGTCTGGGACCCGTACACCTCGCAGGCGCTGCGCCAGGCCGACGCGCGGATCCTCACCAGCGGCAAGGGCGTGGTCAACGGCCTCAACTTCCAGGTGGCCAACCCCTCCTCGCTCGACGACAAGAAGAAGGCGAAGGTCATCAAGGACTACCTCGCGCGGCTGCGCCGGGCCCAGAACTGGGTCTACAAGCACCCCGAGGCCTGGGCCAAGGTGTGGGGCAAGGAGACCGGGCTGCCCTACCAGGTGGCGCTGGACTCCGTGAAGCGGACCAATGGCACGCGGGTGTACGTCGCCGTCGACAAGCCCGCCATCGCCTCCGAGCAGCAGATCGCGGACACCTTCGCCAAGCTGAAGCTCACCCCGCGCCGCTTCGCCTTCTCCGACTACGTGGACACCCGCTTCAACGGCGGTCTGCCGCCCTCCACCTCCGCGCCGCGCACCTACGGGAAGGACTCCTGATGTCCGTCCATCTGCACTGGTTCCTGCCGACCGGCGGCGACGGGCGCAACCGGTGGACCGGCACGCCTGACACCGACGGCGGGGTGAAACGCTCCCGCATCACCCCGGTGAGCGGCGTACGGGCCCCGGACATCGACTACCTCGCCCAGGTGGCCAAGGCCGCCGAGCAGTTGGGTTTCGAGGCCGTGCTCACCCCGACCGGGACTTGGTGCGAGGACGCTGGCCGCCCGCCGCCTGGTGGAGCGCGCCCCCGACGCCGAGGACGGCCGCGTCGCCCGGGTGCGCCTCACCCCGACGGGCGCCGACCTCGCCGAGCGCGCGGTCCGCGCCACCGCCTCGGCCCAACACGAACTGTTCCGCGCGCTGCCGACGGACGCGGCCGAGACCGCGACCGCGGCCCTCCGAGAGGTCTCCGCCGCCGTGCGCGACCGCTAGCCGTCGAGTGCCGACCGTACGTTGGATTTCAGCGTGTCCAGGTCACGGCGTACGGCCTCGTAGTCGGCCTTGTGTGCCATGATCTCGGCCCGCTGCCGCTTGGCGAGCACCGCCGACCACACACCGACGGTGTCGTGTTCCCGCTTGCACTCGATATCGGCGACGGCCGTGCCCATTTCCCGCTTCGTACGAGTGGTGTTGCCGTTCTGGCCGCGCCCCCATGCCTTGTCCCGAAAGGCGTCCTCCGGGCTCTTGTACCGCTTGAACCCCTTGTTCACGACGCACTGCGCCCATGACTCCAGGGCGCGCCGCACCCGCGGGTCCTTCTTCGCCGCCTTCTCCAAGCGCCGTTCGCGCCCGGAGGGGTAGGTCCACATGCGCGCGGGGTCCTTGACGCCCTTGAGCAGCCGCCGGTCCGCCTGCCCCGAGCAGCCGCTCTTCGGGGCCTTCCGGCTCTGCCGGCCGTACAGCACGGCGAATTCCTCGCTCGTCGTCGCACGCCCGTCCGGCTCCCCCTTGTCCCGTTTCTTCGGATCCCAGCCGTAGCCCCACCGCCGGGCGTGGTCGAGGTCGAGCTGGCCGTACGGCGTCGACATGGCCACCGCCACCAGCGTCACGCCGCTGCCCGGCATCTTCGGGTGCAACGGGAAGTCGTCGAACCCGAGGCCCACCATGCACCGCTGCGCCAGCCGGTCCTGCGCCTCGTTGTACCGCTTGTAGCCGTCGTCACCGGGCTGGTACCGGGCCATCGGCAGCCGCGGTGCGTCCTTCGACGGCGCGCCGTCCGTGGCCCCGCTCCCGTCCCCGCACCCTGCCATCGGCATGGCCAGCAGCGGAACGGCTAACCATCGCCCGCACTTCGACACCTTCAACGCCCTCCCCGTGGATCCCCCCGAAGTCGTTGGACCTTACCGCCTGGGTCCGACAAGGCGGCGACGTGCCCAGAACAGAGCGTGCCCGCCATCGCCTTCGGATACGAACTCCTCACGCTCGACGGTCAGACCGGCCTGGGTGATCCAGGCCCGATTGGTCGCGGCGTCCGTGTGGCTCCACCACATGGGGACTCCGCCTCCGAGCCAGTTGTCCTCAGTGCCGGTCCATGCACTGTGGCCAGTGGTGCCGAGGAACCAGCCACCGGGTCGCAACCAGGTCGCGATCCTTGCCAGGAGGGGAAGTTGTTCCGCGAGGGGAATGTGAATGAGCGCGTAGAAGGAGACGATGGCGTCGAACGACGCGGCCGGGAAGTCCACGGTCGTGGCATCGGCGTGGATGAACTCGGCATCCGGCACGAGCTCCCGCGCCCGGCGGATCTGCACCTCGCTGATGTCGACACCGGTGACACGGTGTCCTGCCGAGGTCAGCGCGCGAGCGACTGGAATACCGCAGCCGCACCCCAGATCCAGCGCGGTGCTCCCGGACGGGATGCGGCCGCACAAGGCGCTGATCCAGGGCTGGTACTTCGTCTCGGCGGCGTAGGACCGCTCATAGTGGCCGGAGAGCGCGTCGTACCCTCGCCTGACCAGATCCTTGGGATCGTCGATGTCCACGGCGGCGCACTGTAGTCGGGGCCGACGCGTTCCGCGAACGGTTTGCATGAGGGTGCGGGCATCGTTGCGCCTTCGGCGATTGAGCAGCGGTTCGCCGGGGGCGGGGCCCGGCTCCGTCGCCGTCCGCCGGGCCGGTGGGGGTGCTTATCTGAAATCGCTTGACAAAACAGTTGCGCCAGATCAAGCATTTTTTGGGGGTACCCCCGGGGAGCTCGGCATCGAGTGCGGCATCACGTGCGCATCCACCCGCCCAGACCGCATCTGACGTCGCACTCGCGGACGGCGACGGCGCGAGACGATGCCCGCGCCTGGTCGCACCGGCGCTGCAGGACGCGGTGCGGGTCGCCGAGCGCTGTGGGATGCGGCTGAAAGCGCGGGAAGATCCCGCACCGGAGCAGAGTTGGTACAAACATGAACGACATAGCCGAGGTGGACGTCGTGGTGGTGGGCGCCGGGCAGGCTGGGCTGTCCGGCGCCTACCATCTGCGGCGGGCCGGGTACGAGCCCGGGACCGGCTTCGTCGTGCTCGATCACTCACCACGGCCCGGCGGCGCGTGGCAGTACCGGTGGCCGTCGCTGACGTACGGCAAGGTGCACGGCATGTACGACCTGCCGGGGATGCGGCTCGGCGAGGCCGAGGCCGAGGCCGCCCCCGAGCGGCCCTCCTCGGAGGTCATCGGCGCGTATTTCGCACGGTACGAGCGCGCCTTCGACCTCCGGGTCGCCCGCCCCGTCCACGTCACCGCCGTACGCGAGGGCGACGGGGGGCGGTTGCTGGTGGAGAGCTCGGCCGGGGTCTGGTCGGCGCGGGCGTTGATCAACGCGACGGGGACCTGGGACCGCCCGTTCTGGCCGCGCTATCCCGGCCAGGAGACCTTCCGGGGCCGCCAGCTGCATACGTCGCGGTACCCGGGGCCCGAGGCGTTCGCGGGCCGGCGGGTGGTCGTCGTCGGGGGCGGCACCTCCGGCGTACAGCATCTGCTGGAGATCGCCGAGGTGGCGGCGGAGACGACATGGGTGACGCGGCGGCCCCCGGTCTTCCGCGAGGGGCCGTTCGGCGAGGGCCAGGGGCGGGCGGCCGTCGCGCTGGTCGAGCAGCGGGTACGGCGGGGGCTGCCGCCGCAGAGCGTGGTGTCCGTGACCGGGCTGCCCATGACCGAGGCGATGAGGCGCGCCCGTGAACAGGGGGTCCTGGACCGGCTGCCCATGTTCGACCGGATCACTCCGTCCGGCGTGACCTGGGCGGACGGACGCACGGTGGCCGCGGACACCATCCTGTGGGCCACCGGTTTCCGCGCCGCGATCGACCACCTCGCACCGCTGAGGCTGCGCGAGCCGGGCGGCGGGATCGCCGTCGAGGGGACCAGGGCCGTCCGGGACCCCCGGATCCATCTGGTCGGCTACGGAACGTCGGCGTCCACGGTCGGCGCGAACCGCGCGGGGCGGGCGGCGGTACGGGAGATCCGGGAACTGCTGGATCCGGCCCCGGCCTCCGCGGCTCCGGCGGGGGTCTGATTCATGTGCTGGGCTTCGGCGCGAACGTCGAGTCCCGTACGACCAGTTCGGGCTGGAGGACGATCCGCCGGTGCTGATGGCCCTCCGCGTCCTCACCCGTCTCCTCGATCAACAGCTCCGCCGCCGTACGCCCCATCCGGAACGCGGGCTGGCGCACCGAGGTCAGTGGCACCGCCGCGGCCGCCGCGAACTCGATGTCGTCGTACCCCACCAGCGCCACATCGCCCGGCACCGACACCCCGGCCGCGAAGAGCGCCTGGAGCACCCCCAGCGCCAGCAAGTCATTCGCGCAGAACACCGCCGTCGGCCGCGGCGACATGCCCAGCAGCCGCGCCCCCGCGTCCCGGCCCGAGGCCACATCGAGCCGCTCGGCCTCGATGTGCAGCAGCGCCTCCGGCGGCAGCCCCTCCTCGGCGAACGCGGCGAGCGCCCCGGCGCGCCGGTCCTGGCACTGCGGGAGCTGCATCGGGCCGCTGACGTAGACGAGGGAACGGTGGCCCTGGGCGATCAGATGGCGGCCCGCGAGCGCACCGCCCTCGATGTCGTCGACCGACACCGAGCAGCCCTCCTCGCTGGGCACCTCGCGGTCGACGAAGACGAAGGGGATGTCATGGCGCCGGAAGTTCTCCAGATTAGCCCCGGTGGCGTCGGCCGGGGTAACCAGCACCCCGCGCACCCGGTGCTCGGCGAAGAGCGCGAGATAGTCGGCCTCCTCATCGACGCTCTGGGCGCTGTTGCACACCATCACGCCGAGATCCGCCTCGCGTGCCGCGCGCTCGGCACCGCTCGCCACATCCACGAAGAACGGGTTCGCCATGTCGAGCACCAGCAGCGAGATGATCCGGCTGCGCCCCGCCCGCAACTGACGCGCGGACTCGCTGCGCACATAGCCGAGGCGCTCGATGGCGGCCTGCACCCGGTCGCGCGTCCCCTCGGCGACCATTTCCGGCCGGTTGATCACGTTCGAGACCGTGCCGACGGACACTCCGGCCTGCCGCGCGACGTCCTTGATCCCCACCATGCGTCCCACGACCCCGACCATCCGCCTTCCCGCGACCCACCCCGGTCGCGGGACCATGCTAGGCGTCACCCAGGGAATCTTCCCCCAACCCGCCACCGGTCGGGCCCGGGGGCCGCTCAGCGCAGCAGCAGTTGGAGTCCGCCGACCACGGTCGCCGCGATCACCAGCCGTTCGAAGAGCCGCTGGTCGATGCGGTCGACGCACGCCTTGCCGATGAACGCGCCGGGTACGACGAGGAGTGCCAGAGCCGCGTCCAGCAGCAGGGAGTGCCCGTCGATCAGGCCGAGGCCGACGCTGAAGGGCACCTTGGACACGTTCACGATCAGGAAGAACCACGCCGAGGTGCCCAGGAAGCCGAGCTTCCGGAAGCCCGTGGAGAGCAGGTACAGCGACATCACCGGGCCGCCCGCGTTGGCGACCATGGTGGTGAACCCGCCGAGCACGCCGTACGAACCGGCCTTGGCCAGGCCACGACCGCTGCCGCCACCGTCGGTCGGCCCGGTGGCCGGCGCCGCGTCCGTCCCCACGCGCCGGCGCCACAGCGTGACCGCGGCCATGAACAGCAGGATGCCGCCGATCGACCTGCGCACCGCGGCGTCGTCGGCCCACAGCATGAACACCGAACCCGCGACCACGCCGACGGCGACCGCGGGAAACAGACGCCACAGGGTCACCCAGTGGGCGTGCCGCCGGTAGGTGAACACGGCGAGTACGTCACCGACGATGAGGAGCGGCAGCAGCACCCCCGTTGACTCACGGGCGGGCAGTACGGCCGCGAAGATGGCGAGGCTGACGGTATTGGCCCCGCTGACAGCGGTCTTCGAGAAGCCGACGAGCAGGGCGGCCACCGCGAGCGCGGCCAGGCCCCAAAAGGTGATGGTGTCCATGCCAGGACCGATGCTACGTGCATCTGCTTCGGCGGCATCGGGCGGTCATCCGCGCGGCCGGGCCAGGCACCGCGGCCGGCTGCGGGTCCTGCGCACCGCGGTGGAGTACGCCGCCCACCCGCTCGGCCTCGACACGCCCCACCCCCGTCTGAGCTGGACCCTCGGCTCGGACGCCCACGACCAGCTGCAGAGCGCGTACCGCATCCGGGTCGCACCTCCCCGGACCGGCTCGGCGCCCCCGACGTATGGGACAGCGGCAAAATGACAGCGCGCCAGTCGGTCCTGGTCCCCTACGACGGCCCGGCCCTGCGCCCGCGCACCCGCTACCACTGCTCCGTGCGCGTCTGGGACGACCACGGCCGCCCCTCCCTGTGGTCCGCCCCCGCCTGGTGGGAGACCGGGCTGCTCAACTCCGGGCAGTGGCAGGCGCGCTGGATCGCCGCGCCCACCGCGCTGACCGCGCCCCCGGACCTGGACGGCGCCTCGTGGATCTGGTTCCCCGAGGGCGACCCGGCCACCGACGCCCCGGTGGCCACCCAGTGGTGCGCACCACGGACAACCGTCTGGCCAGCATCGGCATCGACACCTGGGCCGTCGGCTACGGTCGCATCGCGGACGCCTGCCGCCGCACCGGCCAGCAGGCCCCCCGCACCCCCGCCGAGACGACCCGCTGCGTGCTGGACTCCCTCGCCCTGGCCCACCGCCGCGCGATCGACGACGCCTGTCGCCTGTCCGGCCGTAGGGTCGACACGGTCCATATCGTGGGCGGCGGCGCGCACAACGAGCTGCTGTGCCAGCTGACGGCGGACGCCTGCGGGCGCCCCGTCATCGCGGGCCCGGCCGAGGCTGCGGCGCTCGGCAATGTGCTGGTCCGGGCCCGTACGGCCGGTGCGGTCACCGGAGACCTCCCCGAGCTGCGCGCGCTTCTTCACAGCACCCAGCCGCTGAGGCAGTATGAGCCCACAGGTGATCATTCAGCGTGGGACCGGGCAGCCGCCCGTCTGGAGGAGGAACCGTGCGCGTAGCGCTCTTCATCACCTGCGTCAACGACACCCTCTACCCACGCACCGGCCAGGCCGTGGTCACGCTCCTCGAACGGCTGGGCATCGACGTCGGCTTTCCGGCCGAGCAGAGCTGCTGTGGTCAGGCGCAGTTCAACACCGGCTATCGCCATGAGACGGAACCGCTCGTCCGCCGCTACGCCGCCGCCTTCCGGGACTACGACTACGTCGTGGCCCCCTCCGGATCGTGCGCCGCGATGGTGCGGGACAACTACCCGCGCATCGGGGCGAAGGCGGCGGCCGAGGGCCGTGGACAGGAGCTCGCCGACGCGGCCGCCTCCGCCGTCCCCAAGACCTACGAACTCACGGAGTTCCTCACCGACATCCTGAAGGTGACGGACGTCGGGGCGTACTACCCGCACACCGTGACGTATCACCCGACCTGCCACGGGCTGCGGCTGCTGCACCTGGGTGACCGCCCGCGCACGCTCCTGGCCGCCGTGCAGGGCCTGAACCTGGTGGAGCTGCCGGGCGCCGAGGAGTGCTGCGGCTTCGGAGGCACGTTCGCCGTCAAGAACGCGGCCGTGTCGGCGGCGATGGGCGCGGACAAGGCGCGCAACATCACCGGGACCGGCGCCGAGGCCGTCTGTACGGTCGACAACTCCTGCCAGATGCACATTGGCGGCACGCTCGCCCGCCAGGGCTCGACGGTCCGTCCCGTGCATATCGCCGAGATCCTGGCCAGCACGGAAGGAAACATCTGGTGAGCGGACCACACGGCGCAACACACAGCGGAACACACAGCGGAAAACACCGCGGAAAACACCAAGGCACCGCCGCCACCTACCTCGGCATGCCCGCCTTCCCCGAGGCGGCCAACGCCTCCACCCGGAACACCCAGCTCCGCGCCAACCTCCGCCACGCCACCCACACCATCCGCGCCAAGCGCGCCACCGCCGTGGCCGAACTGGACGACTGGGCGCGGCTGCGCGCGGCGGGTGCGGCGATCAAGGACCGTACGCTGCGCCATCTCGACCACTATCTGGAGCGGCTGGAGGACGCGGTCACGGCGGCCGGCGGCCAGGTGCACTGGGCGGCGGACGCGGCCGAGGCGAACCGGATCGTCACCGAGCTGGTACGGGCGATGGACGAGCGCGAGGTCGTCAAGGTCAAGTCGATGGCGACGCAGGAGATCGGCCTGAACGACGCGCTCGCCACGGCGGGCATCACGGCGTACGAGACGGATCTCGCCGAGCTGATCGTGCAGCTCGGCGACGACCTGCCCTCCCACATCCTGGTCCCGGCGATCCATCGCAACCGCGGTGAGATCAGGGACATCTTCGCGGCGAAGATGTCCCAGTGGGGCCGCCCGGCGCCGGAGGGGCTGACGGACGCGCCCGCCGATCTGGCGGAGGCCGCCCGCCTCCACCTCCGCGAGAAGTTCCTGAACGCCAAGGTGGGGATCTCGGGCGCGAACTTCATGGTGGCGGAGACGGGCACGCTGGTCGTCGTGGAGTCGGAGGGCAACGGCCGTATGTGTCTGACCCTCCCCGAGACGCTGATCTCGGTCGTCGGTATCGAGAAGGTGGTGCCCACCTTCCAGGATCTGGAGGTCTTCCTTCAGCTGCTCCCCCGCTCCTCGACCGCCGAGCGGATGAATCCGTACACCTCCACCTGGACCGGCACCACGGACGAGGACGGCCCTCGCACCTTCCACCTGGTCCTTCTCGACAACGGCCGCACGGACACGCTCGCCGACACCGTGGGCCGGCAGGCGCTGCGCTGCATCCGCTGTTCGGCGTGTCTCAACGTCTGCCCGGTGTACGAGCGCGCGGGCGGGCATGCGTACGGCTCGGCGTATCCGGGGCCGATCGGCGCCATCCTCACCCCGCAGCTCCGCGGCACCCAGAGCGAGCTCGACGCATCGCTCCCGTACGCGTCGTCCCTCTGCGGCGCGTGCTACGAGGTGTGTCCGGTGGCCATCGACATCCCGGAGATCCTGGTCCACCTGAGGGAACGCGTGGTCGAGGGCGGCCCCGCCTCCGTCCGCGGCACCCGCACCGTGATCAAACCCGCCAAGGGCCACGCCGCCGAGCGCGCGGCGATGCGGGCGGCCCGCTGGGTGCTGGACCATCCACGGGTGCTGCGCACGGGGCAGCGCCTCGCCTCCCGCACCCGCCGCTTCCATCCGCGACGGCTGCCCGGCCCGGGGCGGGCCTGGAGCGACACCCGCGAGCTGCCGAAGGTGCCGGAGGAGTCGTTCCGCGACTGGTGGCAGCGCACCCGAGGCACAGCGGGAACCACCGGCCGCGCCGAGGGAAGGCAGCGCACATGAACTCCCGATCCCTCGTCATGGCCCGCATCCGCCGGGCCCTGGCCGACGTGCCGCGCGCCGAGACCCCGTCCGAGGTGCCGGTCGACCGCGGCTACCTCCGGGTCCACGGCGACCGCACCACCGCCGAAACCGTCGACCTCCTCGCGGAGAACCTCGCCGACTACCGCGCGATCGTCCACCGCACCGACACCCCGGCCCTCCCCGCCCTGATCGCCCGCCTTCTCACCGACCGGGGCGCGACCAGCACGGTCGTGCCGCCCGGCCTCCCCGCCGAGTGGCTGTCGGCCGCCGAGTCCGTACGGCGGATCCCGGACACGGCCGAGCTGACGCCCCACGATCTGGACGCGGTGTCGAGCGTGATCACGGGCTGCGCCGTGGCCATCGCCGAGACCGGGACGGTCGTCCTGGACGCCTCCGCCGACCAGGGCCGGCGCCGCATCACCCTGGTGCCCGACCACCACATCTGCGTCATCCGGGTGCCGTCCCAGGTCGTCGACTCGGTCCCCCAGGCCCTGGAGCGCCTCGACCCGGCCCGCCCGCTGACCTGGATTTCCGGACCGTCGGCGACCAGCGACATCGAACTGGACCGGGTGGAGGGCGTGCACGGCCCCCGCACCCTGGAGGTCGTCCTCGTCGAGGGGTAGTGGAGGGGTAGTCGGCGGGTGGATGCCAGCGGCTGGGCCGGGGCATATGCCACCGCGTCCCAAACCTGAACACCCGTGCGGCGGATGCGGTGTTCCTCACATAGCGCCGGTAACAGTGCAGTTGAGAGGTTCTAAGCCGATGCCGATGTCAGTGGGGGCCTCTACTCTTGTGGTCATGCGTCCGACTCCTCCTCAGCAACCTGCCTTACTCACCATGTCCATATCCACCGACCAGGCCAACGAGGCGATCCGCGTCTTTCTGCGCGCGCGGGCCGGCCGGGCGCTGCGTCCGGCGGAGCGAGCCGAGTACGGGCGGCTGCTGCGGGTCTACACACGGGCGTTGCGCGGCGAGATCGAGCAGGCGGCCTGACCGGCAGGCGCTGACCACACCTGGGGGCGGGTGACGCCGTGCGCACAGCGGGAAAGGTCTTACTCGGAGGGGCGTTCGCGGCGTTCATCGGCATCGCGGGGCTCGGTGGGTACAACCTGTATACGGGGATGACGGGCCGCGATACGACGGCCCCGCACGACGGCCCGGACGCCCCGACCCCGGGTGACGCGGCAGTGACCGGGACGCCTTCCTCTGGCCGCTGGTCATCGGCCAGGATCGGAGCTCAGACCGGTATCAAGGGCTGACCGAGGAGAACGATGAGCTCCACGCAGCACACGCCGCTTCCCTACTACGAGGACGTCTCCCCCGGCAGCGGAGGGCTGCCGCCCCGCGCCTGGTCCCCCGCCTCCGACGCCGCGCGGCTGAGCCTGACCGGCACCTGGGCCTTCAGGCTGTCGCCGACCGCCACCGCCGAGGACGACTCCTTCGCCCGCCCCGGCCACGACGCCCGCGGCTGGGACGAGATCCCGGTGCCCGGCCACTGGGTGCTGCACGGCCACGGGGCACCGATCTACACCAATGTGCGGTATCCGTTCCCGGTGGATCCGCCGCGCGTGCCCACGGAGAACCCGACCGGCGACCATCTGCGCGTCTTCGACCTGCCCGCCGACTGGCCGGAGGGCGGCGACGCGGTGCTGCGCTTCGAGGGCGTCGAGTCCTGCGCGCGGGTCTGGCTCAACGGGGAGGAGCTGGGCACCTTCAAGGGCAGCCGGCTGCCGCACGAGTTCGCCGTGGGAGCCGTCGGGGAGCTGCTGCGGCGGCGCGGGAATGTGCTGGCCGTACGGGTCCACCAGTGGTCCTCCGGCAGCTATCTGGAGGACCAGGACCAGTGGTGGCTGCCAGGGATCTTCCGCGAGGTTGTCCTGGAGCACCGTCCCGAGGGTTCGCTGTCCGACTTCTTCGTGCACGCCTCGTACGACCACATCACCGGCGAGGGCACGCTGCGGATCGACGCCGATCCGGGCGGCCGGGTCACCGTCCCCGAACTGGGCCTGGACCTGGCCACCGGGGAGAGCGCCACGGTCGCCGTCGAGCCGTGGTCGGCGGAGACGCCGCGGCTGTACGAGGCCGAACTCACCACCGTGGGCGAAAGCGTGGGGCTGCGCGTCGGCTTCCGTACGGTCGCGGTCGAGGACGGACTGCTCAGGGTCAACGGCCGGCGGGTGCTCTTCCGTGGCGTCAACCGGCACGAGTTCCATCCGGAGTACGGGCGCGCCCTGGACCTCGCGACCATGCGCCGTGATCTGGTGCTGATGAAGCGGCACAACGTCAACGCCGTCCGCACCAGCCACTATCCGCCGCACCCCGCCTTCCTCGGGCTCTGCGACGAGCTGGGGCTGTGGGTCATCGACGAATGTGATCTGGAGACCCATGGCTTCGCCGGCCTCGACTGGCGCGGCAACCCCGTCGACGACCCCCGCTGGACCCCGGCGCTCCTCGACCGCGCCGCCCGCATGGTCGAGCGAGACAAGAACCACCCGTCCATCGTCATGTGGTCGCTGGGCAACGAGTGCGGCACGGGCCGCGGACTGTCCGCCATGGCCGACTGGGTCCGTGAGCGCGACCCGTCCCGGGTGATCCACTACGAGGGGGACCTGTCCTGCGCCGATACGGACGTCTACTCGCGGATGTACGCGCCCCACGACGAGGTCGACCGGATCGGGCAGCGCTCCGAACCGCCGTGGGGCGATCCGGAGCTGGACCGCAAGCGCCGCGCGCTGCCCTTCATCCAGTGCGAGTACGCCCACGCCATGGGCAACGGGCCCGGCGGACTGAGCGAGTACCAGCGGCTGTTCGAGGCGCATGAGCGCTGCCAGGGCGGTTTCGTCTGGGAGTGGATCGACCACGGCTTCGCCCGGCGCGCCCCCGACGGCCGCGTCTTCTACGCGTACGGCGGGGACTTCGGCGAGGAGCTGCACGACGGCAACTTCGTCTGCGACGGCCTGCTCTTCCCCGACCGCACTCCCTCACCGGGTCTGATCGAGTACAAGAAGGTCATCGAGCCGGTCCGGATCGAGGGCGACGGGGCCGCCGGAACCGTCCGGATCACCAACCACCACGACGTCACCGACCTGTCCCACCTCGTCTTCTCCTGGACGTACGAGGCGGAGGGCGAGGTGGTCGGCTCCGGTGAGCTCACGGTGCCCCCGCTGGCCCCCGGCGAGTCCGCCGACCTCAAGCTCCCCGCCCCCGCGGCCACCGAGCCGGGGGACGAGACCGGGTGGACCATCGAGGCCCGGCTCGCCACCGCGACAGCGTGGGCCGAGGCGGGCCATCCGGTGGCCTGGGGCCAACTCCCCGCCGTCGGCCGGGCGCAGCGGCCGCGGGCGCTCGCCTCGGGCGGGGCAGCAGCGCGCCGCGACGGCGACCGGATCGTCCTCGGGCCCGGTGTCTTCGACGCGGCCACCGGTGCCCTGACCGCCCTCGGCGGCCTCGCCGTCACCGGACCCCGGCTGGACATCTGGCGCGCCCCCACCGACAACGACAACGGCGCGTCCTGGCAGCCCGATGAGCGCTACGGCCTGATCTGGCGCCGGCTCGGGCTGCACCGGGTCCGCCACCGGGTCGACGCCGTGGAGGCGGCGGACGGCGCGCTGACCGTCCGTACCCGCGTCGCGCCCGCGGCCACCGACCTCGGCCTGGAGACCGTCTACCGCTGGACCACCGACGGCGACCGGCTGAGCCTGTCCGTCTCCGTCACCCCGCGGGGCCAGTGGACCTGCCCGCTGCCACGGCTGGGGCTACGGCTCGGGGTGCCCGCCGCGCTGGGCGACGCCGAGTGGTTCGGCGGCGGCCCCGGCGAGGCGTATCCGGACACCCGCGCGGCCTCGCGGCTCGGACGGTGGGCGCTGTCGGTGGACGACCTGCAGACACCGTACGTCCGGCCGCAGGAGAACGGTGCGCGGGCGGACGTCCGCTGGGTGCGGCTGACCGCCCCCGACGGCACGGGCCTGCGCGTGGAGGGCGCCCCGCCCTTCTGGTTCACCGCCCGCCGCTGGACCACGGAGCAGCTCGACGCGGCCGAGCACACACCGGATCTGGTGGCGTCCGCCGACACGGTGTGGGTCAATCTGGACCACGGGCAGCACGGGATCGGCAGCCAGTCCTGCGGGCCCGGGGTGCTGGAGCCGCACCACCTCGTGGCGGGCCCGGCCGCGTTCGCCTTCACCTTCGCCCGGGTGGGCTGACCCCTCGTCGGCCAGGGCCCGCTGGATACCACCGGGCCCTGGCCGCCGGGCCCCTGGTCCCGTCATCGTCCGTGGACGGCCGCTTGCCACGTACGGGAACGAGTGTGGCCCACCGGTACGTATGCTGCCGAGCATGATGAGGTTGGAGCGGCTCCGGGCCGACCATGCGCAGACCCTGCTGGCCTTCGAGCGAGAGAACCGGGGGTACTTCGCACGGTCTGTGTCGGACCGCGGGGACGCGTACTTCGCCCAGTTCGCCTCCCGTCACCGCGCCCTGCTCGCCGAGCAGGACGCCGGTGTGTGTCACTTCCATGTCGTCGTGGCCGACCAGGGGGACCTGGTCGGCCGCGTCAATCTCGTGGACGTGGAGGAAGGGGCCGCTGAACTCGGCTACCGGATCGGCGAGCGCGCCGCGGGCCGGGGCATGGCGACGGCCGCGGTCGAGGAAGTGTGCCGCCTGGCTGCCGCGGCATACCGGCTTTCCGCACTCACCGCCGTCACCACCCTCGACAATCCGGCGTCCATGGCCGTGCTCACGCGTAACGGGTTCACCGCTGTGGAGGACATCAGCCTCGACGGGCGCCCCGGTGTGCGGTACCGGCGCCGGCTTGTCGCCTTGCGTTGATCACCACGCGGAGGCCCGGGAATCCTTCGTCCGGGCGGCGCAACGCGCCGCTCCGGCACGGGTTTTCGTCCCGCGGTTCCGGCTACGCCGCCCGGCTCCGCAGCGCGTCGAGCGCCCTGTCCGCGTGCACGCTCATCCGGAACTCGCTCTTGACGACCTCAAGCACCGTGCGATCGGTATCGATCACAAACGTGACCCGCTTGGTCGGGACGGCCGCGAGACCGCGCTTCACCCCGAACCGCTCCCGTACGGTCCCCTCCGGGTCCGAGAGCAGCGGATAGCCGAAGGAGAACGCGTGGGCGAACTCCGCCTGCTTCTCCACCGAGTCGGCGCTGACGCCGACCGGCTGGGCGCCGAGGGCCTTGAACTCCGCCGCGATGTCCCGGAAGTGGCATGCCTGCTTCGTGCAGCCGGGGCTGAAGGCCGCCGGATAGAAGAAGAGCACCACCGGGCCGTCCGCGAGCAGTCCGCTCAGCCTGCGGACGGCGCCCGTCTCATCCGGCAGTTCGAAATCCTCGACCACATCTCCGATGTTCATGGCAGCACGCTACCCGGGTCGTGAGAGGGCGGCCGGGGGCACCTCGGGACGCACCCAGGAGGAGGTGCTCGGAGACGTCCTCGACGCGTCTTTGGCCCTTGGCTGGTGTGGACTCCGACACGGACGTGCCCAAGTGGGCGCGGTTCGTCGGCCCGTTCGAGACGGCGAGCGCGCGCTGTTCGCCGCTGGGCCAGGCGTACCATCCGACGGTTGGACAGCCTGACGGCCGGGCGGGCCAAGTGGTGTGGCCCGCCCGGCCGGTGGGGGTGGGGGGAGTGGATCGAGAGCCGTCAGTTGCCGCCCGACACCCTGACGTAGTCGACGACGAGCTGCTGCGGGAAGGTGGTGCTGCCGTCCGGGTCGCCGGGCCAGTAGCCGCCTACGGCGAGGTTGAGGATGAGGTAGAAGGGGTGGTCGAAGGCCCAACGGTTGCCATTGAGGTCGGCGGGGGTGCGGGTCTGGTAGACGTTGCCGTCGACGGACCAGCTGATCTTGTTGGGCGACCAGTCGATGGCGAAGGTGTGGAAGTCGTCGGCGAACTTGGCGCCGCCCGGGAGGGTGTAGCCGGCGCCTATGCCGCCGGAGCCGGAGTAGCCGGGGCCGTGGAGGGTGCCGTGGACGGTGCTGGGCTCGTAGCCGACGTTCTCCATGACGTCGATCTCGCCGCAGTTGGGCCAGCCGGCGCTGCCGATGTCGTTGCCGAGCATCCAGAAGGCGGGCCACATGCCCTGGCCCCGCGGGAGCTTCATACGGGTCTCGACATGGCCGTAGGCGGTGGTGAAGGTGCGGGAGGTGGAGAGGCGGGCGGAGGTGTATTCACACCGGCCGTACCAGCAGTTGTTGTTGGCCGGGTTCTCCTTGCGGGCGGTGATGACGAGATGGCCCTGGCCGTCGAGCGCGGCGTTCTTGGTGCCGTCGGTGTAGTACTGCCGCTCGTGGTTGTTGACGTTGTCGCCGGTCTCGTAGCCCCATCTGGAGGCGTCGACGGCGCTGCCCGCCGCGCCGTCGAAGTTGTCGGTGAAGGTGGCCGCGGCGGCTGTGGGCGTGGCGGTGGCCGGGGCGGTGAGCCAGGGGGTGGCGGCGAGGGCCGTGGCCGAGAGTAAGCCGATGAGGGCGGTGCGCAAGGTCCTTCTCATGGGGGGTGGTGCCTTTCCTGTGTGGGGGATTCGGGCCGGTGGGTGCCGGCCCTGGAGGGGGGAAGGTGTGCGTCCGGAGCTACGGGGCCGGGGGCCGCCGAGCTACGGCACGGAGATGCGGGGCGGACGAGCGCCGTGGGCGAGGAAGCGGCGCACCGGGAGGGTCGCGGCGCCGAGCGCGACGGCGTCGGGACCGAGCCGGCACAGCCCGATGGTGGTGTGGGCGTAGCGCCGCAGATCGCGCACGGTGGTGCGCCGCTGCGGCTGGACTGCCTGAACCGTCATGGGTCACCTCCCGGGGAGACACAATGTCCAGCCGGGTTACATCCATGTCAACAGGTCTGGACCTTCTTGTTTCAAAAATTGAAACAGTTCCCGGTTCAACTCGCCCAGAAGGGACAGAAGTCGAACTCTCAGCGCGCCGCGCCGGTGGCGAGGAAATGGGCCAGCGGAAGCGTCGCCGCACCCAGCGCGACGGCGTCGGGGCCCAGTTGGGCGAGGCCGATGTCGGTCTGCGCGAAGGGCCGGCGCAGGGCGTACGCGGCGGTGGCCGCGCGGATCCGGGGGAGGACCCGGCCGCCGAGGAGCAGTCCGGCCCAGCCGCCGAGGACGATCCGCTCGGGGTTGAAGAGGTTGATCAAGTCGGCGATGCCGGCGCCGAGATAGACGGCGGTCTCCTCCAGTACCTCGCGCGCCCGCGTCTCGGATTCGGCGGCCCGCACCAGCGCGGTGAGCGCCGCCTGCTGGTCGGCTCCGCCGTCGCCGTCGCCGTCGCGGTCGCCCCGCGCCGGACGCCCGTAGCGGTCGAGCACGGACTGCGCTCCGATGTACGCCTCCAGACAGCCGACCGCACCGCACCGGCAGGTGCGCCCGCCGACCTGGACGACGGTGTGGCCCCACTCCCCGGCGCTGCTGGTCGCGCCCCGGTACGGCGCCCCGCCGGCCACGATGGCCGCGCCGACGCCGGAACCGATCAGCGCGATCACCGCGGTGTCCGCGCCCCGCCCGGCCCCGAACCACATCTCGGCCTGGCCCTGTGCCGTGGCACCGTTGTCGATGAACAGCGGCAGCTCGGTGCCCGCGCGCAGCAGCCGCTCCAGCGGCACCGAGTCCCAGCCGGTGGTCTGGCCGTGGACGAGGACCTCGGGGCCCTGTTCGACGATGCCGGGGACGCCGACCCCGACACCGACGACCGCCTCCGGCGCCACCCCGGCCTTGGCGACGACGGCGTCAAGGCCGGTCAGAATGTGCTCGACGATGGGCCCGATCTCATACCGTCCCGGCGTCAGCGGGTGTTCCCACCGGGCGAGTTCGGTCAGCGCGAGGTCGAAGAGTTCCACGCGGACATGGGTCTCACCGACGTCGACCCCGATGAGATGGCCGCTGCCGGGCGCGACGCGCAACAGCGTACGGGGGCGGCCGCCGTCGGAGTCGACGGAGCCGGCGTCCTCCACCAGTCCGTCGGCGAGCAGTTCGCCGACGACATTGCTGACCGATCCCGAGCTGAGCCCGGTGAGTGCCCCCAACTCCTGGCGGCTGACCGGCCCTTGGAAAAACAGCTGGCGCAGCAGCGTCGAGCGGTTGCCGCGCCGCAGGTCGCGGACCGTTTGTCTGTTCACCTGACCCATCGGGCTCCTTCCCCCGCCCGAACCTACCTGACTTCAAGCTCTTGACGCAGCCTTCGCTCACGACTTAACTCACGCTCTGAATTAAGCGCTCAGCGCTTCACTTCTTGAAGGGCCGCAGACATGCGCAGATCCCGGATCGCCGCGTCCCTCGTCTCCGCCTTCGCCCTCTGCGCAGCCGCCACCGGCTGTGGCGGCGGGTCGACGACGGGCGGCGAGGGCAGCAACAACAGTCCGAAGACCCTCACCTACTGGGCCAGCAACCAGGGCACCAGCCTGGAACACGACAGGAAGGTGCTCGGCCCCGAGCTGAAGAAGTTCCAGAAGCAGACGGGCATCAAGGTCAATCTTGAGGTCATCCCCTGGTCCGATCTGCTCAATCGGATCCTCGCCGCCACCACCTCGGGCCAGGGCCCCGATGTGCTCAACATCGGCAATACCTGGTCCGCGTCGCTCCAGGCCAGCGGCGCTCTGCTGCCCTTCGACGCCGCGACGTTGAAGAAGATCGGCGGCGTCGACCGGTTCGTCCCCTCCGCCCTGGCCGCCACCGGCGCCGAGGGCCAGGTCCCGACGGCCGTCCCGCTCTACTCCCTCGCGTACGGCCTCTACTACAACAAGAAGCTGTTCAAGGACGCGGGCATCGACGCCCCGCCCACCACCTGGGACGAACTCGCCGCGGACGGCAAGAAGCTCACCGGCGACGGCCAGTACGGGCTCGCCATCGAGGGCGCCAACTACGCCGAGAACGCCCACCACGCCTTCGTCTTCGGCAAACAGCGCGGCGCCGACTTCTTCACCGGCGGCAAGCCCACCTTCGACAGCCCGCAGGCGGTCGCCGCCGTCAAGGGCTATGTCGATCTCATGGCCAAGGACAAGATCGCCGCGCCGGGCAACGCCGAGTACGCGGCGAACCAGTCGGTGCGCGACTTCGCCAAGGGCAAGGCCGCCATGCTGCTGTGGCAGGCGGCCAAGACCTCCCTCACCTCCCACGGGATGAAGTCCGACGAGTACGGCGTCGCGCCCGTACCGCTCCTCGACCCGAAGGCCTCCGGCGACCGCCGCGTCAACTCCATGGTCGCGGGGATCAACCTCGCCGTCTTCAAGAACACCGACAACCACGACGGCGCCCTGAAGTTCGTGAAGTTCATGACCTCCGACGCCGAGCAGATCGCGCTCAACGGCGCCTATGGCTCGCTGCCACCGGTCGCCTCCGCCCAGAAGGACAAGGTGTTCGCCACCCCCGATCTCTCGGTGCTGCGTGACGCGCTCACGAAGAGCGCGGCCCCGCTCCCCCAGGTCCCGGAGGAGAGCCAGTTCGAGACGCTGGTGGGCACCGCCGTCAAGGAGCTGTTCGCGGACGCGGCGGCGGGCCGCCCCGTCACGGAGTCGAGCGTCAAGGCCAAGCTCGCCAAGGCCCAGCAGCAGATGCCGAAGAAGTGAAGGCCGCCCGGATGACCGTCACCACCACGGCCCGGCAAAGGCCGACGGCGACCGGACCCGTGCGGAAGGACGGGCCGGGTCCGGCCCGCCGACAGGTACTCGACCGGGTGCCCGCCCGGTTACGCCGCGTCGGCCTGCCCTACCTGCTGCTGCTCCCCGCCCTTGCCCTCGAACTCCTCATCCATCTCGTCCCGATGGCCGTCGGCATCGCGATGGCCTTCAAGGTCCTCACCCCGCGGTACATCCGCGACTGGACCACCGCCCCCTGGGCCGGCTGGGACAACTTCCGCGTCTCCGTGGACATCAGCGCGCCGGTGGGCGAGGCGCTGCTCCACTCCTTCCTGGTCACCTGCGCCTTCACCACGCTCGCGGTCGGTCTGTCCTGGCTGCTGGGCACGGCCGCCGCGATCCTGATGCAGGACCGGTTCCGCGGCCGCGGGCTGCTGCGCGCCGCCTTCCTGGTGCCGTACGCACTGCCGGTCTACGCGGCCGTCATCACCTGGTCGTTCATGTTCCAGCGGGACACCGGGCTGGTGAACCATGTCCTCAACGACCAGCTGGGCCTGGTCGACACCCCGCCGTTCTGGCTGATCGGGGACAACAGCTTCACCGCGCTCGTCGTGGTGTCCGTCTGGCGGTCCTGGCCGTTCGCCTTCCTGGTGCTGATGGCCGGGCTGCAGAACATCCCCCGTGAGCTGTACGAGGCGGCGGCCGTGGACGGGGCCGGGATCTGGCAGCAGATCCGCCGGATCACCCTGCCCTCGCTGCGCCCCGTCAACCAGGTGCTGGTCCTGGTGCTGTTCCTGTGGACGTTCAACGACTTCAACACGCCGTACGTCCTGTTCGGCAAGTCGGCGCCGGAGGCCGCGGACCTGATCTCGATCCATATCTATCAATCGTCGTTCGTCACCTGGAACTTCGGCGCGGGCGCGGCCATGTCCGTGCTCCTGCTGCTCTTCCTGCTCGTGGTGACGGCCCTCTATCTCCTCGCCACCTCGTACCGGAGGAAGAAGAGCGCCGATGTCTAAGTCCCCGATGGCGCCGCCGAGCTCGTTCACCTGGACCCGGCGCATCGTCCTCACCCTGCTCGCCGTCTTCGCGCTGACCCCCGTGTACGTCATGCTCAGCAGCTCGCTCAAGCCGCTGGAGGACGTCCAGGGCGCCTTCCACTGGATACCGAGCGGCTTCACCGTCCGCCCGTACCTCGACATCTGGGACACCGTCCCGCTCGCCCGCTACTTCCTCAACTCCCTGATCGTGGCGGGCGCCGCGACGCTGTGCTCGGTCACGGTCGCGGTCTTCGCCGCCTACGCCGTCAGCCGCTACCGCTTCCCCGGCCGCCGCTTCTTCTCCGTCACCGTGCTGTCCACCCAGATGTTCCCCGGCATCCTCTTTCTGCTGCCGCTCTTCCTCATCTTCGTCAACATCGGGAACACCACCGGGATCGCCCTCTACGGCTCGCGCGGCGGGCTCATCCTCACCTATCTCACCTTCTCGCTCCCCTTCTCGATCTGGATGCTCGTCGGCTACTTCGACTCCATCCCCCGCGATCTCGACGAGGCGGCGCTGGTCGACGGCTGCGGTCCGCTCGGCGCGCTCTTCCGCATCGTGGTCCCGGCCGCCGTGCCCGGGATCGTCGCGGTCTCCGTCTACGCCTTCATGACCGCGTGGGGCGAGGTGCTGTTCGCCTCCGTCATGACGAACGACACCACCCGCACCCTCTCCGTCGGCCTCCAGGGCTATGCCACCGAGACCAACGTCTACTGGAACCAGGTCATGGCCGCCTCGCTCGTCGTCAGCGTGCCGGTGGTCGCCGGATTCCTGTTGCTGCAGCGCTATCTCGTCGCCGGGCTCACCGCCGGGGCCGTCAAGTGATCTCGACCGAAAGGCAGTCCGTGACCGACCGCACCGACCTCAGCGCGCTCCCCGCCGACTTCACATGGGGGGTGGCGACCTCCGCGTACCAGATCGAAGGAGCGGTCGCCGAGGACGGCCGCTCCCCCTCCATCTGGGACACCTTCTGCCGTGTCCCCGGTGCCGTCGACGGGGGCGACACCGGCGACATGGCCTGCGACCACTACCACCGCTGGCGCGAGGACATCGCGCTGATGCGGGAGCTCGGCGTCACCGCGTACCGCTTCTCGATCGCCTGGCCGCGCGTCGTGCCCGGCGGCGACGGACCGGTCAACGCCACGGGCCTGGCCTTCTACGACCGGCTGGTGGACGCGCTGCTGGAAGCGGGCATCACCCCGTTCGCCACCCTCTACCACTGGGATCTGCCGCAGGCGCTCCAGGACCGCGGCGGCTGGCCGGTCCGCGGGACCGCCGAACACTTCGCCTCGTACGCCTCGGTGGCCGCCCGCGCGCTCGGCGACCGGGTCCACGACTGGGCCACCCTCAACGAGCCGCTGTGCTCGGCCTGGATCGGCCATCTGGAGGGCCGGATGGCGCCGGGGCTCACCGATCTGACCGCCGCCGTGCGCGCCTCCTTCCACCTCCACCTCGGACACGGGCTGGCCACCCAGGCGATCCGGGCCGCCGCGCCCGGTGTCCGCGTCGGCATCGTCAACAACCTGAGCCCGTGCACGCCCGCGAGCGACAGCGACGCCGACCGCGCCGCCGCCCTGCGCGCCGACGGCCACACCAACCGCTGGTGGCTGGACCCGGTGCACGGCCGCGGCTACCCCGAGGACATGGTGCGGCTGTACGGCGTGGAGCTGCCCGAGCGCCCCGGCGATCTGGAGACCATCGCCGCCCCGCTGGACTGGCTGGGTCTGAACTACTACTTCCGCAATGTGGTAGCCGACGACCCCAGCGGGCCGCCCCCGTACGCCCGCCAGATCCGCCGCCCCGAGCCGCGCCGCACCGCCATGGACTGGGAGGTGGACGCGAGCGGCCTGGAGGAGCTGCTGATGCGGCTCACCGAGGACTACGCGGCGCGGCGGATCCATGTCACCGAGAACGGCTCCGCCTATCGCGACCTCCCCGGCCCCGACGGCGCGGTCGACGACCCCGAGCGCATCCACTATCTGGAGGAACATCTGGCCGCATGCGCCCGCGCCGCCGATCGCGGCGCCCCGCTCGCGGGCTATTTCGCCTGGTCGCTGCTGGACAATTTCGAATGGGCGTACGGCTACGACAAGCGGTTCGGCCTCGCGTACGTGGACTACGCGACGCAGCGCCGTACGCTCAAGGCGAGCGGCCGGCGCTACGCGGCGATCGTCCGGGACGGGCGCGCGGCCCGCGCTACCCCTGCCCAGGCGTCCCGAACAGCGTGAGCAGATCCTGCCGCCCGAACATCCGCGCGGTCTCCACGGCCGAGGGCGATCCGGCGCGCGGGTCGGCGCCCCTGGCCAGCAGCACTCTCAGCACCTCCTCCTCGCCCTTGAAGGCGGCACCGGCGATGGGGGTCTGACCTCGTTCATTGACGCGATTCGGGTCGGCGCCGCGCTCCAGCAGCGCCGACACGGTCGCGGGATGGCCGTGGTAGGCCGCCAGCATCAGCAGAGAGTCGCCCTTGTCATTGGTCAGATTGGCCGGAACGCCCGCGTCCACATAGGCGGCGAGCGTATCCGTGTCACCGTGCCGGGCCAGATCGAAGACCCTGGCCGCCAGCTGCAGCACCTCCGGGTCGTGGGCGGGCTCGGTCTCGGGGTTCGGTTCGCTCATGAGTGTCGCCTCCGGCTTCGCTGTCTGTGTATGTGATCACCACCCTAAGGAGTGCGGGCCCCGGCGAGCAGGCCCCGTCGCGCGTCGGCGAAGCCCCCGTCGTCGTAGCGTCCGCGGACCTCCATCGGCCCAGCCATCACACCCCCATTGTGATGATTACACCGATAATCAACCCATTTGCACCTTTCCCTCGATGGATACATCCTGTGAGCCTGGAACACCTCATGGTGACTGACCGTCCCCCATCAGCCAGGAGACCGTGATGATCCTGTCCATTTCCGGCGTCGTGCTGCTCGGCATCGTCGTCTTCGTGTTCTTCCGCAAGGACGGCCTCAAGGGGTCCCACGCCGTCGTCTGCGCGCTCTTCGGCTTCTACCTCGCGTCCACCGCGATCGCGCCGAGCATCAAGGCGGGCGGCGCGAGCCTGGCCAGCCTGCTGGGCGGGATCAAGATCTGACGTGGTCCGGCCACCGCTCCCCCGCCTCCGCATCGGCGGCGCCCCGCTCGCCGCGCTCGGCCGCGGCCGCCAGTTCGCCCGTACTACGGCCGACAGCGTCGCCGATGTGCTCCACCCGCTGCTCGCGCTCTCCCGCGGGCTGCGCGTGCTCGCCGCCGCCGGGCGGCGTACCTGGGTGGAGCTGCCGGGCGAGCGGCGCGGGCCCACGCTCTTCCTCGCGGCCGCCTGCGCCTTCGTCGTCTACCTGCTGCCGTACGGGCCGCTGGCCTCCGCCGTCGGCCTGATCGGGGCGGCGGGCTGGGCCGGACGGCGGCGCGGCCCCGCCACATCCGGGCCCGGCGCCGACGGGACGGAACGGCTGCGCACGCTCTACGAGGCCCTGGTGCCGTACTTCTCCTCCGCCGAGGACCCGAACCCGCTCTACAGCCACGGCGGCGACTGGTCGGGCGCCTTCGACTCCTTCACCTTCGACGAGAACGGGCGGCTGACCCGACTGCATCTGCGCTACCCCGCGTACTTCACCGATGGCGAGGCCGAGTCCCGGGCCCGGATCGAGCAGCTGCTCTACGCGAAGTCGGGGCGCGGCCGGGAGTACCTGTTCACCTGGAACGAGGAGGCGAACCGGCTCACCCTGGCCGTACTGCCCGCCCTGTCCACCGCGATCCGCGCGCAGCGCTTCGTCACCGCGCCCGGCGAGACGGTGCTCGGCTTCACCGACGCCTCCTCGGTTCAGCGGACCCTGCCGGTGCTGGAGGGCGACGGCGCCGAGGGAGACGGCGCCGAGGGGGACGAACCCGGGACCCGGGACGTGCCGCCGGTGGTCTGGCGCACCGGCCCGCGGTCCACCGAGCCGCATCTGCTGGCGCTCGGTGAGCCCGGGAGCGGCACCACGACCCTGCTGCGCTCCATCGCCCTGCAGGCGCTGCCGCACGGCGATGTGCTGGTGGTGGACGGCAGCGGCACCAGCGAGTACGCGTGTCTGAGCGGACGGACGGGGGTGCTGGCCGTGGAGTGCGGGCTCGCCGGGACGCTGGCGACGCTGGAGTGGGCCGGGCATGAGACGGAGCGCCGCCTGATCGCCGCCAACCGCGCCCGTCAGCTGGCCCACCCACCGCCGGACGACATTCTGCGCCCGCTGTGGATCCTGCTCGACCGGCCGTCGGTCCTCAGCCACCTCGCGGCGGCCGACGGCCGTACCGACCCCCAGGAGCTGCTGGCCGTGCCGCTGCGGCACGGGCGGGCCGCCAACGTACGGATCGTGGTGGCCGATCAGCTCGACGCCGCCGAAGGGCTGAGCGAGGCCGTACGGACCCACACCCGGGCCCGGGTGGTGCTCGGCCCCGCCACGGCCGAGCAGGTCACTGCCGTGCTGGGGTCGCCCCCGCACACCACCCCGCCCCCCGAGGTCCCCCCGGGCCGCGGCTACGCCCGCCTCGGCGCGGGCCCGGTCCACCGGCTCCAGGTGCCGGCCACGCCGGATCCGCACGACGACGCGACCAGCGAGACCCAACGCCAGGCCGTCCTCCGGCTCCTCCCGGAGCCGGAGGCTGCTGCCGTCGCGGAACTGACGGCGACGGCCCCCGGGGACGGCTAGCCGGTGACTTCGCACATGGGGTTTTAGGTCTCCAGCCAGCGGGGTCTGGTTTCGTCGATGCCGAGGAGTTCGAGCAGGTGTGCTTGGACT
>NZ_JBEXFG010000061.1:0-33645 GCF_040606675.1 Streptomyces sp. NPDC005393 | reverse complement strand
TGCTGGCCGTGACGGAGTGGCCGACGGTGACGCTCCAGGTGATGCCGATCGACGCGGCGCCCAACCCCGGGGACGCGGGCGCGTTCACAGTCGTGTGCGTACCCGCGGATGCGCGGCGCGAGTGCGCGGCGCGGGTGCGCGGCGCGAGTGCGTACCCGCGGATGCGCGGCGCGAGTGCGTACCCGCGGATGCGCGGCGCGAGTGCGTACCCGCGGATGCGCGGCGCGAGTGCGCCGGTGCGTACCGCGGGTGCGCGGCGCGGATGCCTACCGCGGACGCGCGGCGCGGATGCCTACCGCGGACGCGCGGCGCGGATGCCTACCGCGGACGCGCGGCGCCGGTGCGTACCGCGGATGCATACCGCGGGTGCGCGGCGCGGATGCCTACCGCGGGTGCGCGGCGCGGATGTCAGGCCCGAGGGGTCACCTTCGTCAGGGCGTTGATGATGCGGTCCATCGCGTCGCCGCCCGTCGGGTCCGTCAGATTCGCCAGCAGCTTCAGCGTGAACCGCATCAGCATCGGATGCGTCAGCCCCCGCTGCGTCGCGAGCTTCATGACCTTCGGGTTGCCGATGAGCTTCACAAAGGCCCGGCCCAGCGTGTAGTAGCCGCCGTAGGTGTCCTTGAGCACCTTCGGGTAGCGCTGGAGGGCCAGTTCGCGCTGGGCGGGCGTGGCGCGGGCATGGGCCTGGACGATCACGTCCGCGGCGATCTGCCCGGATTCCATCGCATAGGCGATGCCCTCGCCGTTGAACGGGTTGACCATTCCGCCCGCGTCGCCCACCAGCAGCAGCCCGCGCGTGTAGTGCGGCTGGCGGTTGAAGGCCATCGGGAGGGCCGCGCCGCGGATCGGGCCGGTCATGTTCTCCGGGGTGTAGCCCCATTCCTCCGGCGTCGAGGCGCACCACGCCTTGAGGATCTCGCGCCAGTCCAGCTCCTTGAAGGAGGACGAGGTGTTGAGCACGCCGAGCCCGACATTGCTCGTACCGTCGCCCATGCCGAAGATCCAGCCGTAGCCGGGCAGCAGCCGGTCCTCCGGCCCCCGGCGGTCCCACAACTCCAGCCACGACTCCAGGTAGTCGTCGTCATGGCGGGGCGAGGTGAAGTACGTCCGCACGGCCACGCCCATCGGCCGGTCCTCGCGCCGGTGCAGCCCCATGGCGAGCGAGAGCCGGGTGGAGTTGCCGTCGGCCGCGACGACCAGCGGCGCGCGGAAGGTGACGGGCGTCTTCTCCTCGCCCAGCTTCGCCTCGACCCCGGTGATCCGGCCCGTACGGGCGTCGTTGATCGGGGCGCCCACATTGCAGCGCTCGTACAGCCGCGCGCCCGCCTTCTGCGCCTGCCGCGCGAGCTGCTCGTCGAAGTCGTCGCGCTTACGGACCAGGCCGTAGTTCGGATACGCGGCCAGGTCCGGCCAGTCGAGCTCCAGCCGTACCCCGCCGCCGAGGATCCGCAGACCCCGGTTGCGCAGCCAGCCCGCCTCCTCGGAGATGTCGATGCCCATGGCGACGAGTTGCTTGGTGGCGCGCGGGGTCAGCCCGTCGCCGCACACCTTCTCGCGCGGGAAGGCCGTCTTCTCCAGCAGGAGCACATCCAGGCCCGCCTTGGCCAGGTGGTACGCCGTGGTGGAGCCGGCCGGCCCGGCGCCGACGACGATCACATCGGCGGTGTGCTCCGAGAGGCCGGTCTCGGAGCCGCGGACCTCGGAGGACGCGCTCTCGGTGGGTGCGGTCTCGCTCACGCGGGGTCTCCCGAAGCCTCGGTAAGGGCGTCCCGGTCGCGCCGGGCACTGGACACCTGCAGTGTATGGGGGCGTACTCCGCCATTCGCGAAGGGCCGTCCCTCCCATGACCGTGACCCAGCCTGCCGTACGACTGCGCGTGCCGACCCCTGATGGCGCCGCGGCCTGGCACCGTGCCTTCGACCACCCGGAGGTGATGGAGTTCCACGGCGGGGCCTCCCACAACCTCGCCCACTACGAGGAGTTCACCGCCCGCCGGCGCGAGCACGCGGCGCGGCACGGCTTCTGCCTCTACACGCTGCTGGACGCCTCGTCGGAGGAGGTGGTGAGATCGAGATCGGCTGGCGGCTCGGCCGCGCGCACTGGGGCAAGGGATACGCCAAGGTCGCGGCCGAGGCCGCGCTGGAGCGGGCGCGGGCTGCCCGGGGCAGGCATGTGGGGGCGATGGTGCACGCGCGCAATGAGCGGTCGACAGCGGTGACGCGGAGGCTGGGCATGCGGGCTGCCGAGACGCTGGTGACACCGGTCTCGAAGTCCCCGGCCGTGTGCCCCCGGCTGGACCTGTGAAGGCCCCGGGCTCCGCCCCGGACCCCATGCGGCGGCTCCGCCCCCGGGCCCCCGCTCCTCAAACGCCTGACGGTATGGGGCGGGCGGCTCCGCGGCGGGCCCCGCCCGGTGCCGGGCCCGCGCGCGGCGCGGCGAAGGCAGCCGGCGGGCTGCGCCCCGGCCCTCCGGCACGCCTTCGAGCGTGTCCTCAATCTCCGCCGGCTGCCGCTGGGAGGTGCCCCCTGCCGGGCCGGATCGTGCCCGGCAGGGGAAGGATCCCGGGCGCGGGCTACGGCCTATGGGCGCGGTGGAGGGCCACCACGCCGCCCGTGAGGTTGCGCCAGGCCGGTCGTGACCAGCCGACGGATCGCAGGCGGGCGGCGAACGCCGGCTGGTCGGGCCAGGCGCGGATGGACTCGGCGAGGTAGACGTACGCGTCCGGATTGCTGCCGACCGCTGTCGCGATCGGCGGCAGCGCGCGCATCAGATACTCGGTGTAAACGGTGCGGAACGGCTCCCACGTCGGATGGCTGAACTCGCAGATGACGATCCGGCCGCCGGGCCGGGTCACCCGCAGCATCTCGCGCAGCGCACCCTCCGTGTCCTGGACGTTGCGCAGCCCGAAGGAGATGGTGACGGCGTCGAAGACCCCGTCCGCGAAGGGCAGCCGGGTCGCGTCGCCCGCCGTCAGCGGCAGTCGCGGGTGGCGCTTCTTGCCCTCCTTGAGCATCCCGAGCGAGAAGTCGCACGGCACCACGTACGCGCCCTCCGCCGCGAAGGGCAGCGAGGACGTACCCGTACCGGCGGCGAGGTCGAGCACCCGCTCACCGGCGCGTGCGCCGACGGCGCGGGCGACTGCCTTGCGCCACAGGCGGGCCTGCCCGAGCGACAGCACATCGTTGGTGAGGTCGTAGTTGGCCGCCACGTCGTCGAACATGGCGGCGACTTCGTGCGGCTGCTTGTCCAGGGATGCTCGGGTCACGTCCCTATTGTTCACCTCAGCGCGCCCCGGGTCCGCAGGGGGTCAGCGGCGGCGGTGCACCAGCCGCCCCGCGACGACTGTGGCCAGGCAGGCACCGTCCGCGTCGAAGACGGCCAGATCCGCGCGGCCGGCCGGGACGAGGGCGGGCGGGCGCGGCCGGTCGAGGACGGCGACGCCGCCGCGGTGGGCGGCCGCGCGCAGTTCGGGGTCGGTGAGATGCTCCGCGAGGACCGCCGTCGCGCCCCGCCGCAGCAGGGCGTGGATCCGCTCGCGCGGACTGGGCGCCTCCGGCACCGGGCCCTCGTGGACGAGGGCCGGGCCGAGTTCGCCGGGCCACTGTCGCAGCCGGGCCGTCGGATGGGTCCGGCGCAGCTCGTCCAGGGGGCCGACGGCCGTAATACGGTCGCCGTCGACCGCGACGGCGGCATCGTGCAGCGGCGCCGCGTCGTCAAGGGTGCGCCGGACGACAGGCGCCGCGTGGAGCGTGAGCATCAGCAGGCTCTCAGAAGGCTTTCAGGAGTGCTTTGAGGAGTGCTTTCAGGAGGCGTCGATCAGCTTCAGCTCGGGGTGGGCCGTGCCGCCGTCGATCGCGGTCGACGACAGATGCGAGACGACGTGGTCGTCGACCGGGTCGTTCGCGGGGTCGTCGTGCACCACCAGGTGCTCATACGTCGTCGCGCGCTGCGCGGGCACGCGGCCGGCCGCGCGGATGAGATGGAGCAGCTCCATCCGGTTGGAGCGGTGGCGGGCGCCGGCCGAGGAGACCACGTTCTCCTCCAGCATCACCGAGCCCAGGTCGTCCGCCCCGTAGTGCAGCGCCAGCTGACCGGCCTCCTTGCCGACGGTCAGCCAGGAACCCTGGATATGGGCGACGTTGTCGAGGAAGAGGCGGGCGATCGCGATCATCCGGAGATACTCGAAGACGGTCGCCTGCGTCTGACCCTTCAGATGGTTGTTCTCGGGCTGGTAGGTGTACGGGATGAAGGCGCGGAAGCCGCCCGTACGGTCCTGCACATCGCGGATCATCCGGATGTGCTCGATCCGCTCGGCGTTGGTCTCGCCCGTGCCCATCAGCATCGTGGAGGTGGACTCCACACCGAGGTTATGGGCGATCTCCATGATCTCCAGCCACCGCTCACCGGACTCCTTCAGCGGGGCGATGGCCTTGCGCGGCCGCTCCGGCAGCAGCTCGGCGCCCGCTCCCGCGAAGGAGTCGAGACCGGCCGCGTGGATCCGGCGGATCGCCTCCTCGGCCGTCACCCCCGAGATCCGCGACATGTGCTCGACCTCGGACGCCCCCAGCGAGTGGATCACCAGCTGGGGGAACTCCTTCTTGATGGCCGCGAAGTGCTTCTCGTAGTACTCCACGCCGTAGTCCGGGTGATGGCCGCCCTGGAACATGATCTGCGTGCCGCCGAGTTCGACGGTCTCCGCGCAGCGCCGCAGGATGTCGTCGAGATCGCGGCTCCAGCCCTTCTCGGTGTCCTTGGGCGGGGCGTAGAAGGCGCAGAACTTGCACGCCGTCACACAGACGTTGGTGTAGTTGATGTTCCGCTCGATGATGTACGTGGCGATGTGCTCGGTGCCCGCGTACCGACGGCGGCGCACCGCGTCGGCGGCGGCTCCCAGCGCGTGCAGCGGAGCGGACCGGTAGAGGTCGAGCGCCTCCTGCGGGGTGATACGACCCCCGGCGGCGGCACGGTCGAGGACTGCCTGCAGCTCTGCGTTCGCGGTCACCGGGGCGTACCTTTCGGAGGTTTACGGGCGGTCCGACCCAGCGTACGCCAGCACCTTTACGGCCCCCCGGGTGCGTGTCCCGTACACCGGTGCCCCCCGCTGGGGCTCATTGGAGCTTGCGCAGGGTACCCGTCGGGTTGCCCCCCGCCTCGTCCTTCGCCTTGTATGCGAGCGCGCCGTCGGACGTGAGCGTGAAGCGCTCGTCCGTCGACCCGTTGCTGCAGCCCTCCTGGGGCTCGGACCCCTTGAGCCGGGAGTCGAGCCGGAGTTGGGTCGGAGTCGCGGAGATGAGCTTCCAGGCGCTGTCGCAGCGCAGCACCGACAGCTTCACCCGGCCGCTCGCGACCTCCTGGCCGGTGCGGCCCTGCCGGAAGGTGATCGTCATCGTGCCGACGGGGATACCGGAGTCGGAGGTGAGATCGCCCTGCCAGGTGCCGAGGAACGCCGTGGGGACCGAGCCCTTGTCCGTGGCGGACGCTCCGGGGGAGGGGGGCTGGGTCTGTGCGCTGCCCTGGTCGGCGCTCTTGTCGTCGCCCCCGTTCCCGGGGAGTACGTGGAAGACGACCGCGGCGGTCGTCGCGGCGGCCAGCGCGCCCGCCACCGACAGCACCAAGGTGCAGCTGAGCGCCTTGGGCCGCTTCCGGCCGCCCATGGATGCGGAGAGCCCGATGCTGCGGCCGGCGCCGCTCGGGGCCGGGCGGTCGGCCGGATCCTTCGGGGGAATCCCGTTCCCGTACGACGGGTCGGGCGGGCCGAAGGCGCCCAGCACGAGCGGGATATCGGCGGGCGACGGGGTCTCGGGGGCCTGGGCGCGGGCCTGGGCGGCGGACGGCGCGGTCACGGGGCTCTCCGGGGTCTCCGGGGTCTTTGAGCTCTCGGCGGCGCGCGGCGGAACTATCGCCTCCGCCTCCAGGTCGAGCAGCTCCACCGCCTGCCGGCTCACCCGTTCGACCAGCGCACCCGGCAGCCAGCCGGACCGTACGAGCCCCGAGGCGCCGTCCGCCGGAGCGAGGCGGCGTGCGATCCGCTCCGGGGTGGGACGGTCGGCCGGATCCTTGGCGAGGCACGCGGCGACCAGATCGCGCAGCTCACCCGTGAGCTGCGGACCGAGCCGGGGCTCCTCGTGGACCACCTTGTACAGCAGCGCGGCCGAGCTGTCGCCCAGGAAGGGGCCCGCACCGGTCGCCGCGTACGCCAGCACCGCGCCCAGCGAGAAGACATCCGCCGGACCGCCGACGCCCTTGCCCAGGATCTGCTCGGGCGGCATATAGCCGGGCGAGCCGATGGAGGCGCCGGTGGAGGTCAGCGAGACCGTGCCCTCGGTGGCGCGGGCGATGCCGAAGTCGATCAACCGCGGGCCGTCGAGGGCGAGCAGCACATTGGACGGCTTGACGTCACGGTGGACGAGAGCGAGCGCGTGCACCGCGCCCAGCGCCTCCGCGAGGCCCGCGCCGAGGGTCCGTACCGTCGCCTCGGGCAGCGGGCCCTCGTCGGATACGGCCTGGCTGAGGGAGGGGCCCGCCACATACCCCGTGGCCACCCACGGAATACGGGCCTCCGGGTCGGCGTCCAGAACCGGCGCGGTCCAGGAGCCGCCGACCCGGCGTGCGGCCCCGACCTCGCGCCGGAAGCGGGCGCGGAACTCCTCGTCGAGCGCGAAATGCGCGTGCACCACCTTGACCGCTACCGTGCGCCCACCCGCGCTGCGCCCCACATAGACCCGGCCCATACCGCCCGACCCGAGCCGGCCGAGCAGCCGGTACGCGCCGATGACCTGTGGGTCGTCCGCTCCCAGCGGATCCATGGCGTTGCCTCCCCCTCGACTGCGCCGGTCCAGCTTAGGCGGCGACGGGGACGGGGCCCACTGCGGTTCCGCTCCGGCCCGTCAGGGGGTCGTGGCCGCGTCCAGCAGCTCCACCCGTACGTCCGCCGGGAAGCCGGTGTCCGGCCCCGTACGGCGGGCGAACTCCGCGATCCCCTTCAGCTGTGCCGCGCCGAGGCTGAAGTCGAGGGTGGTGAAGTACCGCTCCAGCACCGACGCCTCCAACTCCTCCCAGCGCGCCGCCTGCTCGGCGACCTTGCCGACCTCCTCCAGGGAGAGATTCCGGGAGGCCAGGAACGCCTCGTGCACCTTGCGCACGATCACCGGTTCGCGCTCCAGATAGTCGCGGCGGGCCGCCCATACGGCGAAGACGAAGGGGAGCCCGGTCCACTCCTTCCACAGCTCCCCGAGGTCGTACGCCTGAAGGCCCAGCCGGGGCGCGTCATGGAGGTTGGCGCGCAGCGCGGCGTCGCCGATCAGCACCGCCGCCTCCGCCTCCTGCATCATCAGGCTGAGATCGGGCGGGCAGGTGTAATAGTCGGGCGTGACCCCGTACCGCTCGGCGAGCAGCAGCTGAGCCAGGCGTACGGAGGTGCGCGAGGCCGAACCGAGCGCCACCCGCGCCCCGTCGAGCCGCTCCAGCGGCAGCTGCGAGACGATCACGCAGGACATCACGGGCCCGTCGCAGCCCACCGCGATGTCGGGGAGCGCCACCAGATCGTCGACGTTGCGCAGATACTCCACGAGGCTGATCGGGCCGATGTCGAGGTCGCCGCGGACCAGCAGGTCGTTCAGCGCGTCGGGCGTGGCCTTGGTGAGCTCGAAATCGAGGAGCGATCCGGTTCTGGCGAGACCCCAGTACAGCGGCATGCAATTGAGGTACTGGATGTGACCGACTTTGGGCCGGCTCCGACCATGGCCGGTAGCGCCTGTGACGCTTTCGGAGGCGTCGTGTGTACTCCGCGAGGGGGAACTCGGTGAATTGTCCACATCCGGAGGCTAGCCCCGGCCGCCACCGGGAAGGGCGGCGGGGTGATGGGCCGTGCCGCGTAATCTCGGGCCAGCAAGCGCTCGACCTGCAGTCCTATCCATCCCACGAGCCCCGGAAACCCCTCGTATTCGTGATCTTCGGCTCTTTCCCCGCGCACACGGTGCGTGCTAAGCTCGCCGCAAGTTGCAGTTTGGTTTCCCTTGCAGTACAGAGCCTGCGGAGCATGTAACCGCAGGCTTTTGTAGTTTTCAGACTTCTTGCAGGTTCTGGAGCAGGGCAACCCTTTGGCCCAAGGAGGGCTTTATGGCTACCGGAACCGTCAAGTGGTTCAACGCCGAGAAGGGCTTCGGCTTCATCGCCCAGGACGGCGGCGGCCCCGATGTCTTCGTTCACTACTCCGCGATCAACGCGTCTGGCTTCCGCTCGCTCGAGGAGAACCAGGCCGTGACCTTCGACGTCACTCAGGGCCCGAAGGGCCCGCAGGCCGAGAACGTCAGCGCGGTCTGATCCAGCACCACCCAAGGAGCCCTGCTCCCCCGCCACCAGCGGGGAAGCGGGGCTCCTGCCTTGCGCGCCTACGGCGCGGGTTGGAGGCGGCGCGGTGGGCCTCGGGCCCGACGCAAGCCGCGTCGAGCCCGAGGCCCGAGGCCGCCCGGTGCCATGGCGGCCCGCCCGGCACCCCCGCCCCCCGCATCGGCCGAGCCCATGGCCGATGGGGCTTCCGCAAGCCGCCGGGCAAGTCGCCGGGCCAAGCCGCCGGGCAATCCGCCGGGCAAGCCGTCCGGGCACACCAGCCTCACCTGATGTCGTTGCCGGGTGCGGCGCCGTCTCGCGCCTTCGGCGCCTTGGAGCACGGTCGGCAGGGGCGGGCCCGGGCCGCGTCGCCGGCTGCCGGGCCGCCGGTGACGGAGGCCGGTGGCGGCTCCCGTGATCCGGGGCTTGGGCCGATGCCGGACAGCGGGCCGGACACCCTGCCCCAAAAAATGCTTGATATGGCGCAAGCGTTTTATCAAGCGATTTCGTGAGGATGCCCGGCGTCGGGCCGGATGGTCCCAGCCCCCACATCACTGAGCCGCCACCGGCCGTCGCCCCGGGTCGGCCCGCAGACGGCGGCGGCGCGGGGCCCTCCGCCACCGACCGTGCCCCAAGGCGCCGAAGGCGCGAGACGACGCCCGCGCCCGGCCACACGCCCCAGCCAAGGCCGGGCCGTGGCGCCAGCGCCCCGACCAGGCCGGGCGCCCCGATCCACCAGACACGGCCACAGCGACGCCTGCCCACGTCGGGACAGGCCACCGGGCCGGTGGGCGGGGCGGGCGTCAGGGCTCGTCCGGGAGGATGCGGAAGTCGGCGAAGTCGAAGCCTGGGGAGTCCACACAGCTCACCAGGGCCTCCTCGTCCGTCGCGGGGCGGGCCGCTTGCCAGATGCCTGGGGGACGACGGCCTGGGGGCGTTGGCCGTCGGCGATGTCGGGGCCGAGGGTGATCTCCGCCGGGGTCGTGTCCGGTGTGTCGCCCGCGCCGCCCAACAGCAGGCGCAGGGGGCCACCGCTGTGCCACAGCCATAGCTCGGCCGAGCGCACGACATGCCAGCTCGACTCCTCGCCCGGGGTCAGCAGGAAGTAGATCGCCGTGGCCGTCGCGCGCTCGCCGTCGTAGCCCGGCGGATGGGCCGAGACCTCGCTGCGCCAGGTCTCCCGGTACCAGCCGCCCTCCGGATGCGGTCGGAGGCCGAGCCATTCGGCCGTCGCGGGCCGCCGGGTCGTGGCCATGGTGCTCACCGCTCTCACGCGTCCGTCAGGGCCTGTCGAGAATAACCGCAGGGCGCTCACGGTACGTAAGCGGTCCACGACGCACCGCTGACCGGCGCGCCCGATCGGACTATCGACTTTCCCGGGGCGCGGGCGGCGAACGGTGACATCGGCGATGGACTGGCCAGGGCGGCCGGCGGGCCGCCACGGGGCAACTGCGGCTGAGCGACGCCGCAGTGCGGGCCCACCCCGGCCACGGCGCGGGCCCACCCCGGGCCCAGCGCGCGGGACCACCGCGCACGCCCGCCCGGGGCTCCGCGGGGCCTAGCGGGCCGGGGCCCACGCCTCCCCCTGGAGTAGATTCCCCAGCCCCGCCCAGGCGAAGTTCATCAGGGTGGCCGCGGCCTCGTTGGCCGACGGCCCGCCCGTCCCACCCTCCTCGCCGTCGCCCGCCCACTCCGCCAGCGACTCGGCCGCCCCCACCAGCGCGTGTGCGAGCCCGGACACTTCCGCGCCTGCCAGCGTCCGGGCGTGCCCCGCCCCGCACCCGTGCTCCCGCGCCGCCGCCCCTATCAGCTGCGTCACGAACTCGACGATCTCCGCCCGCATCGCGGCCACTTCCCGCGTGAAGGACTGACCGTGCGTACGGGCCTGGACATGCAACAGCGCCCATCCGTCCGGGTGTTCGACGGTGTGCGCGAAGAAACCGCTCAGCCCGCTCCACAGCTGACGGTCGGCCGGCGCGCCCCGCTCGACGGCCGCCCGCACCGCCGCCACCAGCGAGGCGGCCTCGCGCCGTATGCACGCCGCGAACAGCTCTTCCTTCGAGTGGAGATAGAGATAGACCAGCGGCTTGGAGACCCCGGCCAGCTCGGCGATGTCGTCCATCGAGGCGTTCTGATAGCCGCTGCGCGCGAAGGCCCGCACCCCCGCGTCCAGCATCTGCTGCTCCCGCACCGCCCGCGGTACCCGCTTGCTCCTCGTCACACTGCCCACACAGGCCGCCCCCTCGATCGTGCCCCCGCACACATATCGCGGCAAGCCTACGTCGGAGGCGTGACACCGCTCTTGCCACGGAGCCTCAGCCGCCCCCACAGTCTCAACAGATCTCGCACAGCGCTCCGTTCAGCTCCACCCGCCCACCGCGCGAAGGAGAACGAACGATGCCGTCCCGCCGTCGCGCCCTCGCTGCTCAGCCCCGTACGGCGGCATGCCGCAGTCATCACTGCCGTGGCCGCCGTCGACGTGAACGCCATGCCCCCACCCACTCCCCGAGCCGATCGACGTCCCCACGACCGTACCGGCCGCATGCACAACAGCACTGTGCCCCCGGACCTCGGCGAGGCCCGGGGGGCACAAGCTGCCGGTACGGGCGGCGTTACGCGGCGGCCGGCTGCGGCTCCGTCGCGTCGGCCGCATCCGCGTCGTCGTCCAGGGGGGACGACTTGGCGTGGGCGTAGGCGTCGCGGTCGAGGATCTTCTCGCGGGCCGAGACGATGACCGGGATGAGGGCCTGGCCTGCGACGTTCGTCGCGGTCCTCATCATGTCCAGGACAGGGTCGATGGCCATCAGGAGGCCGACGCCCTCCAGGGGGAGGCCGAGGGTGGAGAGGGTCAGGGTCAGCATGACCGTGGCGCCGGTGAGGCCGGCGGTGGCGGCGGAGCCGATGACCGAGACGAAGGCGATGAGGAGGTAGTCACCGACGCCGAGGGGGACGTCGAAGATCTGGGCGATGAAGATCGCGGCGATCGCAGGGTAGATCGAGGCGCAGCCGTCCATCTTCGTCGTCGAGCCGAACGGCACGGCGAAGGAGGCATACTCCTTGGGGACGCCGAGGCGCTCGGTGACCTTCTGGGTCAGCGGCATGGTGCCGACCGAGGAGCGGGAGACGAAGGCGAGCTGGATGGCGGGCCAGGCGCCCTTGAAGAAGTTCAGGGGGTTGACCTTGGCGACCGTCGAGAGCAGCAGCGGATAGACGCCGAACATGACCAGCGCGCAGCCGATGTAGATGTCGGCGGTGAAGGTCGCGTACTTGCCGATGAGGTCCCAGCCGTATTCGGCGATGGCGTAGCCGATGAGGCCGAGGGTGCCCAGCGGGGCGAGGCGGATGACCCACCACAGGGCCTTCTGGAGCAGTTGGAGCACCGACTGGCTCAGGGTGAGGATGGGCTGTGCCTTCTCGCCGAGCTGGAGGGCGGCGACGCCCGCGACGGCGGCGAGGAAGACGATCTGCAAGACGTTCAGCTGGGTGAACGGCGTGATGATGTCGGTCGGCACGATGCCGGTGAGGAAGTCCAGCCAGGAGCCCGCGTGGTCGGGCTTGGCGCCGTCCTTGGGGGTGAGGCCGGTGCCGGCGCCGGGGTTGGTGAGCAGGCCGATGGTCAGGCCGATGGCGACCGCGATCAGCGAGGTGGCCATGAACCACAGCAGGGTGCGGGTCGCCAGCCGGGCGGCGTTGTTGACGTTCCGCAGGTTGGTGATCGAGATCAGGATCGCGAAGAAGACCAGCGGGGCGACGGCGAGCTTCAGCAGCTGGACGAAGATCGTGCCGATCTTGTCGAGCGTGGTGATCAGCCAGCTGACATCACCGCTGCGGGCGACCCAGCCGAGCAGTACGCCGAGGACGAGCCCGAGCAGGATCTGGGCCCAGAACGGCACCTTGGGCAGGCGGAAGGACGACGACGTCTTGGCGGACGCCTCGGGGACGGACGACAACGGACACACTCCGGGAGCGCTGAGAGGGGGGAGAGAAAAGCCGGGAGTCCGTACGGGATCTCCGGCCGCTGTACGCGAGAGGGTCAGCGGCGGCGACAGGCCGCGGACAGGCAGCGGCAAAGATCGATGTGCAGGCGCGCCACGAGCGGAACGCTCGCTGCGATAGGAGGCGCGGCTGCTGTCTTCATGACAAGCAGATTAACACCCGCGGCTTTGGGGATCCCAAAGAAAGTGTTTGAGGTGCCAGGGGCCGGAAACAGCTCAACGCCCCCTGCGCCAGCGGGTGCTGGCGCAGGGGGCGCCGGAGTGGAGTGCGGGGGTGTGTGAGGAGGGTTACAGATCCGCGCCGGTCAGACGCCGTCCTCCTGGCTCTGGTTCGCCGCCAGCCGCTCCTTGGCCCGGTCCACCTTCTCGGCGACCTGCACCGCCATGGCGTCCCGCTGCTTGCGCAGCAGGACCCAGCTGAGCGGCGCGGAGACGATCAGGGCGAGCAGCGCCACCCAGAACAGATTGGACCTGCCGAGGCCGGCGGGGAGCACCCGGAAGTAGACCATGGCCCAGATGGCCAGGAACGCGGCGACGAAGATCCCCAGACGCATGAGGGAGTAGCGGAACGCGGCACTCGGCTTGAGGGACACGGCTCGTCTCTTTCTGCTGGGAGATCCTGCCCTTCCAGTGAATCACGGCCGCTTGTCGATCAATTCAGTGGCAGCCACATGGTGATGTCGTCCCGGAACTCGCCGTCCCCGACCCGGATCGCGTCCGGCACCCGGCCGACCTCCTTATAGCCGCAGGCGCCGTAGAACCGCTCCAGCCCGTGGCCGCCGCGGCAGGTCAGCCGTATCCCGGTGATCCCGGCCATGCCGCGCGCCGCGTCCTCGGCGGCGGCCATAAGGGCGCGGCCGTAGCCCTTGCCCTGGTGGGAGGGGTGGACCATGACGGTGTAGAGCCAGCACCAGTGGCGCATCAGCCGATGGGTGTTGAGCCCGAAGACGGCGGTCGCGGCGACCGCCCCGTTCTCATCGCGCCCGACGAGCAGCCGGGCGCGGTCCTCGGCCATGGCGACGAGGTGTTTGACCAGCTCGGTGCGGACGTCGTCGACGGTGACGGGCGGGACGAAACCGACGGCGCCGTCCGCGTTCGAGGTGTCGGCCCACAGCGCGCAGATGCCGTCCCGCAGCTCGGGGGAGACGGCGGGGTCGAGTTCGAAGGTCAGCGGCATACGGGCGACGATACTCATGCGCGGTGACAGCCCGCCCGGCTCGCCCGGCCACCGAGACCGGCTCAGCGAGACGCCCGGCTCAGTGAGACGCCCGGCTCACCTGAGCGTCTCCGCCGCCACCCTCAGGTCCGACACCAGGCCGGCATACGCGGCCTCCTGGTCGTCGGCCCGTAGGACGGCGGAGGGGTGGATCGTGGGGACGACCGGCTCTCCGCGCGCCGGCCCCGCCTCGTCGCCCTCCAGCCGCATTCCGCGCTGCTTGGTCACCCGGAACGACGGCCCCAGCAGCGCCTTCCCGGCCGTCGCGCCCAGCGCGACGATCACCTCGGGATCGATCAGCGCCAGCTCCGCCGCCAGCCACGGCGCGCACGCGGAGATCTCGCGCAGGCTCGGCGGCTTGTGGATCCGGCGCTTGCCGCGCTCGGGGACGTAGGTGAACTTGAAGTGCTTGACGGCGTTGGTGGTGTACGTCTCGTCCGGGTCGATACCGGCCTCGTCCAGGGCCCGGTTCAGCACCTTGCCCGCCGGGCCGACGAACGGCTTCCCCTGCCGGTCCTCCTGGTCGCCCGGCTGCTCGCCGACGAGGACCACCCGGGCGTCCGCGTCCCCCGCCCCGAAGACGGTCTGCGTCGCCTCACGGTGCAGCGGGCAGCCCCGGCACTCGGCCGCCGCCTGCCGGAGGGCCGCCAGGTCGGCGCCCTCCGGGACGAAGGGGGCGGCGGTGTACGCGTCCTCAGGGCTCTCGGGACTCTCGGGACTCGCAGCTCGGGCCATGCGCCCCGAGTGCCCCGCTCAGCGGCCGCTCAGACAGCGGCGCCGCGGCAACCCGTCGTACGGCCGCCGCAGGCCGCCACAGGAGGCCGCTCACACCCGCATCGGCTGGGGCGCCTCGCGCCGCGCCGGGTCCGGACCCTCGTACTCGCGGATGGTCTCGTAGCGGGTGTTCCGCTCCACCGGGCGGAAGCCGGCGTCCCGGATCAGGTCCAGCAGATCGTCGCGGGTCAGCTTGTTCGGGGTGCCGTAGTTGTCCGCGTCGTGCGTGATCTTGTACTCGACGACCGAGCCGTCCATGTCGTCCGCGCCGTGGTTGAGCGCGAGCTGGGCGGTCTGGACGCCGTGCATCACCCAGAAGACCTTGACGTGCGGGACGTTGTCGAACAGCAGCCGCGAGACCGCGAAGGTCTTCAGCGCCTCCGCGCCCGTGGCCATGGTCGTACGGGCCTGAAGGCGGTTGCGGATCTTGCCGTCCTTCATGTCCACGAAGTCGTGCTGGTAGCGCAGCGGGATGAAGACCTGGAAGCCGCCGGTCTCGTCCTGCAGCTCACGCAGGCGCAGGACGTGGTCCACCCGGTGGCGGGGCTCCTCGATGTGGCCGTACAGCATCGTGGACGGGGTCTTCAGCCCCTTCTCGTGTGCGAGCCGGTGGATGCGCGACCAGTCCTCCCAGTGGGTGTCGTGGTCGACGATGTGCTGCCGCACCTCCCAGTCGAAGATCTCCGCGCCGCCGCCGGTCAGCGACTCCAGACCGGCGTCGATCAGCTCGTCGAGGATCTCGGAGGCGCTGAGCCCGGAGATCTTCTCGAAGTGGTGGATCTCGGTGGCGGTGAAGCACTTCAGCGAGACCTGCGGCAGGGCCTCCTTGAGCGCCTTCAGCGACCGCGGGTAGTAGCGCCAGGGGAGGGTGGGGTGCAGGCCGTTGACGATATGGAGCTCGGTGAGGTTGTCGTTCTCCATCGCCTTGGCGAGGCGGACGGCCTCCTCGATGCGCATCGTGTACGCGTCCTTCTCGCCGGGCTTGCGCTGGAAGGAGCAGTACGCGCAGGACGCGGTGCACACGTTCGTCATGTTGAGGTGGCGGTTGACGTTGAAGTGGACGACGTCGCCGTTCTTCCGCGTGCGCACCTCATGGGCGAGACCGCCGAGCCAGGCCAGATCGTCGGACTCGTACAGGGCGATGCCGTCCTCGCGCGAGAGCCGCTCCCCGGCGCGGACCTTCTGCTCCAACTCCCGCTTGAAACCCACGTCGTGTGTGGTCGCCGTCACGCGGCCGCCTCCCATGCGTCTGCCCTAGGTCTGCCGATGCCGGCCTCGGCCGTCTGCCGGTATGGGCCTCGGCCGTCTGCCGATGTCGGCTTCGGCCGAGACTACGCCTCGATGTCCTCGGGGAGTTCCCCGACCCGGTTCTCCCATTTCGTGGACAACACGATCGTGGTGCGGGTGCGCGAGACGCCCTTGGTGCCGGAGAGCCGCCGGATGGTCCGCTCCAGGCCGTCCACGTCCGAGGCGCGCACCTTGAGCATGTACGAGTCGTCGCCCGCGATGAACCAGCAGTCCTCGATCTCGGCCAGGTCGCGCAGCCGGTGCGCCACGTCCTCGTGGTCGGTGGAGTCGGAGAGCTGAATGCCGATCAGGGCGGTGACCCCGAGCCCGAGGGATGTGGCGTCGACGGTCGCGCGATAGCCGGTGATGACCCCGGCCGCCTCCAGGCGGTTGATCCGGTCCGTAACGCTGGGCCCGGAGAGGCCGACGAGCCTGCCGAGCTCCGCGTACGAGGCCCTGCCGTTCTCCCGCAGGGCCTGGATGAGTTGCCTGTCTACCGCGTCCATATGCCGTGCGCCTTCCATTATTCAAAGCCAGAGCGTCATTACATGTAGAATCTAAGGCACTAGGGCCACAAGCCCTGCAAATCTTCTAGTCGATCGATCGGTTTTCCTCAGGAGATGAGACTCACCATGTACACGATCGAGGGTCTTGAAGCCCGCATGCTCGAGCTGCGGGACCTGGCCAACCGCTCGCGTGCGAACGTCCGTCCCGCCTCCCGCACGGCCCGCCGCGCGGCCGTCGTAGCGGCCCGCGCCGCGCGCGCCCGCAACCGCTGGACGCGCTGAGCAGCCCGTACCGAGGCCGACTAGCCCCTCCCCCGGTCCCCACCGAGTTCCCCCTCCCACCGGCGGTACAGCTTGTGCGGCACCCCCGCCGCGTCCAGGGCCCGCCCCGCGACGAAGTCCACCAGATCCTGGATATGCGTCGCCCCCGCGTAGAACGCCGGCGAGGCGGGCAGCACGACCGCGCCCGCCTCGTCCAGCGTCACCAGATGCCTGAGCGTCTGTCCGTTGAGCGGCGTCTCCCGCACCGCCACCACGAGCCTGCGCCGCTCCTTGAGCGTCACGCTCGCGGCCCGCTGCAGCAGATCCTTCGACAGGCCCAGCGCCACCCCCGCCACGCACGCCGTGCTCGCCGGGACGATCAGCATCCCCTTGACCAGGTACGAGCCGGAGGACGGCCCGGCGGCGAGATCCCCGGCCGCCCAGTGCCGTACGTCGGCCGCCTCCACCTCCACATCGAAGGCGTCGGGCGTGCCGTCCGCGCCGCGCGCCAGCCAGCGGCGCAGATCGTCCCGCCAGTGCGCGTCCCGGAACGCGATCCCCGTCTCGTCCAGCAGCGTCAGCCGTGACGCCCGACTGATCACCAGGTCCACGGCCTCCCCCGCCTCCAGCAGCGCGCGCAGCACCGAGGCGGCGTACGGCGTCCCGGACGCGCCGGACACACCGACCACCCAGGGCCGGCGCCTGCTCGCCGCTTCGTGCGGCTGTTCGTGCGGCCTGTAGTACGGCTCGTGCGGCGGCTCCACACACCGAGCCTATCCGGCGCTATCCGGCGGCTGTCACAGGCTCAGGCCCCGCACCACCAGGTCCAGCAGCGCACAGCAGAACAGCGCGATCCCGATGAAGCCGTTGACCGTGAAGAAGGCCCGGTTCAGCCGCGACAGATCGCCCGGCCGCACGATGGAATGCTCGTACCCGAACGCCGCCGCGACGATCACCAGACCCAGCCAGAAGAAGAGCCCGGCGTCCGTGGCCAGCGCGTACCAGGCCAGGAGCAGGGTGGTGACGACATGGCAGGCACGCGCGCCGTACAGCGCCCCCGGGATCCCGAAGCGGGCCGGCACCGACCGCACCCCGTGCGCCCGGTCGGCCGCCACGTCCTGGCAGGCGTAGATCAGGTCGAAGCCGCCGATCCAGATGCCGATCGCGAGCCCGAGGATCACCGCGTCCCAGGACCACTCCCCCGTGACCCCGATCCAGGCGCCGACCGGGCCCATGGCCTGGGCCAGGCCCAGGATGGCGTGCGGGAAGTCGGTGAACCGCTTTCCGTACGGATAGACCACCATCGGCACTACCGCGACCGGCGCCAGCGCCAGGCACAGCGGGCCCAGCAGCCCCGCCGCGCCCAGGAAGACGGCGAGCGCGATGAGCGCGCCGGTCCAGGCGGTACGCACCGACATGGCGCCGGTGACCAGCTCGCGGCCCGCGGTGCGCGGATTGCGGGCGTCGATCTCGCGGTCGATGATCCGGTTGCAGGCCATCGCGAAGGTGCGCAGGCCCACCATCGCGATCGTGATCAGCAGGAGCCGCATCCAGTGGACCGTGCCGTCCCACAGCTGCATCGCGGTCAGCGCGGCGGTGTAGGCGAAGGGCAGGGCGAAGACGGAATGCTCGATCATCACCAGGCGCAGGAACGCCGGAACACCCCCGCCACGGCGGGGACCAGCCGCCCTGCCGTCCCCGATGACGGCCTCTCCGCTCACAGTCCGTACTCCTTCCAGCGCTTTGTCACCCGATCGGCTACGTCTGGGTCGGACTCGACCATGCGCGGCCAGCCGCCGTCGCGCGTATAGCCCTCCTCGGGCCACTTCGCGGTGGCGTCGATACCCGCCTTGCCACCCCAGAACTGCTGGTACGAGGCGTGGTCGAGATGGTCGACGGGGCCCTCGACCACGGTCAGGTCGCGGGCATAGTCCGTGTTGCCCAGCGCGCGCCAGGAAACCTCGTGCAGATCGTGGACATCACAGTCGGCGTCGACCACGACGATCAGCTTGGTGAGGGACATCATGTGGGCGCCCCAGATGGCGTGCATCACCTTTTGGGCGTGTTTGGGGTACTTCTTGTCGATCGAGACGATCGCACAGTTGTGGAAGCCGCCCGACTCGGGGAGGTGGTAGTCCACGATGTCCGGGATGATGATCTTGAGCAGCGGGAGGAAGAACCGCTCGGTCGCCCTCCCCAGCGGCCCGTCCTCGGTCGGGGGCCGGCCCACCACGATCGACTGGAGCAGCGGCCGCCGTCGCATCGTCACACAGTCGATGGTCAGCGCCGGGAACGGCTCCTGCGGCGTGTAGAAGCCGGTGTGGTCGCCGAACGGGCCCTCCGGCAGCGTCTTCCCGGGTTCCAGCCATCCCTCGATGACCACCTCGGCGTTGGCCGAGACCTGGAGCGGCACCGTCTTGCAGTCGACCATCTCGATCCGCTTGCCCTGGATGAACCCCGCGAAGAGGTACTCGTCGATATCGCCGGGCAGCGGCGCGGTGGACGCGTACGTCACGGCGGGCGGGCAGCCGAACGCGATCGCGACCGGCAGCTTCTCGCCCCGCCTGGCCGCCACTTGGTAGTGGTTGCGGCTGTCCTTGTGGATCTGCCAGTGCATACCGATGGTGCGGCGGTCATGGCGCTGGAGGCGGTAGAGGCCGAGGTTGCGCACCCCGGTCTCCGGATGCTTGGTGTGCGTGAGGCCGAGATTGAAGAAGGACCCGCCGTCCTCGGGCCAGGTGAACAGCGCCGGGAGCGCGTCCAGATCGACGTCGTCACCGGTCAGGACCATCTCCTGGACCGGCGCCTCCTTCACCTTCCTCGGCGGGACATGCGCCATCGCGCCGAGCTTTCCGAACGCCTCGCGCAGCCCGCCGAAGCCCTGCGGCAGCTCGGGCTTGACCAGCCCGCCGATCTTCTCGCTGATCTCGTCGTACGAGGTGAGCCCGAGGGCCTTGAGGAGACGGCGGTCGGTGCCGAAGACATTCATGGCCAGCGGCATGGCCGCGCCCTTGACGTTCTCGAAGAGCAGCGCGGGGCCGCCCGCCTTGTTGACCCTGTCGACGATCTCGCCGATCTCCAGATATGGATCGACTTCGGCCTTGACCCGCTTGAGGTCGCCTTCCCTGTCCAGCGCCCGCAGAAAGGAACGAAGATCGTCATAAGCCATGCGTCCCAGTATCCGGTACGCACTACCCTGGTCCCGTAACTGGGGCCCGTACGACCGGCCCCGATCACCACACGCAGGGGGATCGCCTCATGCTCCGGGTGCTGATGATCCTGGTGCCGCTGGCACTGAGCATCTATGCGTTCATCGACTGCATCACCACCGACGAGCAGGACATCCGCTATATCCCCAAGCCCCTCTGGGCGATCCTCGTCCTGCTGTTCCCGGTCGTCGGCTCCATCTCCTGGCTGATCGTGGGCCGCAAGCGCGCCATCGCCGAGGGCGGTCCGTGGGGCGGGACGCGCGGCGCGGGCGGCGCGCGCGACTGGGTCGCGCCGGACGACAACCCCGACTTCCTGAAGTCCCTGGGGGAGAACGAGCAGCAGCCCGATCCGCCGGAGGACGAGGAGGAGAGGGACGAGGAGCCGAGGGACGAGGAGCGGCTGAAGAGCTGGGAGGCGGATCTGCGCCGCCGCGAGGAGGAGCTGCGCCGCAAGGGCGAGGGCCCCGGCTCCGGTTCCGGTTCCGGCCCCGACGACACCCCGCCGCCCGCCGCCTCCTGAGGAGTCCGCCGGGCCAGTTCCGGATCGGCACCCACTCGGCACTTCCGAACGGCGACGGCCGGCTCCCGTGACCCGCGTCACAGGAACCGGCCGTCGTCGCGGTGCGGTTCGGCTGTCCGTTCCCGGTCAGACCCCGGCGTAGGAGTGCTTGCCGGTGACGAAGATATTGACCCCGTAGTAGTTGAACAGGTAGCAGCCGAAGGCGATCAGGGCGAGGTACGCGGCCTTCCGCCCCTTCCAGCCGGCCGTGGCGCGGGCGTGGAGGTAGCAGGCGTAGGCGACCCAGGTGATGAAGGACCAGACCTCCTTGGGGTCCCAGCCCCAGTAGCGGCCCCAGGCGGCCTCGGCCCAGATGGCGCCCGCGATGATCGTGAAGGTCCACAGCGGGAAGATCGTGGCGTTGATGCGGTACGCGAACTTGTCCAGGGACGCGGCCGAGGGCACCCGCTCCAGCACCGACTTGGCGAACCGGCTGTACTGCTTGGCCTCCGGGTTCTCCAGCTGTGCCTCGTACCGGTCGCGGAAGAGGTAGAGCAGCGTGGAGACGGCCCCGATGTAGAGCGCGGCGCCGGAGATGATCGCGCAACTGACGTGGATCCAGAGCCAGTAGGAGTGCAGGGCCGGAACCAACTGGTCGCTGGCGGTGTACAAGACAGAGACGGCGAGACCGAGGTCGAGGAGGACCGTGGTGACGAGGGGCAGCCCGATCCAGCGCACATTCTTCTTGAGCACCAGCAGGGTGAGGTATGCGGCGACTGCGACCATGGCGAAGGTCGTGGAGAACTCGTACATGTTGCCCCAGGGCGCGCGCTGCACGGACAGCGCGCGGGAGACGACGCCCGCGGCATGAAAGAGGAAGGCCAGTACGGTCAGGCCCACCGCGATCCGGCCGTAGACATCGCCCTGTTCGCTGTTGCCCGCGGCGCCCGGCCCGTCCGGGACGTCGCGGCTGCCCGCGGCGGAGCGGGTGACGATCTTCGGGCGCTCCAGTACGGCGGTGCCGCCGCCCTTCCCGCCGACCCGCACGGCGACCTTGGCGCGCTGGGCGGCCGCGGCGTCGGCGGTGATCGCGTTGGCGGTGCGGCCGACGGCGCTGCGGCTGCCGAACACCCACTCGGCGATATGGGCGAGGAAGGCGAGGGTGTAGACCGCCATCGCCGAGTAGATCAGCACGTTGCTGTAATGAGCCAGGTTCTCGTTGACTGCGGCGGCGAGGTTCACGCGCGCGCTCCTTCGGCAGGATCTGCGGGATCTGCGGTGTCGGATGCGGATTCCGGTGCGGCTTCCGGGTCGGCTGCCGGTTCCGGGTCAGGCTCCGGTTCGGGTTCCGCTTCCGAAGCGGGGGGTGCGTCCGCCTGCAGGCGGACGGCCAGATCGGCGAGCTCCTCGGGGAGCTTGGCGTATTCGCTGCGGCCGAGTCCGGCCATCTCGACGACGGTCGTGCCGTCGTCGCCCGCCACCGCGCGTACCCACACCCGGCGGCGCTGGAGGAACAGGGAGGCGGCCAGGCCCACCAGGGCCCCGACGGCGCCGATGAGGGCGCCCTGGTCACCCGGCTTGTGCGAGACCTGGAAGCTGGCCCAGCTCTTGACGCCGTCGAACGTCAGGGTGCCGCCGCCGTTCGGCAGCTTCATGGTGTCGCCGGGCGCGAGCGCCCGGGCGTACTTCGTCTTGCCGTCGGGCTCCATGAACTGCTTCATCCGCGACTTGTCCAGCTGGTACACGCTCTGCGGCGTACCGCCGTCGATGCCGAGGCTGCCGTGGTAGGCGGTCAGGACCAGCGCCGGATTGTCGAGCGCGGGGAACTGGGAGAACATCCCTCTGCTGCGCACCCAGGTCGGCAGGAACTGCCCCTGGAAGGCGATTTGATCCTTATTGCCGGTCTCGTCCTGATAGTCCGGTACCTTGATCACCATGCTCTCGGTGAGGTTGGCCCCATCGATCGGCAGCCCCACCACCGGGCCCTGGTGCACGACGTTGCCCTTGCCGTCCCGGATCGTGACGACCGGCGAGTAGCCGTGCTGCAGCAGATAGACCTTGTAGCCCGAGATCTCCAGCGGCTCGTTCACCTTGATCGAGGTCTTGCGCGCGGGACCGTCCGTACCGTCCCAGTAGGTGACATCGGCGCGGAAGGTGCGCGGGGTGCGCATCTGCGGGCCATTGCGTTCGTAGGTCGCGGCGAAGTGGTCCAGCTGGAAGCTGAAGGGTGCGAGGTCGTCGCTGTTGAACAGCTGGCCCGTCTTGATGTCGTCGTACTGGGTGAGGCTGTTGGAGAATCCGCCGCCCTCGGTCACCAGGCTGGTGCCCTCGGTCTTCCACAGCTGGCCCGCGGCGAAGGACACCAGCAGCACGATCAGCGCGATATGGAAGAGAAGATTGCCCACCTCCCGCAGATAGCCCTTCTCCGCGGCGACCGCGTCACCCGCCGCCTCGGTGCGGAAGCGGCGCCGCTTCATCATCTGCTGGGCCGCCTGGAGCACCCGCTCCGGCTCGGCGTCGCTGCGCCAGGTGGTGTACACGGGGAGCCGGGTGAGCCGGCGCGGAGCGGCCGGCGGGCGGCCGCGCAGCTGGCCGATGAACTGCAAGGTGCGCGGCACGATGCAGCCGATGAGCGAGATGAACAGCAGCAGATAGATCGCCGAGAACCACACCGAGCTGTACACGTGGAACAGCTGCAGCTTCTCGTAGACCGGGGTGAGCGTCGGGTGCTTGTCCTTGAAGTTCTGGACCTTGAGCGCGTCGATGCTGGTCTGCGGGATCAGCGAGCCCGGGATCGCGCCGAGGGAGAGCAGAAAGAGCAGCAGCAGGGCGACCCGCATCGAGGTCAGCTGCCGCCAGAACCACCTGGCCCAGCCGAGCGGCCCCAGCGAGGGGACGTTGATCTCCTCGACCGGGGCGGTGGACAGCTGCGACCCCGCCGCGCCGAGCTCGCGCTCGTCGGCGGACGCGCCGCTGCCGGCCGCCTTCTCGGCCGCGGTGTCGGTATCGGTGGTGGACATGGATCAGATCCCAACGTTGAAGCCCAGAGCCCAGCTCTGCATGTCGCTCATGATGCTGTCCCAGACACCTGTGAGCAGCAGCACCCCGAGGGCCACAAGCATGCCGCCCCCGATCCGCATCACCCACACATAGTGCTGCTTGACCCAGCCGAAGGCGCCCAGCGCCCGCCGGTAGGCCACGGCGACGGCGACGAACGGCAGCCCGAGCCCGACGCAGTACGCGGCGGTCAGCAGGGCGCCGCGCCCCGCGCTCGCCTCATTGAAGGCCAGCGCGTTCACGGCGGTGAGCGTGGGCCCCAGGCACGGCGTCCAGCCGATGCCGAACAGGGCCCCCAGCACCGGTGCGCCCGCGAGGCCCAGGCTGGGCTTGACGTGGAAGCGGAACTCTCGCTGGCCGAAGAGGGTCAGCGCCCCCATGAAGGCCAGCCCCATCAGGATCGTGACCACCCCGAGGATCTTGGAAAGGGTCTCCTTGTGCTCCTGCAAGGTCCAGCCGAAGTGACCGAAGAGCGCGCCGCTGGAGACGAAGACGGCGGTGAAGCCGAGGACGAAGAGGGAAGCGCCCGCGACCATACGGCCGCGCTTCGCCTCGGCCAGATCCGTACCGGTGACCCCGGTGACGTACGACATATAGCCGGGCACCAGGGGCAGGACGCACGGGGAGAAGAAGGAGACCAGTCCGCCGAGGAGCGCGACCGGCAGCGCAAGCAGCAGCGCCCCCGTGAGAACGGTCTGGTTGGGATCGGTGACGGCGGCGAGAGTGCTCACGGAGGTCACTTCTCCGCGATCAGCGGGTCGAGCATCTTGCGCAGGCTCTCCTCGCTGAGCGGAGCGAGAGCGCGGGCGGCGATCTTGCCGTCCCGGTCCAGGACGATCGTCGACGGGATGGCCTGCGGATTGAGGCTGCCCTTGGGGAAGCGCAGCATCAGCTTGCCGATCGGGTCGTACAGGCTCGGATAGCCGACGCCGAAGTCCTTCTCGAACCTGAGCGCGGGGGCTCGGTTGGAGTCACGGGTGTTGATCCCGATGAACTGCACGCCCTTGGCCTTCGTGTCCTTGGCGACCTTGGCGAGATTCGGCGCCTCCGCCCGGCAGGGCGCGCACCACGAGCCCCAGACGTTCAGGACGACGATCTTGCCCTTGTAGTCCGCCACATCGAGCGGCTTGCCCTCCAGGGTCTTGCCCGAGAGCCCGGGGGCGTCCTGACGGTTCCCCTTGGGGGCGGTGTCCACCCCGCCCTTGCCCTGCACGAATTTGGTATCGGCGGAGCCGCCGGAGGTGCCGCCCGCACCACAGGCGGTCAGGGACAGCGCGGCAACCACGGCCCCGGTGGCCAGCACGGTTGCGCGACGGCGGGTCGCGAGGCGCCGAGAGGCGCGGCAGGCACTCATGTGAAAAGTTTCGCATGGCCCTTTTGAGAATCTTCGCCACCCCCCTCGGGCCCTCCCCCGGCCCCTCACGGCCAGGGACGTCAGCGGCCGTTCGGGCTCCACGCCTCGCCCACTCCGAGCTTGCGCAGATCCGCGAGGACGGCGGGGTCCTGTGCGTCCATCCAGTCCGTGAACTGCTTGAAGGACACCAGCCGGACGTCCTTCCGCTTCTCGTCGGCCATATGCTTCAGCGCTTCCTCGACGGCGTCCATATAGATACCGCCGTTCCACTGCTCGAAGTGATTACCGATGAAGAACGGTGCGCGATTGGTCTCGTACGCCCGCTGGAAACCGGCTATGTACGCCTCAGTGGCCTGCTTGCGCCAGCCCGGGTAGTTCGCGGGCGGGGCTTTCGTCGAATTCCGCGACTGGTTGGCCAGCATGTTGTAGTCCATCGAGAGCACCTGGAATGAGTGCCCGGGGAAGGGAATCTGCTGGAGCGGGAAATCCCACAGCCCTTGCTTCTTCGTGGGCCACACCTGCAGCCCGCCGGGCGAACTGGCGTCATAGCGCCAGCCGAGCTCCCGGGCGGTCGGCAGCAGATTCGCCTGGCCCTTCAGGCACGGGGTGCGGCCGCCGATGAGTTCCTTGCGGTAGTCGAAGGGCAGCGGTTCGAGGTCCGTGAAGCCCGTGTTCGACCGCCACTGTGTGACGAAGGACACCGCCTGGTCGATCTCGGACTTCCACTGGGCCGGCGTCCAGTGCTCGACCGAGCCGCTCCCCCCGCAGAAGTGGCCGTTGAAGTGGGTGCCGATCTCATGGCCCTCAAGCCACGCCGCGCGGACGTTCCGCAGCGTCGCCTTGATGTGCTCATCGGTGAGATAGCCGATGTCGGAGGCGCCGACGGGGTTGTTCGGCGGCTTGTACAGCGACTTCTTCGACTCCGGCAGGCAGTAGATCCCGGAGAGGAAGAAGGTCATGGTCGCGCCGTGGTCCTTGGCGAGCTTGCGGAACCGCGGGAAGAGACCGTTGCCGACCTCTCCCGCGCCGTCCCACGAGAAGATCACGAACTGCGGCGGCTTCTGCCCCCGCTCCAGCCGCTCCGGCTTGGGCTCCTTCGGCCGCCGCGACCCGTGCGAGGTCGAGCCGTCGCCGATCGGCTTCGCCTGGGTCGTTCTCCTCGGCTTCGCCCCGCCGGACCCCGACGAGGAGCAGCCGGCGACGGTCAGTGACGCCACCGCTCCCACACCAAGACCGAGGATCCCCCTCCGGCTGACCTCACGCATAACGCCCTCGATTCGCACTCGCCGTACTGGTTGCCCGGGTCAAGCGGACAACCCTTGAGATGGCGAGACGAATAGCGGGGTTCCGAAGGGACGCGTTCAATTACATTATCGACACAATGTCTCCGGGCGATTACCCCGCGCTACCCGGCCCCGTTATGAGCCGGTCATGAGCCGGTCATGAGCCGGTCTTGCGCCGTAGCCCTTCGAGGCCGGCGGCCGTCATGCGCCGTACCCCTTGGAAGCCCCCTTCACCGGCTTGGCACCCGCGAGCAGATGAGCCGGGACGAGATCGCGGGCCGGTTCGCTGTAGCCGACCGACACGATCTTGTCGCCGCGGTAGGTGAAGCTGGTGAGGCTGGCCAGCGTGCACTGCCGCCTCCGCGGGTCGTGCCACAGCCGCCGCCGCTCCACGAAGCTGCGCACGATCCAGATCGGCAGCTGATGGCTGACGCAGACCGCCTCATGCCCGCGCGCCGCGTCCCGCGACGCCCCGAGCGCCGCCATCATCCGTACCACCTGGTCGATATAGGGCTCGCCCCACGACGGGCGGAAGGGGTTGCTCAGATGGCGCCAGTTGGCCGGCTTGCGCAGCGCGCCGTCGCCCACGCCGAACGTCTTCCCCTGGAAGACGTTCGCCGCCTCGATCAGCCGCTCGTCCGACGCCACATCCAGGCCGTGCGCCTTGGCGATCGGCGCCGCCGTCTCCTGCGCGCGCTCCAGCGGGGAGGCGACCACGCGCGTGATGTCGCGGTCGGCGAGATGCTCGGCCACCCGGTCGGCCATCCGGCGGCCCAGCTCCGAGAGGTGATACCCGGGCAGCCGCCCGTACAGCACGCCGTCGGGGTTGTGCACCTCGCCGTGGCGCATCACATGGACGACGGTGATGTCGTTATCGCTCTTCGTCATGGCGTCCATCATTCAGCCGCCTCGGCGGCGGCCCGCGCCGCCCCCGGCAGCGCCACCGCCACCCGCTCCAGCGCCCGCTCGTCATGCGCCGTGGAGACGAACCACGACTCGAAGGCGGACGGCGGGAGATAGACGCCCTGGGAGAGCATCGAGTGGAAGAAGGCGGTGAAGCGGAACGCCTCCTGCGCCCTGGCCTTCTCGTAGTTGGTGACCTCGTCGGTGGTGAAGAAGACCGAGAACATGTTGCCCGCGGCCTGCACCCGGTGCGCCACGCCCTCCTTGGCGAGCGCCTCCGTCACCAGCGCCCGCAGCCGCGCGGAGGCCGCGTCGACCTTCTCGTACGCCGCGTCGTCCAGCAGCCGCAGCTGCGCGACGCCCGCCGCCGTCGCGACCGGGTTCCCGGACAGCGTGCCCGCCTGGTAGACCGGGCCCGCCGGGGCCAGCCGCGCCATGATGTCCGCGCGCCCGCCGAAGGCCGCGGCCGGGAAGCCGCCGCCCATGACCTTGCCGAAGGTCATCAGATCCGGCTCCACGCCGTCGAGCCCGTACCACCCGGCCTTGGAGACCCGGAAGCCGGTCATGACCTCATCGGAGATATACAGCGCGCCGTTGTCGGCGCACAACTGCTTCAGACCCGCGTTGAACCCGGGCAGCGGCGGCACCACGCCCATGTTGCCCGGCGACGCCTCGGTGATCACACAGGCGATCTCCCCGGGATGCGCGGCGAACGCCTCCCGCACCGCCTCCAGGTCGTTGTACGGCAGCACGACGGTCTCCCCCGCCTGCGCGCCCGTCACCCCCGGGGTGTCCGGCAGCCCGAAGGTCGCCACCCCGGACCCGGCCGCGGCCAGCAGCGCGTCCACATGGCCGTGGTAACAACCGGCGAACTTGATCACCTTGGCCCGTCCGGTGAACCCGCGGGCCAGCCGGATCGCCGACATCGTCGCCTCGGTGCCCGATGACACCAGACGCACCTGCTCGACAGGCCCGACCCGCGCCACGATCTCCTCGGCGAGCGCGACCTCGCCCTCACCCGGCGTGCCGAACGACGTACCACGTGCGACGGCCGCCTGAACGGCCGCCGTCACCTCGGGGTGGGAATGGCCGAGGATCATCGGTCCCCACGAGCACACGAGGTCCACATACTCGCGTCCATCGGCATCGGTGAGGTACGGACCGGCACCGGACACCATAAAGCGGGGCGTACCTCCGACGGCGCGGAACGCCCGCACCGGAGAGTTCACGCCGCCGGGCGTCACGGCCGCCGCGCGATCGAAAAGCGTCTGCGAAACTGGGGCTTCATAGCTATAGGGCAGTTCGGTCATGACCTGCTGTTTCTGCGTCGAAGCGGACGGTGAACACCATCAGCGTAGGGCAGCACCCCTAGGCATGACGAAGCCCCGCCCATGCGCCGCGGGGGACGACGCACGGACGGGGCTTCGGGCCCTGGAGGAGCCGACCAAAGCGCTCCCGGACCCCTTCCTCCCTGCCCTTGTGAGGAGCTGCCTGAGCGGCCTCCAGCGGGGCCGTGGAGCGAGCCACCGCAGGCGTAGGAAGAGCCCCCGTCATCGATTGACGGGGGCTCTTTCCGTGTGTCAGCTCAGACGGCTTCGCGCTCCTCGTCCGCCGTCGACTGGGACGTGGCCACGACCACCGTCACGCGATCCTCCACACGGCACGTGCGCTCAGTGCCGCCACGCCCGTTAGCCTTCGCGACAGTGATGCGGTCGACGAAGAGTTCAACCAACATGCGGCGGTCTTCGACGTCGGCACGCGCCCACCACGAGTTAGGCCCGAGGGGGTTGCCGTCTTCGGAGTCCGCCCACTCTTCGATGGGGAGCGGAGGCAGATCGGAATCGCCAACCACAGCAATCCTGGCGTCGACCGCTCTCAGGCGCGTCTCAAGCGACGACTTGTCGGCCAGGAATTGCCGACGTCCGATTTCGCCGTCATAGATTCCCATGCGAAGGTCGCTGTAAAGCTGCTCGATCGATCGGACGATATCCGCCCGCTCTCCAAGCAGCGCGGCGCGCTCGCTTCGAATCTCCGGGCTTTCTTTGAGACGCGCCAGGCGGACGGTCGCTTCAGCGAGGATGTCCAGCGTCTCCGGGTCGTCCCCGTCGGCGTTGACAATGACTGCCATGATGCGAGAAGCAACGTAGTAATCCACGTCTGCTCGCTGGATCGTGCTCCCGCCTTCGTGCGTCCCCTCTTCCGTAACGCCCGCCGGCCGGCTGCACTTGTAGACGTCCCCCGAGCCAGTCATGGGACGTCCGCATTCGCAGTAGAGCTTTTCCATGGCCGTCAGGAGGTACTTACTGGGCGTCCCACCCCGGTTGCCCCGCCCCCTGCCTGCCAGCCAGTCCTGAGCCTCGAAGAAGCGGGGCGGCGGGATGAGCGCTTCGCCGACGATGATGGGCTCTTCGTTCTCGTCGCGGAGGATGCGGTACCCAGTGACGTTACGCGTCTGGTTGCCGTCCTTGTCATGGGAGTACACGGGCGCGGCAGACATCCCAGCCAGCCGAGGGTCTGTGAGGAGCCGCTTCACGGTGCGCTCCCTCCACTGCCCGCCTTTCTGCGTGAGGACGTTCCTGGAGTTGAGCCATGCCACGATGGCGCCTACGGACGCCGGATGCGCGTTCTTCTTCCCCGTCCAGGGCTTGTCTTTGAATTCGAAGATGCGGTCAAACATCTTCACGACCTCGCCCGCCTGATCCGTGCCGTCTTCACGCACAGGCGCGGGACGCAGTCGACGAATGGTGACCGTGACGGGTTTGCCGTCGATCTCACGCGTGACTGATTCTGCGTAGGACTCCATGCCGTAGGGCAGCGCCCCTCCGGTCCAGCCTCCGAATTCCTTTTCCTTCTTCTTCGTCCCAGCGATTGCCTGGCTCTTATTCCGGCTGTCCTGATATGCCGCGTCAAGGCGCATGATCAACATGATGAGTTCCATCGTGTTATCCGGTCCAGGCGAGAACGTGCCTTCAGACACGGATGTGATGGTGACCCCGAGATCGAACAACTCCAGGACGATAGGAATTGCGTCTCTCGGCTCCCTTCGAGAGAACCGAGTCACGTTGAAGACGACGATTTCGTGAACTAACCCTTCACGGCAGTCGTTTAGAAGACGCTCAAATTCCTTGCGCTTGGCGCTCGGGTCATACCCGGAAACGCCGATGTCCCTGTAGTGGCCCTTGAAAGAGCATCCGCGCTCTCGCGCCTTCCGCTCCGCCGCTTCGCCCTGCGTCTGCGGACTGGCTTCCGATTTGTCCGCTTTAGCTTTTGACTGGCGGGTATACCCTGCTGCCACCCGGAGCACGGTAGCGACGTGCTCCGGGACCCCCGCCTGCGTAGTTGGGTGCATACATCCAAAGTACCCTAACTGCATGAAGGTTGGGCTGCGTACGGATAGCTCACGCAAGCCATGTTGTCAGAGCCGGACGGAGTCCTGCCGCCGGGCGTTTCACAGCCCGAACGTGGGGGAGGTCTCTCTAACATTGATCGGGTTGCGCGGTGGTAGCCGCGAGTGGTCGGGTGGAGATATGCATCGCAGTGGCGAACTGGGTGAAGGGACTGACGACCGAGGCCCCGAGCGCGCCCGCCCCGGACGCCATCGGCGAGACGAAGCGGGCAGGGCAAGCAGAAGCGGGGGCCGCATGGGGGTGACCTACAAGTACTTCGGCGCGCCCGACGGGGCCACCGCCGCCCGGGTCCCCATCTCCATGCGCCCCGAGGAACTCGGCGGCGACGAGCTCGGCCACGGCATGTTCACCAAGATCAAGCCGGAGACGGTCGCCGCGATGGTCCTCACCGGCATCGAGGGCATGCCCCTCCACAAGGTCCCCCCGCTCGAACTCGTCGTCCTCCACCCCGACTACGCCGTCGTCAAACTCCCCATGACCGCGGTGGACCCCCTGCGCGGCGTAGGCGAAGAGGCGGTGGGCGCGGCGGCCTTCATCTGGTCCACCGTCCCCGACCGCGGCGGCCCGCGGGACGCCTTCACGGTCTATCAGCTGCTGCACGAGTGGCAGGACTTCTCCCACCGGCTGCATGAGGCGGGGCACCAGCCGTACTGCTTGGTGTGGCCCTGAGGGGTGGCGTGGGGGGCCTCGTTGGGTGTTTTAAGGCGTGTTGGGGCCTGCCTCGTCGTTCCGTTGGCGACCTGTACGGGTGCGAGGGCGCGGCCGGCCGCCTCTCGGTGAGGCGGTGGGGCCGATCCCGTGGGGCGCGGGGAGCGCGAGAGCGCGAGAGCGCGAGCTCTAGCGATCCAGGCACAGTTCGAGCAGGGACCATCCCCGCGGGGTGCGAGGAGCACTGCGCGGCGGCGCTGAGGCTCACCCCTGCCGCGGGACCATCCCCGCCGGTGCGGGGAGCACACGTAACCGATGGCGGCATGTGGCGGCTCGGGACCATCCCCGGGGTGCGGGGAGCACCCGACGACCGTCAGGTCCGCGACCCTCGTGATGGGACCATCCCCGCGGGTGCGCACACTGCGTGAGCTGCGGGTTTACTCGTCGTCGTTGCAGATTTCGAGCACTCCCATGGAGCCCGACATAAAGGGCCGGTGCGACAAACCCCGCACCCACCCCGTTCCGACCGCCGTCACTTCACCGACGCGTAGAGTCGGCCGCACCAGGCCACGGACCACCCCAACTACTGGGCGGCCAGCCGCTCCTGAGCCGCGTCCAGCCGGGCGAGCACCCGCTCGCGGCCCAGCACCTCCAGCGACTCGAACAGCGGCAGCCCCACCGTACGGCCCATCACCGCGACGCGGACCGGAGCCTGCGCCTTGCCCAGCTTCAGTCCGCGGGTCGCGGCCACGGCCTCCAGCGCAACCTTCAGCGACTCGGCCTTCCACTCCGCCGCAGCCAGCTCGGTCCGGGCATCCCGCAGCAGCTCCTCGGCGCCCGCCTTCATGGCCTTGTTCCACGACGCCTCGTCGTCCACCGGCTTGTCCAGGAACAGGAAGTCGACGTACTTCGTGATCTCCGACAGCACCGACAGCCGCGTCTGCGCCATCGGCGCCACCGCCTCGAACACCGCCTGGTCGTACGCCTCCGCCGCCCACGGCGCGTACGGGGCCTTCAGCCACGGCGCACACGCCGCGACAAACGCCTCCGGCGCCAGCCCCCGGATGTACTCCCCATTGAACGCGGTGAGCTTCTTCACATCGAAGAACGCCGGCGACGTGCCCACGTCCTCGATCCGGAACACCCGCTCCAGCTCCTCGTACGGCCGGATCTCCACGTCATCGCCCGGCCCCCAGCCGAGCAGCATCAGGTAGTTCGCCATCGCCTCGGGCCGGTAGCCCTCGGCCAGGTAGTCCTCCAGCGCCACCTTGTCCCGGCGCTTGGACAGCTTCTGCCGCTTCTCGTTCACGATCACCGGCAGATGCGCCCACACCGGCGCCTTCGCCCCCAGCGCCTCCCACAGCAGCTGCTGCTTCGGCGTATTCGACAGGTGCTCCTCACCCCGGATGACCTGCGTGATCCCCTCATCGAGATCATCGACCACATTGGCGATCAGGAACACCGGCGAGCCGTCCCCACGCGCGATCACGAAGTCCTCGATCGCGCTGTTCGGGAACGCCGGCTTCCCCCGGACCAGGTCGACCACCACGGTCTCCCCCTCATCCGGCGTCCGGAACCGCAACGCCCGCCCCGGCTCATACGCCAGCCCCCGGTCCCGGCAGAACCCGTCGTACCCCAGGTGCTCCGACCCGGTGCGCTCCTTCAGCTGCTCGCGGGTGCAGTCGCAGTAGTACGCCTTCCCGGCCGCGTACAGCTGCTCAGCGGCTTCCCTGTGCCGGTCGGCGTTCTGCGTCTGGAAGTACGGGCCCTCGAAGACCGGGTCCGACTCGTTGATCCCGATCGCCGCGAGCGCGCTGATGATCCCGTCGACCCACTCCGGCCGGTTCCGCGCCGCGTCCGTGTCCTCGATCCGCAGGACGAACGTCCCGCCGGACTGTCGCGCCACCGCCCAGTTGTAGAGAGCGGAGCGAGCACCACCAACGTGGAACATACCGGTTGGAGAGGGGGCAAAACGAACACGAACGGGAGCATTAGACATGCCATCCAGCGTACCGATCCGTCGCGACACCGCCGCACCCAAGATCTTCACTGGCTCCTGTGAGCTCGCGGCTCCTGGAGCAACGGCTCCGCTTGAGCTCATCCGACTGTCAGTGCCCATCCATAGCATCCGGCCATGAGCATGATCGGAGAGTACGCGCGCCTGACGGCCACCGAACTCGATCGCGCCGTCCGCGAGCCGGAGTGGGCCGAGAAGTTCGTCGATGAGCTGATCGAAGCGGAACCGGACGAAGGGGCCGAGGCATCCGAAGCGCGCTGCCATGACACCGACAAGGCATGGCACGCGCTCGACTTCCTGCTGCGCCGAATCCAGTTCCCCGTCGACATCGTCCACGGCGAAGAGGAGATCCGCGGGGCCGAGGACTGGGGATACGGACCTCCCCGCTACCTCACCCCGGAGCGAGTCCGCGGCGCCGCGGAAGCACTCGCGGCAACGACCTCCGACAGCCTGGTCACCGGAATTACCTCGGCGGATCTGGCCCGCGCCAACATCTATCCCAGCATCATCTGGGAACGCGGTGAATCGCTGGACTACGTCATCAGCCACTACAAGGCACTGGTGCCGTTCTTCCAAGCCGCAGCCCGCGACGGGGAAGCCATGCTCGTCTGGCTCGACTAGCCGCCGACGCTACCGTCACCGCTCGGTCCGCCTCGTTTGAGGGGATCCCCGCAGACGCGGGAGCCGGCGGCCAGGGCGTACCGGATGGCTGGCGCAGCCGGGATCATCCCCGCGCCTGCAGGGAGCACGGATCAACCGCCGGGGGCCGGGGGCCGCCGGCCGGCGCGATGCAGCGTTGCGGGCTAGATGAATGAGTCCAAGGGGTGCCGTCGCGGTTAGTGATCGTAGGCGATCAGTGACCGCTTGATGGGTTGCCCTTCCTTGTCGTTGTGCCAGA